>JAFGKV010000185.1 GCA_016928395.1 Candidatus Fermentibacterota bacterium | reverse complement strand
TGATCCCCGAGATTCTCACCATGGTCCGATGTTGCGACGAACACGGTGTTCTCCCACCGCCCCCGGCTCTTGAGCTCTCCAACCATTCTCCCCACGACATGGTCCACGAACATGATCTCCGCGTCGTAGTGCGCTTCGATGCAGGCGACCTCCTCGTGGGAAAGACTCACCCGGCCGAGGAGAAGATCCTTCCAGACTTCGCCCGAACAGCGAGGCTGACGGGATCCCGAATCCAGACGCGTGAGGAAGCGTTGTGGAGGCTCATAGGGGACATGCGCGGCGATGAGATTGATGAAGATGAACATGGGCTGCTTCCCTACCCGCCTGCCGAGGGCTTCGGAGAACAAGCCAAGAGTAGTCTCTTCATCACTTCCGACAGTATTCTCCACCCATGTCTCGTAGTACTCATCAAACCCTTGGGAGAAGTTGCTCTCTCGGTGAAGCACCCCGTTCTCTGTTATGCCGATGGTGACATACCCGTGATCGGACAGGATCTCCGCCAGGGACACCAATGCCGGCTGGAGATCCGGGTTTTCCTGTGTGCATCGATGCGCCACCGGATACAGACCGGTGAACATTGACGCATGAGCCGGCGCAGTCCAACAGCTGGTCGAATAGGCGTTCGTCCAGACGGCGGATGACTCAGCGAGCGCCGAGAGATTGGGAGAGGTGTCTCGCTCGTAGCCGTAGCAGGAGAGATGATCCGGGCGTACAGTGTCCATCACTACGAGCACGATGTCCGGCGCTACCGGGCCGCATCCCTGAAACGCGGCTGAGAGAACGACCAAGACTGTGATGAAGTAGCATTTCATGGGAGAGCCCCACCCGACGAATCGGATCGACGGCGTGCGCGGCCCATGAGCACGAGCCCGGTTCTCCTGGGCACGGGCCGTGTGGAAGACGCGCAGCGCAGTGGTTTCAGCGAGAAGCCGCACGCGGCGACCTTCCGTCGACAATGCGGTGAGTAGCGCCGCGTGGCGTCTAAGGGCCCTCGCACTCAAGCAATGCTCCTGTCTGACAAGGCCATTTCGGCACGCTGGCCGTTCGGCACTGCTCGGCATGCTCTGGCCGTGCCGAACACACAAGAGCCACACGAACCTCCATCCGGGGAGAAATCGACAGCGGAGTGAGAGCCCCCGCATCACGGGAATTCTCCCACCTAAGACGAGACAGGCCTTTGGGGATAGCAAGATACGACCGAGAGCAGGCAGTGTCAATACCTGTGGGTCATAAGAGTATCGGCTATCACCGTCAGGCCGGCGCAGGGGTCGAGGCAGCCTCGGGCACCAACAGGTGTGAGGGGAGGCCATCACCCGATCCATCTCCACCTTCTCACCGCGCCACTCGATGCTGTTCTTCCCCATCCTTTCAGACTGTGGACGAAAGCGGCTCTCTCTGCTACCTTGATTGCCTCATGGTGCACATGCGCGGGTCAAACGGTCTTGTGGCACCGACGCACCCACGCTCACGCGCAGACAATCGCCTATCCGTCTCCGACAGTCCCCAGGGTCACCGGGCAGGCCCTTGGTTGCAGCGGCGGAATCGGCTGGACACCGTTCTTTCCCGAAGGACGCGGCCGGGGCTTGGGTTCATGCCTGTCTTGCCTCTGGAGGCTCTCAATGAGACGATCGCTCGCTCCGCTCCTGTTCCTGCCGCTGCTCTGGGGCGGATGCGGAAAGGATACTACGCAGGTTGAAACCCGCAGGGTCCCGGTTATCATCGCGCCGCGTTCGGGCAGCACCTCGGGGCGCTTGAAGATCACCGTTCAGGGAACTGCCGAGCCCGATCGCGCGGTTGACATCTTTGTAGACGGCGGCGCCTCGCCGGTGCGGGTGTACTCCTCGAATGCCGGCGTGTTTGAAGCGGGCGATCTTCCCCTGGGTGGGCAGGGGGGACGGGTCATCTGGGCTCGGATGGTGCATGACACATCCTTGGTGAGCTCCCCGGTGGCGGTCACCATGAGCTATGCCACACTGGCAACACCGGTGTTGCTCTTCCCGGTGCACGGCGCCGTCATTCCGGCGGGGTCCATCCCTGTGGCCGGCCGGGTTCCCACTGAGGTGGTCGAGGTAGAAATCTATCGGAACGGTACGGTTACTGCGACTGTGCCCGTCTGCAACGGTGCGTTTCTCCTGCCCGGCATGGATCCTTCGGGCTCTGGGTATGTGGATCTGTGGGCCAGAGGCATGACTGCCGCGGGAGGACATACCGCCTTCAGTGAGAGCGTCACGGTAATTGTGGGTGGAGGCGCAAGCCCGACGGTGCAGTCTGTACTGAGCCCGGCGCCGGATACCGTTCTGGCCGGGCTCCACGTCATCGTCCAGGGGCTGGTCTCCGGCTCCGATGAGTTGGGTTTGCTCATCGACGGAGGAGATACGGGGCTACGGGCACTCCCCGCGAGTGGGGAGTTCTCGTTGGGACCGGCCGTCCTGCTGGATGAAGGGCCGCACATTGTTGGGATTGTGTCCCTACGAGGCCAGAGTCGGGTGGCTGAAGACGCCGTCCGGCTCTGGGTCGACAGAATTGCCCCGCCTCCTCCAGTTATTCTCCGGCCCGCGGCGGCGGAGGTTCACCTCGACGGCACCATCAGTGTCGAGGGTGCCGCGGAGGCCAACGCCTTGGTGGAACTCGCCGTGGACGGGTCGTGGCTTGCCTCCGTACACGCTGATGCCGCCGGCGCTTTTTCCACTGTGCTGGTTCTTCCCGGTGACGGTAGCTATGCCCTCACCGCCAGATCGACTGACAAGGCGGGCAATGTCGGCGGGAACTCTTCTCCACGCACGATCGTTGTGGACAGCGCCGCACCATCTGCGCCGGCTTTGAGCACCCCGATCGACGGTGACCTGCTCGTGGGAGATACCTTCACGGTGGCAGGCTCTGCTCAGAGCGGCTCGTGGCTTGAGGTACTTATCGACGGTAATGTCGCCGACGGGTTGATCTCCGCGTCGAGTTTCGAGATAGCGCTGCCGACTCCCACTCCAGATGGAGGCCACAGGGTCAGCGTTCGAGCCGCGTCGACCCCTGGAGCAGGATGGGTGAGGGGTGATTCCGTCGGCTTCTCCGTGGATCTCACTCCTCCTCTCCCGCCGGTCATTCTCCAGCCTCCCGAGAGCACTACTTGGGGTCTTTCTGTGGTCAATGTAGCCGGGGCAGCGGAACCCCGGGCTTCTGTGAGCGTCTTCTCGGGCGATGAGACCTTGGGACAGACGGTGGCCAGTGCCACGGGGGCATGGAGTGTTACCATTGAGGCGTTCGAGGACGACGGTCCACTTACCCTGTACGCTGTCGCCGTGGACACCGCCGGGCACACCAGCGCCGCCGGCGAGCCCTGCGTGATAATCCTCGATCGGGAACCGCCCGCGCTTGTGGTCACCTCCCCCGAAGCGGGTGAGCTCTTCTCCGCAAGTCCGGTGACCGTGTGCGGCGTCGCCGAGAGCGGCGCCATGGTGACTATCGACGGGCTGGAAGCCGCGGTTGTCGACGGGGCATTCCAGGCTCTCGTATCTCTGGCGGAGGGGCCTGACACGGTGGTGGTGGCGGCCACCGATGCTGTCGGCAACGGAACCACAGTCAGGCTTCCCCTGAGTCTGGACACCACGCCCCCGTTCATACTCCTCTCCGGCCCCGCTGACAGCCTGCTCACGCAGAGCAGTAGCGTAACGGTAGCGGGGACCACCGAGGTCGGATCTCTGGTCACAATCCAGGGATCGCCGGTGAGCGTCGACGCTGGAGGCGGGTTCAGCGGCGTGGTGAGCCTTCCGTTTGGCTGGACGACCATCGTGGTGGTCGCCACGGATAGGGCCGGGTGGACAACCGAGTTGCGGCGTCACGTCGTCCGGAATGATTTGCCCACAGCGCCGACCTCGTTACGTCCCGATGGAGGCATCTTTGTCCCCACCGGGCGACACACGTTGGCCATGGCGCCGGCGACCGATGTCAATGGCGATGCCCTCCTCCACACCATGGAGGTCTACTCGGACCCGACGCTCACCCTGCGCGTGGCCCAGAGCCCGCCGCTTCCCGCTTCCGGTGGTACGGTCGCCTGGGCCATCGTTCCTGAGCTCTCGCTCACGGGAGGGACCCGCTACTGGCGGGCGCGGGCCTTTGATGGCCTGCTCTGGGGACCATGGTCGGCGGTGGCGACCTTCCGGATTCCCGATATCGGCGCTCGGAACCCCCATCGCGTTCTAGGGTACGGTGACAGCATAACCGCGGGCGCTCAGACGCAAAACGGAGGGTGGATCTGGTGCGAAGGGTACCGGGAGGAACTGGAGTTGGCGCTTACCGCGTTTTTCGGGGACGCCATCGTCGACACTACCTGGGTACCCGGAGGCACCAGCGCCAGCGGCGTGGCTGAGATGCAGGGGCGGCTTGGGGGCCGTCCCGAAGCCTATGTCCTGATCTTGTTTGGCACCATTGATATTCTCGATGCGGCCGTCAACTTCCAGGGGGTGAGGAACAACGTAGCGGCGATAGCGTCATACGCGCGCTCTTTAGGCATGGTGGCCGTTGTCGGCACCGTGCCACCTTTGCTTGATGAGGCGACGAACGCGCGCGCGCAACAGCTCAACACCCTTCTCAGGCAGCTTGCTGACGGGAATGGCGTTATGGTCGCCGACCACTACACGCGGCTCGTTGAGGTCGCCGCCGGCAGTCTGTCGAGGGTCGTATGCCCAGATGGTGTGCATCCCAGCGATCTAGGGTATTCGGTAATGGCGGAAGTATGGTATCATGCCCTGACGGGCAGTGATGACTACCCGCTTATGGGCATGGTTCGCCGCGCCGCGCAGGCGCAGGCTTCTCATCTTGGAGAGGTGCAATGAACAAGACATCCCGGTTTCTCAGTGGTGTGGCCGTAGCGGGCGCGTTCGTCCTTATGGTTGCTCTGGCGTGCAACAAGGAGAGCCCCTCCGGGCCGGACCCCGATACAACACCGCCTCCCCCGGTGACCGATCTCACTGTCGCGCAGCAGGCGCTGGGGCTCTTTCTCGATTGGGAGATTCCCCTGGACGGTGGCCAACCTGTTCCCGATCTGAAAGGCTACTATGTGCGGCGTGATCCCGGGTTTGCCGCGGACTCCGTGTTCGCAATGGAAAGCGCCTATCTGGATCGGAGCGTCACGGAGGGTATGACCTATGTCTACACCGTCACGGCGGTGGACGACAGCTTGAACGAGAGTACGCCGGTGAGCTCGTCACCCGTGACCTTCGACACGAAGGGGCCCCTGGTGACCATCACCTCTCCGGCGGATGGGCATGTGACCAATCAGCCATCCGTGGCGGTGCAAGGCTCTGTGGTCGACAGCCAGACCGTAGCGACGATTTCTCTCCTCGTCAACGGCTCTGTGGTTTCGCAGGTGTCCGTGGTGGCGGGGGCCTTCTCCGGGCCGGTGACGTTGGGAACGGGCCTCAACCTTATCAAGGCTCAGGCCACCGATCCCAACGGCAATACCGGCACCAGCGCCGAGATCAGCGTGATGCGGGACACCAGCGCGGTGGTCGTCCAGATCCTCCAGCCGGCCAGCGGTGTCATCACCCGGGAGAATCGGATTGCAGTCTCGGGCGTGATCAGTGATCAGAGCGTCACCTCGGCGACGCTGGTGGTCAATGGCGCCGGGAGTACCCTGGCCGTAGTCAACGGGCAGTTCGCCGGTACCGCTGATCTGGAGGAAGGATCCAATGTGATCCGGGTCACCGCATCGAACCAGGCCGGCACCTCTGGCGATTCCGGGCCGATGACGATAATCCGCGATTCCCAGGCGCCTCAGGTCAGTCTCATCCAGCCGCTGGATGGCACGCCCTTCCAGGAGAGCCCTATCTTCGTATCAGGCACGGTCACTGATGCGAACCCTCCCGACAGTGTGACCCTCAATGTCTCAGGCATCGTGCGCAAGCTCATTCTTGCCGACGGGCAGTTCCAGGCATGGAGCGAACTGAGCGAGGGTCCCAACCAGATCGTCGTGTCGGCCGTTGACCTGGCGGGGAATTCAGGTTCCGCGTCAGCCACGGTCTATCTCAATAGCCAGGGACCCACGGTTCGCATCACCACGCCTGAGAACGAAGCGTTGTTGAACAGCCGCGTTGTCGAGGTGGGCGGCACAGTGACCGATCCCGCCATCATCGCGGGAACACTGTTCGTAAACGGGACACCGCAGATCATCGCGATTCAAAGCGGCATCTTTCTGGTTTCAACGACCGTGGGCAGCGATGGCATCCATCGCTTCTGGGTCGAGGTGGTCGATCAGTACGACCGGCCGGGTTCATCCGATACAATCCGCGTCACGGTGGATACGACCCCTCCTGTCTTGACGGTCACTTCTCCGACGAACGGCAGTATCGGCAACAGCCCTTCGATCTCCGTCGCAGGTCAGATCGATGATCTTGCGGTAGGCACAGTCACCGTGGAGGTCAATGGGTTCGGTGTGAACGCGACGCCCCTCAATGGCACGTTCAGCGCCCAGGTGACCCTTGTCGAAGGCGTCAACACGCTGCGCGCCCGAGCCACGGACCTGGCCGGCAATACCGGTAGCAGCCCGACCGTGAGCGTCACCCTGGACACGCAGGCCCAGATACAGGAGGTCGACCATGATGCGGCCGGCCAGGTCCTGAATGTCGGTGATCACGTGCTGTTCTGGGTGAATGCCGGAGAGCCGAACGGCACGGCCACTGTGGATATCGGTACCGTACACACGGGCATCGCGTTGTATGACGACGGTACTCGGGGCGACGTGACTGCCGACGACGGCATCTATATGGTCGACTACACGGTGCAGGCAGGCGACGAGGTGTTTCAGGCTCAAGTGATCGGGGATTTCACGGATCAAGTAGGGAATGAAGCCTTGTCTCAGAGCGCGGTGAACACTATCACGATTAACGCTCCCCCTGGCACCGTCACCTTGGTGCAGCCGGGCCCAACCCAGATCACGAGCCAGGCCGTGTACCTGCGGTGGACTGCCTCGACCATCCCCGATTTCCTTGACTATCGGCTGTACCGGAAGACCTCGGCAGGAGTGGATACGCTCTCAACACTGGTAGCCACCATCAATGCCATCGGCCAAGACAGCGTGTTCTACACCGATCGTGACCCCGCATTGAGTCCTGGTCAGCGCTATTACTACCGCGTGTTTGTACGCGATCTGCTGGGAGCCAACGCGGGTAGTAACGAGGTGAGCGCGGTGATCGACAGTTGGCCCTCGGAGCAGACCTTCGTCATCCCAAGCGGCGACAATCCATGCTACATGGCTCGACTTTCGACATCAGCAGGCAACTACGTCATGCTCTCCCACCTCACCTCACCCGGGCAGGTCCGCATCATCAACCAGGCTACCAATGGAGTGTTTCGTACCCTGGAGGTTCCGGGTTGGACGGTGGGCGTATGCACTAACCCCTACCATGAGGCATTGGTGGCGGGCTTCACGGATAGAAAGATTTACCGAGTACACGGGTTCAACCTTGACTTCACCGAGGCGCCAATGTCGGTCAGCAGCAGCCCTTGGGATGTGGACTGTGCGTGGGGTCGCGGTGACACCCTCTACGCGTTCGCGGGCGCCGGGGACAGTATCGCGGTCATGAACCTGTATACGGGGGTTGTTGACTACTATATCCCGGCAGGAGCCGGATACTCCCACTTCGGCGCCAGTCCCGACAACGAGACTATCTATGCGGCCAGCCCTGGCGGTACGATCGCCACCATCGATCCGCAATGGTGGAACATCGCGCAGGTTTGGGGAGGGTTCCGCGGCATCTTCGACATGACCGTGACACAAGACTTTATCTTCCTATGCCACCCCGATGACTATCGTGTGACCGTCATCGGGCGGTGGAACATGCAGGTCCAGCGCGAACTCCAGCTCACGGCGCGGCCTGCCAACTGCATGCTGGTGCCGGGCAATCAGTACCTCTATGTTGCCTGTAAGGATGATAACGTCGTGAAGGTACTCAATACTCAGACCTGGCAGGAGATCGACACCATACCACTGGCCAGCGCCCTGGGGATGGTCTCCGATTCAGGGGGGAACAAGATCTACGTGACGCGGCTTGCGGCGCAGGGAGGGGTGGTAGTACTGGAGAACTGAGCCTCCTGCCTGAATCACCGCCGACGCATTGGTTTGTGGAGACTGCATACATGCCCCGGCTTTGGCCGGGGCATGTATGGCGGAGTTTGACCGGTTCTAGAGGCTCACATCAGAATCGCATAGGATGAGTCCTATATATGACACGTCCTATATGGGAAAACCGAGCATCAGTCGAGTCTTCCTGGGTCACGCATTTGCTGACACAACCTCCATGGGCTTGCGCGTAAGTACAGGTGAAACCGAGCGTGCGAGCAGAGGTCAAATCGACAGACCCCGGTGCACAAGGCACCCTCATCCCTGCTTCTCCATGCAGGGAAAAGGCAACGCGCTGGACCAAGATGCATAGTGCGCGGTTCATGCCCTCTCCCAGGTGCGGGAGCTCGTCGCAGTCGGCAGTGTGGGATGTCTGCACACTCCTATCTCTTCACTCCTCAGTCGGGCAGTGGGCAATCCGGTCTGAATCCCGAACCGTGAGGGCCTACGCGCGAGGCCTCCGACGCTATGTTCGGTTTTCAGTGGTAACGCAGCGGGTGAGGCCGTTACTTGAATCGCTCCTCAAGAGCCTTTCCATGCTGATCCTGCTGCGCCGTGCCCGCGGTTCGCCCAGAGCCCCGTCGCGAGTCGTGAGAGGGATCTGTTGATCAACCATGCGGATTCCCGTGGGGAGTCCCGGGAGTATGTCATGAGTTCTGCCCTTCATACCGTCTCCGCCACCGACACGCTGGCAGGTAGGGTCTTGCATGACACCGGCGTGGCAGTGGCCGAGTGCTACCAGTGCGGCAAGTGCTCAGCGGGATGCCCGTTGGCCGACGAGATGGACATCACGCCCAGCCAGATCCTGCGCATGCTGCAACTGGAGATGCCCGAGCTTGACGACGAGGTGCTCCGCTCGCACACCATCTGGCTGTGCCTGACCTGCGAGATGTGCTATGCGCGGTGCCCCAAGGAGATCGACCTGCCCAAGGTCATGGATTCCCTCCGAGCTGAATCGCTTCGGCGCAAGGTCGCCCATCCCAAGGCCAGGGATATCATCGCCTTTCACAAGTCGTTCCTCGACTCCATACGGACCTGCGGCCGCCTCTACGAGATCCTCCTGATCGTGGCCTACAAGGTGCGCACCCGGCATCTGCTGCAGGATCTTCTGATGGCGCCCAAGCTCTTCGTGCGGGGCAAGCTGAACCCGATTCCCGAATTGATCCGCGGCCGCAGTCACATGGCCAGGATATTCCAGCGGGCCCAGAGGAAGGATGGATGACCATGAAGATGGGATTCTACCCCGGATGCTCGCTCAAGGGGTCGTCCCGGGAGTTCAACGAGTCGCTGTGCGCCGTCATGGACAAGCTCGGCGTGGAACTGGAAGAGGTGCCGGATTGGAATTGCTGCGGCGCCACGGCAGCCCATAATCTGAATCATGCGCTCTCCCTTTCTTTGCCGGCCCGGATTCTGGCCCTGGCGGAAGGGGCGGGGATGCAGGAGATCGCGGTGCCGTGCTCGGCATGCTACAGCCGCTTGGTCATGACTCGGCACGAGCTGCAGGAGAACGAGGCCCTGAAGGCCGAGATCGCGGATATCATCGAAATGGACCTGGCGCTGAACGCGGTGCCCATCAACGTCATCCAGGCCTTGGATCGCGCCTTGGAGGGCGCGTCGCTTGAGTCTCTGGTGGTGGCCCCCCTTGCCTACAAGGTTGCCTGCTACTATGGCTGTCTCATGGTACGGCCGCCCAAGGTCTTGCGCTTCGATCAGCCCGAGGATCCCATGACCATGGACAGGATGATGGAGCGGGTTGGGGCGGAGCCTATCGATTGGGCATTCAAGGTGGAATGCTGTGGCGCCGGGTTTTCGGTATCGCGCACGGATCTCGTTGCCAAGCTCTGCAAGCCCATCGTGACGGATGCCGTGAAGCGTGGCGCCGAAGCCCTCATCGTGGCATGCCCAATGTGCCAGTCTAACCTGGACATGCGGCGGTGCGCGATCAAGGGAATGTCCGAGGCCGAGGCGCATATCCCCGTGCTGTACATCACCCAGGCCATCGGCCTGGCCCTGGGCATCGATCGAAAGGACCTCGGGCTGCAGCGGCACCTGGTGAAGGTGGCCCTGCCACGGCGGGCGGTGGTGGGCGCATGAGAAGGGGCATGGAGGACTAAGAATGGCACGAATCGGTGTGTTCGTCTGCCACTGTGGCGAGAATATCAGTGCAACGGTGGATTGCGCAAAGGTTGCCGAGACGATGTCGGGTGTCCCCGGCGTGGTCCACAGCGTCGACTACAAGTATATGTGCTCTGATCCCGGGCAGACCATGATCCGGGATGCCATCAAGGAGAAGAACCTGACAGGGGTTGTGGTGGCCGCCTGCTCGCCCCGCATGCACGAGCCAACGTTCCGAAGGGCCTGCGCCGACGCCGGATTGAACCCGTACCTCTGCGAGATGGCCAATGTGCGGGAGCACTGCTCCTGGGTGCACGAGAAGAGCGAGGCTACAACGGAGAAGGCCACGGACTTGGTGCGGGTCATGGTGGAGAAGGTGCGGCGGAATGAGCCACTTTTTCCCATCAAAGTGCCCGTAACCAAGACGGCATTGGTGCTTGGCGGCGGCGTCGCCGGCATTCAGGCGGCGTTGGACATCGCCAATGCCGGGCACACAGTCATCATGGTGGAGCGGGAACCCTCCATCGGCGGGCACATGGCCCAGCTTTCCGAGACCTTCCCTACGCTGGATTGTTCCCAGTGTATCCTCACGCCTCGGATGGTAGAGGTCGCCCAGCATCCCAACATCACGCTCCACACCTACTCGGAGCTGGAGAGTGTCGAGGGATTCATCGGCAACTTCAACGTGAAGATCCGCAAGAAGGCCCGCCATATCGACGAGACGCTCTGCACGGGCTGCGGACTCTGCGCCCTGAAGTGCCCCCAGAAGAAGATTCCCAGCGAGTTCGACGCGGGTGTGGGAACGCGCACCGCCATCTATGTGCCGTTTCCCCAGGCGGTACCCAATAAGCCGGTGATCGATACGGACAACTGTCTCTACTTCCAGAAGGGCAAGTGCCGTGTCTGCGAGAAGGTCTGCCCCACCAAGGCGATCCGCTACGACCAGGAAGACACGATCATCGAGGCCGATGTGGGCGCCATCGTGGCTGCCACGGGTTTTGAGGTCAAGGGGTGCGACTTCTTCCCCGAGTACGGCTTTGGCAAGTATCCCGATGTGATCACGGGCCTCCAGTTCGAGCGCCTTGCCTCGGCCTCGGGGCCGACGTTGGGCGAGATCCGCAGGCCTTCCGACGGCACGATCGCCGAGACGGTGGTGTTCATTTCCTGCGCGGGCTCCCGGGATCCCGCCAAGGGTATCGAATACTGCTCCAAGATCTGCTGTATGTATCTGGCCAAGCACGCCATGTTGTACAAGCACAAGGTCCACCATGGCAAGGCCTATGTGTTCTACATGGACATCCGGGCCGGCGGCAAGATGTACGAGGAGTTCGTCCGGCGCGCCATCGAGGAGGATCACGTTTCCTACATCCGCGGCCGTGTTTCGCGCATTTACGAGGAAGATGGGAAGCTGGTGGTGAAGGGCGCCGACACCCTCCTGGGCGGACGACCCATCGACGTGCGGGCCGATCTGGTGGTGCTGGGCACCGCCGTAGTGGCCGGCGAGGGCGCTGAGGAACTGGCGCAGAAGCTGCACATAAGCTATGATCCGTACTTCTTCTTCGCCGAGGCCCATCCCAAGCTCAGGCCGGTGGAGACCAATACCGCCGGGATCTTCCTGGCAGGAGCATGCCAGGCGCCCCGGGATATCCCGGAAACGGTGTCCCAGGCATCCGGCGCCGCGGCGAAGGTGGTAGGGTTGTTTTCCCAGAGCGAGCTGTCGCGAGAGCCGGTGATCGCCGTGGTCCATCGCACGGCGCCACCGCTGTTTTCCAAGTGCGTGGGCTGCTTCCTCTGTGAGAGCGCGTGCCCCTACCGGGCCATCGAGCGCGAGGAGATCAAGGATAGGCAGGGAAGGGTGCTCAAGGTTGTGGCCAAGGTGAACCCCGGCCTGTGCCAGGGATGCGGCACTTGCGTCGCCTTGTGCCGCGTGAAAGCCATCGATTTGCAGGGCTTCACGAATGAACAGGTCTTTGCGGAACTCGTGGCGCTGTGAGGGGCACGTTCGGGGGTCAGGGTTCAGGGAACAGGGTTCAGGGGAGAGGGAGATGGCAGCATATCGTAGGCTAGAGGACCTGGTCGTGTACCAGAAGCTCTGTCGTCTGCACATATGTGTCGGAAAGCTTACGCAGCGGTGGCCAATCGAGGAGAAGTACGAGCTGGGGTCTCAGGCTCGACGGGCGTCAAACAGCGCTGCTGGCCAGCTCGCCGAGAAATACGATGACCGGCATGTGCGAAACAAGATCGAAGGAGTGAATCGGAGTCGCGGAGAGGCCGCCGAGACCGTGCATCACCTGTACATGGCGTGGCTGAAAGGCTACGAAACACAGGAAACGTACGAGGAGTATCGTGCGCGATATCAGGAGTGCATTCGCATGCTCAACGGTATCGAACGTTCCCTCGAGAGGAATCTACCCGAGTCTGACCGGCGCTGGCCCGTGGAGTCTGTGCAGGAGGACACCGAGGAGTACGACGCATATGCTCAGGGGCTTCCTGAACCCCGAACCCTGAACCCTGTGCCCAACGGGATACCAGGAGATCACAATGGCGGAATTTGAACCCAAGGTCACCGCGTTTGTCTGCACGTGGTGCACCTATGCCGGCGCCGACCTGACGGGTACGAGCCGCATCAAGTACGCGTCAAACGTGCGCGTGCTTCGGGTGCCGTGCACCGGCAGGATTGACTTCATGTACGTCTTGCAGGCCTTCACCCAGGGCGCCGACGGGATCATCATCTCGGGCTGCCATCCTGCTGATTGCCACTACACCTCGGGCAACTACCACGCGCGGCGGAGATGGATTGTACTGCGCGCGCTCCTGGACTTCGTGGGAGTCGATACCCGGCGGATTCACTTCGCGTGGGTGTCGGCGGCCGAGGGCGCCAAGTGGGCTGATCTGGTGAATTCCGTCGTCTCGAATGTCAGGGAGCTGGGGCCCTACGACGAGTACCGGCAAACCATTCCCGCTCACATCCGGCCAGGAGGGATCGCAGTATGACAGGGTTGCAGGATGCCGCAAGGGACCTTCTGCAGTCGGGTGAAGCGGCGGTAGTGATCGGCTTTGGGGGTGGGAGCGCGGGAGGGGCGCGCCCCCTCATGGTCCGCGACCCCACCAGCGTGGGTGACCTGATCTTCGATGACCGGTGCGTGCACAATCTGGCGGTGTATCTCCTGAAACCGGAAGTGAAGTCATTGGGCAAGCCCGCCATAGTTGGGACCCAGGCGGTTCTGCGGTCGATCCTCCAATTGGCCTCGGAGCAGCAGGTGAAAGACCGCGATGTCATCGCGCTCATTCCCGAGGCCGATGGCGGGGTGCGCCGGCTAGAGACCCTGGGGGAGATCGAAGGCGCGGTGAGCAAGCCGGATGCTGTGCTTTCGCCTGAGGAACAGAACTGCCTCGACGAAATCGCCTCGCTTTCACGGGAAGAGCGGTGGCGATTCTGGCAGGAGGAGTTCTCCCGATGCCTGAAATGCTACGCGTGCAGGGCAGCCTGCCCGATGTGCTACTGCAGCCAGTGCATCGTGGAGGTGAATCAACCCCAATGGATTCCGGTGCCGGCTCATCCTCTGGGGAACATGGGCTGGCATCTGGTACGAGCCATGCACTTGGCAGGGCGCTGCGTCAATTGCGGGGAATGTGCCCGGGCCTGCCCGGTGGACATTCCGCTGAATCTGCTCAATCAGGTCATCGAGAAGGAAGTCGCCGAGCAGTTCGGGGGCAAGGCCGGCCTCTCCGCAACGGCGTCATACGCCCTCTCGACCTTCACGACCGACGACAAAGACACCTTCATCAGGTAGCAGACGATGATTGAACAGAAACGTATGAGCACCACCTCACTGGAGGCCCTGTTCCAGCGGTACAAGACCGCGGGGTGGTGGATCCTGGCGCCCCGTGCCGAGGGCGACATCACGACCTTCGGTGAGGTCGACTCACCGGGTGACGTCGCCGCTGGCCTGATCCAGACGACGCTGTCGCCCAAGTCGGCCGTCTTGCCTATCTGGGAGGAGTTGTTCCGGTTCCGTCGGGGGGAGTCGGGCATTGAAGTGGTGGAGGCTGCGGAGTCCAGCGTTCCCACCATCATATTCGGGCTGAGGCCCTGTGATGCCAGAGCCTTTGCCGCACTGGATGCGGTGTTCACATGGGACTCTCAAGATGAGCCGTATCTGGCCCGCCGGAACAAGGTTGCATTTGTCTCGATCGCGTGCAACCAGGCGGATGACTACTGCTTCTGCACCTCGACCGGGGGTGGGCCGGGCGACACGGCAGGCAGCGACCTGCTGCTCACTGGGGTCGGGGATGAGTACCTTGTCGAAGTCGTGACGGAGCGGGGAGTGGAGCTGGCGGGCATCGCCGGAGAGCTTTTCGGGCCGGCCGAGGGTATGGACAAGGCGGCCCATCTGGCCTCTGTTCCCGTTCGTTTTGATCTTGACCGGCTGCGCCAGGTTCTGCCGAAGACCTTTGACCGGGAGGAGCTGTGGATCGATCAGTCACTGCGATGCCTCGGCTGTGGCGCATGCGCCTATGTATGCCCGACCTGCGTGTGTTTCGACATCCAGGACGAAGCCACCCGCCACGGCGGCGCCAGAGTACGCTGCTGGGATTCCTGCGGATTCTCTCTGTTCACGCTGCACACGTCAGGGCATAATCCCCGCGAGGTCCAGAGCCATCGTTGGCGGCAGAGGGTGATGCACAAGTTCGCCTACATGCCTGAGCGTCTCCAGGTTCTGGGGTGCGTCGGGTGCGGCCGGTGTTCCCGGGCCTGCCCTGTGGACATGAACCTCGCGGAGCACCTGGCCGTTATCGCGGAGAGTGGCGAATGAGCGAGAACATCTATAGACCCTATCTCATGCGCATCGCGCACATCGTGGATGAGGCGCCGGGGATCAAGACGTTCCGGCTCACGTTTCAGGACGAGGAGGCCGGTGCCCGATTCCGGTTCAAGGCCGGCCAATTCGGCCTCTACTCGGTGTTCGGACAAGGAGAGAGCACCTTTTGCATTGCCTCGTCACCGACGCGCAGCGGCTACCTCGAGTGCACCTTCCGCACGATGGGACGGGTGACCACCGCGTTGGCGGACTGTGATGTCGGAGACATCATCGGATTCCGCGGCCCCTACGGCAATACGTTTCCTATTGAGACATGGGAAGGCAAGAGCATCCTGTTCATCGCCGGCGGGATTGCCTTGCCGCCGTTGCGCTGCGTGATCTGGAACGTGCTGGATTTGCGGGAACGATTCAAGGATGTGAGTATCATCTATGGCGCCCGCAGTGTCGCTGACCTGGTGTACAAGCACGAACTGGAAGAGTGGCACGCCCGGGGGGATGTGCGAGTGATCACCACGGTGGATCCGGGGGGTGAGACCCCTGACTGGAGTGGCGAGATCGGGTTCGTGCCCACGGTCGTGGAGCAGATCGCGCCTTCCAGCGCGGATACCGTAGCGTTGGTGTGCGGACCCCCCATCATGATCAAGTTCACGCTTCCGGTGCTGGAGAAGCTCAGGTTCGCCAAGAACATGACCTACACGACCCTGGAGAACCGCATGAAGTGCGGCATAGGAAAGTGTGGCCGCTGCAATGTCGGCAAGGTCTTCGTCTGCAAGGACGGCCCGGTGTTCACCTTGGAGGAGCTAGAGGAGTTGCCGGAGGAGTACTGAGCGCCGGGCCTGCCGGTATCGGTGGCACCGAGACACGGCCCGTGGGTTGCATTGGCCTCTCCTCATGCATCGTTCGTGTACGGATTTCTCACCGAATCGATGAGGTGTCTATGATGCTCAGGATCCTCGCCTTCGTCTCTCTCGTTGTGTTCGCCCTCCTGGGAAAAACTGCCCAGAGCGCCCCCCCGCCTGACGGGTGGAAGATCACGACGGTCGACGCCCCGGGCGACCGGGGCAGCTTCAGCTCCCTGGCCCTGGACTCATCTGGCAGGCCGCACATCGCCTACCATGACGCTACGGACCAAAGTCTTTGCTATGCCTGGTGGGACGGCGCCGCGTGGGTGTTCCAGGTAGTGGACGACTCGGGTGATCCGGGGTTCTTCGCTTCCCTGGCCCTGGATGCCGGCGGTGCGCCCCACATCAGCTACATGGATGGGCTCGGCTATGATCTGAAGTATGCCCGGTGGGAGGGCGCCACCTGGATCGTGCAGACCGTGGCGAGCACAGGCATGGTCGGCTCGTACAGCTCGCTGGCCCTTGACGGGGCGGGCCGGCCCCACATCGCGTACTACGATGAGATAGATCAGGACCTTTGCTACTCGTTCCACGATGGCGGTGCATGGCAGACCCAACTTGTCGATGCCGCGGGCAATGCGGGCACCTACGCATCGCTGGCTCTGGACTCGGCGGGATTCCCCCACATCAGCTATGCCTCGTTCACGTCGTGCACCGCGTTACGGTACGCCTATCAGGATGCCGTGGGATGGCACATCGAGAACGCCGATGTGCCTCCCGGCGGGTGAGTAGTCTACGGAGAGCATAGCTCCCTGGCCCTGGATGGGTCAGACAGGCCCCACATCACCCACATGGCCGACGGGCCTCCGAAATACGTGCGCAAGACTGCCACGGGGTGGCAGAGCGAGTTTCTCGATCCAAGCTACTTCAATGCCATGTACACCTCGCTGGCAGTGGACGGAGAGGGTTTACCCCACGTGGCCTACTACAATGCGGACTGGGGAATCCTGGAGTATGCCTACAAGGACGGCGCGGGCTGGAATCGGCGTTTCATCGATCAGTCCCTCAGCGTCGGCCGGTACGCGTCGCTTTGCCTGGACGCCACGGAGAGGCCCCACATCGCCTACTATGACGGAACGAATCTCGATCTGAAGTACGCGCACGTAGTACCCGAACTGCTCATCATCGCCGGCACCGAGGCCGGCGGGCTCTACACCTTGAGCTGGGAGCCGTACGACGGTGCGGCCGAATTCTGGGTATTCGGCGCCGGCAACAACCAAATCTTTGTTCCCGGTGCGGCGCCCGGATTCGACAACCGGCTGACGCAACTGCCTTCCACTGAGACAACGTGGTCCACACCGAACGGACTCGGCGACCCTGCGCAGAACTGGACATACCTGCTCATGGCCGTGAATGCAGGAGGGGTTGAGTTGGCCCGCTCCAACCGTGTCGGGGAATTCGACTACCAGGTCGTTCTTCCCTGACAGGCCGGATGACCGCCAGGCTCACTCGATCACCCTCACGGCCTGCAGCCCCGTTTGAGAGTACATCCACCCTCTCGTACTCGGAGGTACGCCTCCTGATACCGATACCGATACCGACTCCGAGCCCCGCCCTCCCGCGGGCGACGGGGGGTGCATGAACAGAGTAGGAGGGCCTTCAGGCCCGACGGGGGTTGCGTGTCGCGGCTGAAGCCGCTCCTACAGA
>JAFGKV010000184.1 GCA_016928395.1 Candidatus Fermentibacterota bacterium | reverse complement strand
CTATGCAGAGACGCGGCCATACTCGTGGCCCCACTTGTCCCTTACTACTACATCCCTGCGGTCTCGTTCACGCTGAACCAATACACCCGGTCCCCGGCCAGCCGCCGCGGTGAGTGTGACGGTTCTCGCCGCGATTGACAGAGGGACCGGTCGAGTGCACTTTGTGCACAGATAGACACGCCATGCACGGAGGTGAACATGCCAGCAAGAGCGAGAGGGATCAGACTCGGAGACGTGCTCGAACGCGAAATCGAGCGGGAGGCGGAGTGGAGGGGCAAGTCGTGGTCTGCGACGACTGCCGAATTGTTGACCGAGGCGATTCGCATGAGACGTGCGCCGGGAGTCATCTTCGCTGATGGTCAGATGGGGCGCAGGGCTCTCGTCAGTGGAACCGGGCTCGAAGTCTGGGAGATCGTGGCGACATGGAAGGAAGGAGGCTGCAGCTTTCAGGCCCTGCGCGAAGACCACGAGTGGCTCTCCGAAGCGCAACTCCGTGCGGCGCTCAGCTACTACGAGCTCTATCCCGAGGAGATCGACGCCCGGCTTGAACGGGAACGCCGATGGGCTCCCGAGACGGTCCGCAAGGAGCTTCCGTTCTCAAGGCTCTCTGAGTCCGGGCGGTAGGCCGGATGCGCTACCTGCTTGACGAGGACTTGAGTCCCCGTATCGCCACGATCTCCCGCAGTCTGTCGTTGGACATCGAGAGCGTTCATGAGATCGGCCGATGCGGGTTCTCTGATCGAGAACAACTCCGCTTTGCCGCCCAGGAACGCCGGGTCATGGTGACACGCAACAGGGACGACTTCATATCGCTGACGGTTGAGTTCTTCCAATCGGGGGAGGCCCACTTCGGCGTGCTCCTCGTCTCCCGGCGGCTCCCGAACAGGAATCCTGAGGCAATCGCCCATGCCATGAAACGCTGGCATGACCGGCATGCCGAACTGGGTAGCGAAGGGCGATACTTCATCGACTTCCTGAGCCGGTGAGGCGACGCTGGCGGACTCTCCCAGAGAGGCCGTCCAGGCAACGCGTTCTCCACCGCAGGTGCACAGAGATCCCCTTTCTCCCGGCTCCGTCAAGCGGCGTGTGGGGCAACGCTGCCCGCCGCAACGATTGGTTCGGCGGTTAGCACGCGCCCCTTTTCCCGCCCTTCTTTGAACCAGCGGGTTTACTTGTTCCTTTCCCTTCTCCTCCGCCGTGCCCATCTTTCGGTCCTTGGCCCTTTGGGCCCTTTCCGTCTTTCTTTGGCATAGGTTTCACCCCCTTTCTCTGTGGCCGTCTGGTCTACCATCGCAGCCTAACAGGTCCGCGGGGGAGCCGTGGCCCGCAGGGCCATCGAGGTCCACGACCAGATCCTGGCGCCACACGAGCACTTCTTCGATTTCGCCGTCCTTCGAGTGTCGCCGCTCTCGTTTTCGGTAGGGTTCGGCGTGGAGCGCTGTGTACCCCCGCCGTCGAAAGAAGTCGAACCAACGGGGGTTTTCCACCGGGTCGACACTGACAAACAGCCGCGTGTGACGCTCGAGTCGAGCGATGCTCTCGCGCGCGCTGACAAGAGCACGACCAATGCCCCTGGAACGGTAGTTCGTCGCAACAAAGCAGTCGCTCAACTTGGGTATGTGGGATTTGGCCGGACCTGTCTTTGGGTGTGCGAGGAAGAGCGTGGCGAAGCCGACGATTTCGTCGCCGGCGGCGGCAACAAGGAATCTCACCGTGCCCCGCTCCGCTTCCAGCAGCTTGGCCTCATGAGCGGCGACCGAGTTCCGCAGCACGCAAAGTGCCCTGATATCAGCTACGGTCGCGTCCCGGATCAGCATGTTCTCCATCCAGCTTTCCTGCTTCGCCTAAGATTGGCGTTCAGCGGCGGGCGGAGCGAGTCCGCTGCAACGCTGGGTTAGGCAGCACCGCCGCCGCTTCGGCGGCAACGGCGGTAGCTTGTGGCTGTCTGAAACGCTGCGCGGTCCTTCGGAACTGGGAGCCACCCAAGGTCTGCGCGCTTCAGGGTGCAAAGCGACCCAACAGAACATAGACGACTGCGTAGAAGACGCTGACAGCACCGAGATGCGCCCAGAGCGGAATTGCGTGAGACAGACGAATGACGCCGCGGCGTACGGCAAGAACCGTAGCGGCAACAATGCCCGTTATGACTGGAAAGATGGTCAGCACCAGAATCGCGCGCCGTTCGAGTGGGCTCGCGGCGCCCCAGAGAAGGAGCAGCGTCCAGCCTGCCATCAGCGACGCGCCAATGCCCATGGCGTAGCGGTATTCGTGGTGTGAGCGCGATGAGTTTCCACCGAAGAGCGCCGCGCCGACGCGACGGGACAACATGGGCAGGATCGCAAGGCCGTCGGTAACGGCGCCCAGGAGAAAGGCGATTCGTGCCAGTTGGGTGACAGTGTCGAGGGAGACGCTTGACATCAGTGCCTCTCGTTCGGCCTGACGGCTCCGCCAGGCGGAGACGCTCCGATGGGCCGGGAACGGCCCGGTAACGAAGGAGATGCTTCAAGAGGTCCGATCGTATCCACCACTGCCCGTGGGTGAGAGTCGGTCGCAGTCGGCGGCATCCAAGGAAGGCCGCCCGGCGCCCACCGTCAAGCGGCGAGTAGCCGGCAACCGGCGCGCCCTGCGTCAGGTGACGGGTGCCTCCGAGAGTCTCAAGTCATCTATGTGCCCACTCTACATGCGCAGATTCTCATTCGGCAACTTCGGAACCGGTGCCAGCGGTTCCCCGCAACTTGACATTCCTCCTGCGTCACCCAGACCGTTCCCCCGGCGAAGGATGAAGTACTCCTGCCGGTAGACGATTCTGTCGAGAAGCCCGTTCGGCCCGAGGACCTGTTGACGAAGGTGGCGAGGCTGTTGAAGAAGGAGTGAAGCGCTCTCTGGCACCCGTAGCTCTGGCCGGGTGTGCACCGGCCCGGTGTCCACAGCCTGGCAGGTCGGCGGTTCGTTGGGTTGGCAGATTCGCTGGGTTCAAAGGCCATGAGGTCGAACGATGGAATGATGGATGGGTGGACGATTAGATGGATCGGTCGAGGGCCAAAGCTTCGGCATCCTGACTACTGAATTCAAGAGCCTTCACAGTGCAGACCGCAGAACCTCCTCACGTCATTGCCCGATTCCATCGGGTACTCCAGGCCTGAGTGGGCAGAGCCGAAGACGGAACGCAAATCCCAAAGCGGCAGAGAAGGCTGCAGACCAAAGACCTGGTACCTTCAGGGCTCCGGGGCCGAAACTAGCGTTCCAAGCGTTCGGCGGCATCGTGCGCGGAAAGGAGGGACCTGTGCCAGGCGACCTCATTCAGAAACGAGTTGCGCCATTCCGCATTTTGGATCAGCTCGGCTCTCTCACAAAGATGGCGACACCCCTCCTCCAGGACCTCCTCGCCCCTGGGGTCTCGAGCCGCCTCCAATACTTGCACGCAGGTGTCGTAGACCCAGAATGGTTCAGTCGCGCCGTTCATGGTGCCCGAGCTCAAGAGCCGTAGTATCTCTTCCACACTCTCCACAGCCGCATCGATCTGACCCTGCGCCACCTTCACCCGGGCAATGGCGGCCATCGGCTCCAGGGCTCCTGTCATTCGATTCAGCTCGGTGAACTTGCCTACTGCGCGATGGAGCACCTCCATCGCGTCGTCGAGCGCACCGGATTCCGCTAGCGCAAACCCCAGGAACGTCAGGGCCATGGCCTCGATGCCACCGTCACGGAGTTCTTGTCCTCTGGCCAGGGCATCCCTGGCCCCTTGCGCGGCCGATTCGATGTTGCCCGTGTGGCGATGCAGGAGACTCCGGTACGCCAGAGCCCAGCCCTCGACCCGCCTATCACCGCATGACTTGCAGACGTGCAGCGCGTGGCGAAGGGTATCCTCGGCCTCTGCATATCGACCCAGGGCGATTTGCACGATCCCCATGTTGGTCAATGCCATATCCACCCCCGACTGATCCCCGATCGCTTGGCGAATCCGCAGCGCCTCCTGGTAGTAGTGCAGTGCGTCTTCATAACCGCCACGGTACAGCGCGATGTTGCCGAGATTGCCGACAGCCAGCGCCTCCCCCTGCAGATTCCCGATATCCCGGTACACTGCCACCGCCTGAGTGTAGTAGTCCTCGGCCTCTTCGTGAGCGCCGGATTGCTTCGACACCAAACCGAGATTGTTCAGCGCGTTTGCCTGCCCCAACCGATGCCCGATCTCGCTGAAGATGGTTTGCGCCTCCCGGTATCGCTCCACCGCCTTGGGATACTGTGTCTGGTAGAGCGCCACATTGCCAAGATTCAGCACGGTAGAACCCTCGCTGACGCGGTTGCGGGCGTCAGGGGCGCGGGCAAGGCAAAGCGACGCCTCGTAGTAGCTCTCGGCCTCATCGTAGCGCGCGTTCTGGAATGCAACGAGACCCAGGACACGCAAGGTTTCTGCCTGGATCTTCATCAGAGACTGCTCACGGGCAAGGGCGAGCGCCTTCTCTAGCTGAACACGGGCGGATGGCTCATCACCCTTGCGGCACAAGGCGGTGCCCCAGCGCAGGTAGCCTTCGGCCCTGAGTGCGGCATCACCCGTGACCTCTCCGATATCAGCCCCGAGCTGCGCCGCCTTGACGGACGACCCGAAGTCGGCAACCGCCTCTCCGTACGAGGCATTTCGAAGCGAAACCTGCGCCTGGAGACGCGCATCCCCCAGTCGGCCGGCCAATCTGTCCATCTCCTCCAGGTCGCGGCGCTGCGATCCTCGTTCTCCCTTGATGTCGAACTCCGCTTCCCGGGCGGCGAGCACGTCGAATTGCTGGCGTAGATCTGAATCTGGCGTGAGTTCCAGGGTCCGCGTGAAGTAGCGAATCGCATCGTCTCGAGCGTGTCGCGTCGAGGCCTGTTCACCTGCCCGCCATGCGAAGTACCTTTCCTGCGCAGTATCGTCCGCGATATGATAGTGGTGAACCAAGTCAGGGTAGTGGGGAGCGAGATCCTGCCGGTACACGCTGAGGATGGCCTCTGCGGCGCGCAGATGAAGCGTCTTCAGACGTCGGCGAAGCTGCATATCATACGCCGCATCACGAAGAAGCGCGTGGCGAAACGCGCCTCGGTGCTCGTCGAGCCCGACCAGGATTCCTGCCGCCTCTGCCTCTGCCAGAGCTCTGCGCATTCCGCCGCCGAATCCGTCGAGCAGGGCGAGTACCTCCAGCGAAAACTCGCGGCCGAGAACCGATGCCCTTTGCACCATGTGCCGTGCGCCTCTGCTCAGCCGATCCAGACGGGCAGTGACCACCCGATCAACCTTGGCCGGCACTTCATCCTGGCCTCTCATCTTCCACATGCCATCGGCCCATGTCATATGCCCACGCTCTCGGGTATGCAGCAGCAGTTGTTCGAGAAAGAAAGGATTGCCGGCGCTTCGGTCGGTAAGAAGCGTCACTGTGGTGTCATCGACCGGACCTTCGAAGACTTGGCTCGCCATGGCCGCGACGTACTGCCTCTCCAAGGGTCTCAGCTCGAGCAGTTCGTATGGGACTGCGGGATCATGGGGCAGGTGGGACGAGGCGCTCTCCCCGACCGATCGCGAGGTATAGACTATGGCCAGGGCCATTCCCCTCGGATGGCGCGTCAGCGCTCTTAGCAAGGCGAGGGATTGCTCATCGAGCCAGTGCGCATCCTCGAGCACCAGTACGACCGGGCGGCGAGTGCTTTCCGCCCTGATGAAAGCGCGGAAGGCCTCACAGACATTCTCGAATCGGAGTTGTGGAGGTAGTTGCTCAAAGAGCGATCCATCCCAGTGGAGATCCACCAATGAACCGAGGAACGACTCCGCACGACGGAGCTGTTCTCCCAGGGTCGGGTCCGCCAGGTTCGCGCACAGATCCTCCATGATTCTGGTGAACGTCGCCTTGCTCGCCGAGTTCTCCTGGTGATCCGGCAACTGGAAGTAGTCACGAAGGAAGTATCGGAATGGATTGAGGGGCAGCCGCAGTACCTGGTCAGCGGGACATGTGAACCAGTTCACCGTCCACCCGTGCGCGACACGACGGCGGAGCTCGTTCACCAGATGAGTCTTCCCAATGCCAGGCTCACCTCGTATGTCGACCACCGCGGCCTGGCCGTCCTCCAGCACGGGACCAATCAGCGATAGGAGCCTTTCGAGTTCCTCGTCACGGCCAACAAGGGTCGGCTGATGCACCTTTGGAGGTGGAGGCGACCCCGAATGCTCCAGGCGGAAGATCTCAAGCGGAGCCCCTTTGCCCTTGAGCGTCCGGGGCCCCACTCGCGCGACACGATGGCGCTCCCTCAATGCCCCCGCCGCCTCCGAGGTTATCCAGACTCTGGACCAAGACGCCTTCGCCGCGATGCGCGCGGCGACGTTCACTACATCCCCGAAGACACCATACTCGCAGCGCTCGGCTCCGCCGCGGAACCCTGCCCATGTGATTCCTGTGCTCAGGGCCGCGCGCCATTGCGGCGTAGGGGTATGGGTGTGCAGATCAGCCAGAAGGAGGGCCGCCCGTTCCAGGGAGTCTTCAAAGCCAATCGGCGCACCGAAGAGCACCAGCGCGACACCCCACCGGAGACCGAACTCGATCTGTGCGAAATACCCTCCGTAACGGTTGGTGAGCGTTCCGACAGTCGCAACGAACTCATGAAGCGCATTCCTGTCGGATGGCTCCCGGAAGAGGATGAAGATCGGGCAGACGTGTCGGAATTCCGTTTCGACCTCACCATTGAGCAGCTCGGCGGGCACCATGGGCGAGAGGATCTGCCGCGGGATGGATGGAGGTTCGTCAGTAAGTGGGACCGCCTGCTGCAGACACCTCGCGAGGAGGGCGAAACGAGCCCCATCGTGCGAGGTCATCGCCATAGTGCCGAGGAGGGTGAGAATCCGCTGATCCGCGCGAATCTCACCCGATGAGGCAGCGTGTTCCACCCGACGACTTGCCGTCAGGCCCGGCCCTCGGAAGTAGAACGCGTTGAGGTCGCGGTAGGGCACAATGCCCCAGGAGATCGCTCCTGCCGAGAGCCCGACTTTCACGCCAATGGGGAACTCTCCATGGCGAGTGGCAAAGACCCGGGTCTTGCCGTCTCCTCTCAGGTTCTCTTGGATCAGGAGGGCGGCGGTGGCCGCACGATGGGCGGCCTCGTGGCCAGCCAGGCCGGCTCGAGACTCCTCAAATGGGAAGATCGCGCAGAAGGCGTCTCCCGCGAAGAGCGGAATGATTCCGCCGTACCGATGCACCGTATGCACCAGGGGAGCGAACACGGCATCCAGGACCTCGGCGAGTACCTCAGCCCCATCCTTCTCGTGGCACAAGAGGGTTTCGGTCAGCGGGGTAAAGCCTGAGATGTCGACCGACAGCGTGGCAGCGTCGAGCGTGCCCGCCTTCACATTGCGAGCGAAGTTCTCGGCGACGAAGCTGGGGATCAGGTTGCGCATTGAGACCTCTCAAGTCGGGAACCGTTTGGAAAGACTCCTGGCAGTCACCCCGATGTCAAGCCTGCGATAGCCAGCCTGAGTGAGAGGGAATCCTCCTGACCGGCTCGCAGGAATCAATCCTGTGGGGTTGGGTCTTGATTTGTGCGATTTGGAGACCGGCTGTCACCTTCGCCAACCGTTGCCGAACGCCTTCGGCTCTCTCCAGCTTCGCCCTTCTCCGCCCCGCCCCTGTCGTCAGACTCGACGTGTTCCGACCGGAGGTTCGTACCGCCTCCGAGAGCATTCCCCAGCGCACGGGACGTGGGTGCAGACGGTGCGCGACCGAGGGAGGAAGCGGGTCCAGAGCCAGAGTCCGAGGAGAAGGTGAACGGGCCTCCCCGCGGGTGTGGCACGATGTTGATGACATGGCAGCCAACTCGATCGAGGGCGGGCGGGATGGCCACTATTCTATGGTTGGAATAGTGGTCGCGAGGGGGTAGACTGCCGGCCATGACGAAGCATGGCCCTCCAAACGGGAAGGCGAGGTGTCGCCTTGGCGGTCGCGGTTCACACCGCTCCCACAGGACAACGGTCTGGCGCGCTGGGAGCGGGGAGCAGCGCCCGGGACATTGGCGGATTGTCAACGAACGCTGCATCAGCACGTGCGATGCCTCTGTTGTGTTTGAGAGGGCGACACGGGCAGCGCGTGACCGAGCGAGTGAGTTTCAAGGACCGTACGTGGCACTATGGGATTCGCGCCCACGTGGCGTGAACGCAATGCAAACACGCCGGCCCCGCAAAGTGCGGCCCTCCGATGTGGCAGCGCGGTGGGGAGTGGGCCGCCGCTCACCTGGCCCGCCGGCTGCACGGCAGGCTTCACGTAGGCCATGAGCCTCGCTCCCCCACCAGGTCGCTTGACGTGCCTGGGCTCCTCGGGTTCTATCCGGTTCGATCCCGTTCGGACGCTTTGACCCGTGGAGTCATGATGGTCCTGTTTCTCCTCGACTCATCGAAGTTCGCACCCGCGAGCAAAACGACGGCCCTACTCTGTGCAGCCCTGCTCTTGTCATCAATCGAGGCAGGAGCCATCCAGAATCGGGTGCTCCAGTTGGATGGCGACGGCGACTACGTGGAGTTGCCGTCGGGCATCTTCCAGAATCTCACCGAAGCCACCGTCGAGGCATGGGTACGATGGGACGAGTTTAGCTACTTCTCCCAACCCATCGGCTTCGGTGCAACAGAGCAGTGGCGTGTCCTCGCCATCAACAACTCGTCGTACTCGCCGACGCTCCAGTACTTCATTCATGTCGGCATGGAACGACACCTTGTCGCCGTGCCCGATATCCTGCGGCTGGGCCGGTGGCACCACATCGCGGCCACATCCGGTGCGGCGGGAATGCGGCTCTACCTGAACGGTACTCTGGTGGGCCATGACGCGTATGCGGGCGGTTTCTTGGATATCGGGACCACGGAACACAGCTACTTCGGGAAGCCCCACTGGGCAGCAAACGCCGACTTCAAAGGATGCCTGGATGAGGTCCGCGTCTGGAGCGTAGCGAGACGCGCCGAGGATATTCGCGGGGGCATGCATCGGGCCTTGGAGGGCCACGAGCCGGGCCTCGTCGGTGCATGGACCTTCGACGCAGGAGACGCCTCCGACACCTCGCCTAGCGGCAATCATGGGCTGATGCGAGGTGATGCGCAGTGCCTCCCCGCGGATCTCCCGGCGCTGGGGGATCTCCCTCTTCCGTGTGCGATCTCGGGCGTGGTGGTCAACGAGGAAGGCGCCCTGCTCCCGGACGCCGCAGTGACGCTCGAGTATGAGCATGAACCGGTCACCTCCACCTCGACTGACGACGGCGGGAGCTTCAGGATCGTCACGTGGCCCAGGCCAGGCTCGTGGGATCTCTCAGCTGCCTGGGGTGACAATGGCGCATGGCGCGCTGGTATGCAGGTAGTGTCTGGAGATTCCCGCGCCGTCCGCCTCACCCTGAACGATGCAGTGAGCATCTCGGGCACGGTCCACGATTTCGAGGGCAAAGGCCTCGGGGGGATCGTGGTGCAGGCGCTCTTGCCCGACAGGCCAGCCGCCAAACCCACGATGGTAGCCGGCACCCTCACCGATGAGGGCGGCAAGTACCGTTTCGTGAATCTGAGACCAGTGACCCATCTCGTGCGCTGCTACGACGGCACGACCTGGCACTACTGGCGAAGGGGGAGCGCGGGTGGCCTGGCGCAGAATCAAACGCCCGGCCCGATCGGCACGATCATGCGGCCCAACGGCACGTCTCAGAACTGGTCAGGACGCTTTGGAAAGACCCCAGGCAACGGGCACCCACCCGGCGAGGCGCTGGCGGTCATGCCTGGCGGCACAGCCCAAAGTATCGACTTTCGTGTCGCCCCCGCCAAGAAGGGACTCTGGCGCACGCTCACCCAGATCGACGGCCTGGGCAGCGCTCGTGTTCTCTGTGTCGCGGCGGACAGCCTTGGTGCGCTCTGGTTCGGCACCGATGACGGCGTGTCCAGATACGATGGCAGCGCCTTCATCAACTTTGCGGTAGCGGGCACAGCCGGGCATGGGGCCCTCGCCCTCTGCGCCGGCGACAGCGGTACGATGTGGATCGGCACCGACGCCGGGCTCTTCCGCTCCAATGGCTCAGCCGCCATCACTCCGGCGCGGCTGGAGGCGGTCGGCGACGCCCGCGTGACGGCGCTCTATCGCGACTCGCGGGGATGCCTGTGGATTGCCGCGAAGAGCGGGGTGTTCTGTGCGGACCACAACGGCGTCCGACGGATTGCCGCGGAGGGGGCTCACGCGCGAACTCTCGTCACGGCCATCGCGGAAGGCAAAGATGGCACCCTGTGGTTCGGCTCGGAAGCCGGCCTCACCCGCTTTGATGGGATTACGCTGGAGGCCGTGACCTCGGACCTGGCGACGCCGTTTCAGGGCATCAGAACGCTCTGCTGCGGTGCGGACGGCGTTGTCTGGATCGGCACTGCCGATGGGCTTCAGCGCTTTGACCCCGCGTCTGGCTCCGTCTCCGCTTTCACGGTCAGGGAGGGGCTCCCGAGCAACTCAGTCAGCGCCGTTGCCCGTGACGCCGAGGAGAACCTCTGGATCGGCACGTTGGGCGGCATTGCCCGCTACGATGGCGAGGGCTTCCTCGTCTACACAGCGGCTGACGGCCTCACCCACGGTCGGATAGTGGCCATCCATCAGGACCCCGCCGGCGCCCTCTGGTTCGCATCGTATGGGGGAGGCGTCTCCCGGCTCGATGACGCGAGCCTCGTGACATTCTCCACGCGGGACGGTCTGCCGCACAATCGAGTCATGACGGTGACCGGCGATGACCGTGGCGCGCTCTGGGTCGGAACGGACGCGGGTGCCTCACGATACGACGGATCTACGTTCACCAGTCTTACGACGCGCGATGGCCTGCCCAGCAATGCAGTGCAGGCGATTCACCAGACTGCTGACGGCGCCATCTGGTTCGGCACCAACGGGGGCGGCCTCGCCCGCTATGACGAAGGACGCATTCAGCTATTCGGCACCGACAAGGGTCTTGCCTTCGAGCGCATCAATACCCTCCACGAACAGGCCGGAAGCCTCTGGATCGGGGCGCGGGCGGTGGGCATCTCGCGCCTTGATCTGGCGGCACTGACCTTTTCGACGCTGACGGGCGAGATGGGCGTGAAGGACTGCCATGTGCATACCATCCTGAGCGATCACGACAGCGTTCTCTGGTTCGGCACGGAGAAAGCCGGCCTCTGCCAGTATGACGGGAAGCGGTTCCGCTACTTCTCGGTTCTGGATGGCCTGCCGAGCGCCACTGTGCGTGCCGTCGTCCGCGGGTCTGACGGGATGCTCTGGCTGGGCACCGACGGGGGAGTCGTCCGCTTTGACGGAACCCGCTTCACGACCTACACCCGCGAACACGGGCTCGCCGACAATCACGTCTCGGCGTGCCTACTGGATTCGGAGGGCAGGCTCTGGTGTGGCACTGACGGCGGCGGTGTCTCAGTCTTCGACGGTTCGACGTGGCTCTCCATGGATGAACGGGACGGGCTTGCCAGCAACTCGGTGTTCGCCCTCCATGAGGATCGCGAGGGCACCATATGGATCGGGACGAGCAATGGCCTAACAGCCTATCGACGCAGAGCCGCGATACCTAAGATCCGCATCACCGCGGCCCGAGTCGATGAGGAGCACGCGGGAACGCACGGGCTGCCGTCGGTCCTGGTGGGGAGTGTCGTGACCGTGGAGTGTGAAGCCGTGGACCTTGTCACCCTTCCGCAGAAGCGTCAGTACCTGTGGAGTATTCGCCGACCGTCGGGGCAAAACGGCGAGCCTCGCGGCGAAGGCGGCGCCCCTCGGGAGTTCCTGGGGATCAGTGCGCGCCCCTCTCTCGATTGGCGAACACCGCGGGCCGGGGAGTTCATCCTGGAGGTGCAGTCGGTCAGTCGTGATGGACGGTACTCGGCGCCCGCCAGTATCCGGTTGGACGTGAACTCGCCGTGGTATCGCACCTGGTGGGTGGTGGTCCCTGCGGCGGCCATCGCAGGTCTGATCTCGGCTTCGGGTGTGTTCGGCGCACGCTACTACGGGCAGCGCCGGGAATCCCAGCGCCTCCGCCTGCGTCTCCTGGAACGGGAAGTCGAGGAAAGCCGGGAGTTGAAGAAAGCTAAGGAGGAGGCCGAGGCGGCGAATCAGGCCAAGAGCCTGTTCCTGGCCAACATGAGTCACGAGATCCGGACGCCGCTGAACGCCATCCTTGGGTATGCCCAGCTTCTCCAGCGCGCCCCCGAGCTCCAACCCCGCATCCGGTCGGCGCTGGAGACCATTGAGCAGAGCGGCACCCATCTTCTGGCACTCATCAACGACGTTCTGGATCTGTCGAAAATCGAGGCCGGCCGTGTAACGCTGCAGGAAAAGGAGTTCGACCTGCGGCGTCTGGTGAACGATCTGTCGGTGATGTTCCGGCTGCGCTGCGAACAGAAGGGCGTCGGTTGGCGGGTCGAATGGGTCCTGCTGGGGGACCACGGCAGGGGTGGGGGTCGAGCGAAAGACCAAGAGAGCATCGTCGTCCTCGGCGACGAAGGAAAGCTGCGGCAGGTGCTCCTGAATCTGGTGTCCAACGCCCTAAAGTTCACCACCTCGGGGGAGATCCTGCTGAGGATCACCGTCATGACCGCAGGTGAAGCGGGCCCGGAGGATCAGGAGACCATCCGATTCCTGTTCGAGGTCGTGGACACGGGAATCGGCATCCCGGCGGAGGAGCAGGCCGCGATTCTCGATCCCTTCGTCCAGGGGACGGCGGGGCAGGTACTCGGAGAGGGGACGGGGCTGGGGCTGGCCATCGTCAGGCGATTCGTCGCACTCATGGGCGGCCAGATGGGCATGGAATCGAAGTTGGGGGAGGGCTCGCGCTTCTTCTTCGAGATCGCCCTGCGCCGCCTGCACGGGAGAGGACAAGCGCGGGAAGTCGGTCGGAGGATTCGGTTGGCGGTTGGGTACAAGGTGAGGGCCGTGGTCGCCGATGACACGGCGGAGAGCCGCGAAGTGCTACGGCAGTTGCTGGAGGACATGGGGGCATCAGTGGCTGTTGCGGAGAATGGTGAGCAGGCCCTGTGTCGGGTGCGCGACGAGCAACCGGACATCGTGTTCATGGACATCCGTATGCCCGTGATGGATGGGCGTGAGGCCGTGGGCCGGATTAGGGCCGGGGAAGCCGGTGTCCCGCCTCCGAAGCTGGTCGCGGTATCCGCGTCCGCGCTGATCCACGAGCGTGAGGAGCACCTCCGCGCCGGCTTCGACGATTTCATCGCGAAGCCCGTCAGCCTGGCCGCGCTCCATGATTCCTTGGCACGGCTCTTGCGGGTGGAGTTCGAACGAGAGGAGACGGGAAGCTCTCCTGATGAATTCAAGAGCCTGCCGATCCCCGCTGATCTGTGGGCCGAACTCCGGGAGGCTGCCGAGTACGGTCGCGTGACGGAGTTGGACAATGCCCTCGACTCGGTCGAGCAGTTGGGAGCACGGGGGCAGCGGCTAGCGGACCATCTGCGCCGGCTGAGCCGTGACTTCGACATGGAGGGAATCCTGGGAGTATTGGGAGCGATTGATCATGGCTAGACAGAACGCCGGACATCCCTACGGGAGAACTCGATCAGCACCGGAAGTTGGCCGGGTGTGTGCCATGTGCTTAGGATCGCCGATCGAGCGTAGGAGGGCCTTCGGACCCGGCACGTTCGCGGCTGACCCCGCATCCGGCGGTGCGGGACCAAGAGCCGCTCCTACATCTGCATGGGCATACATGTCCCTCAGGCGTGAGGCGGGCCGGTGGAGCCCCCGGGGTTGCCAAGGATGACCAGTCATGGCTAGACAGAACGGCAATGGTCCCCACGTCTTGATCGTCGACGATGTCCCCGCGAATCTCAAGATCCTACGGGATGTGCTGGAACCCGAGGGATTCAGCATCTTGGGTGCGTCGGACGGGCCAGCCGCACTGAGGATCGCTCGGGGAGCGCTGCCTGACCTGGTGTTGCTGGACGTCGTCATGCCCGGCATGGACGGATACGAGGTCTGCCGTGCACTGAAGGCGGATGAAACCACGCGTCAGATCCCCGTGATCTTCGTGACGGTGCAGGAGGACAAGGAGAGCCTGATCCGCGGGTTTGAAGCCGGTGGGGTCGACTATGTCGGCAAGCCCTTCGAGAAAGAGGAGATCCTGCTCCGGGTGCGGACACACCTCCAGATCGCGCGCCTCTCCCGGGCGCTCACTGAGCGCAATCAGGAGCTGGAGGAGCGCGCCGCGGACCTGGCCCACGCCAACCGGCAGCTGCAGGAAGCCAATGACCAACTCCGGGAGGAGATGGCGAAACGCCGGGATGCTGAGGAGGCCGTTCAGCTTGCTGACGACCGCCTCGCGCTACTTGCCCGCCAGGAGGGCGAACGCTGGGGTATCGAGGGGTTCATCGGCAGGAGCACCACGGTGAAAAGGATCCTGGATGATGTACGCGCGGTGCAGACTGCAGAGAAGACCGCGGTATTGATCACAGGTGAGAGCGGCACCGGCAAGGAACTGGTTGCCAGGGCCATCCATTTTGGTGGACCGCGGTCAGGTGGGCCGTTCGTGACGGTGAACTGCTCGGCCGTTCCCAAGGAGTTGGCCGAGTCGATCTTCTTCGGTCATGCCCGGGGCGCCTTCACGGGGGCGCATGCCTCGCACAGGGGCTACTTCGAACTGGCCCATGGCGGCACGCTGTTCCTGGATGAGATCGGCGACATGGATGTGGCCTTGCAGGCCAAGCTGCTTCGGGCGCTGGAGTCGGCGTGCATTACGCCGGTGGGGAGTACCCGCGAACAGACGATCGATGTGCGAGTCGTGGCAGCGACAAACCAGGATCTTCGGGCCCGAATGGCACAGGGGCTCTTCCGAAACGACCTCTACTATCGCCTGGCCCGTTTCACGGTCAAGGTTCCCCCCTTGCGGGACCGCCGGGAAGACATCCCACTCCTTGTCGACCATTTCTTGACGCTGTTTGCCGCGGACATGGGGCTTGCCACACCCACCATGGATCCTGAAGCCCTTCAGCTCCTTGAGAGGTACCCATTCCCCGGCAATGTGCGCGAGTTGAAGAACATCATCGAATATGCCGTGCTCCGAGGCCGTGGCACAGAGATCGGGACCGAGCATCTGGGCCCGGCCATGGGGCGTGCCGCGGCGGTGGCCACTGTGTCGGCATCCGAGGGCACTTCGGAGAACGATCGTGTGTGGCAACTCGTGATTCAGCGGGCCCGAGGTCACTCCGACACCACGGGGCCGCAACGCGAGACATCGCTCGATGGCGTAGTGGCCGACGAAGAACGAGTGCTGGCATACTTGAGAACGCACGGCAGCGTGGACAATGCCGAGTGTCGCGATCTGCTGGGCGTTGACCTGCACCGGGCTTCCTACCTCCTGAAGAAACTCCATCGCTACGGCGTGCTGGAGCGTGAAGGCAGCGCCCGATGGACCCGCTACCGGCTGGTGACCCAGCGGTAGCCTTATTCCATTATCTGGGCTATCCACTTCGCTCAAGTAGCCCCAATATGCTGTGATGACTCCGACGAAGAGCAGTCCCAGTCATTACGGCCAAATGTCTG
>JAFGKV010000183.1 GCA_016928395.1 Candidatus Fermentibacterota bacterium | reverse complement strand
GCACAGTCGCTTTCCAGCTTGGTGGAGAAGCCAAGACCTTCGCGCTGGCTGAGAACCGCGATGCCATGGTCGCCGATGGTCCCGCTGAGGATCACCTTGTCACCCGGCTGGGCTTTGGAGCCGGAGATGTCGATTCCTTCTGGCACCTTACCTACCCCGGCCGTATTGACGAACAGGTTGTCGGCGCTCCCTTTGTTCACCACCTTGGTGTCTCCGGTGACGATCTGTACCTGGGCCTCGCTGGCCGCCGCCTGGACGGACAACAGCACGCGCTCGAGGTCGTCCAGCGCCAGACCCTCTTCGATGATGAAGGCCAGGCTCAGGTAGAGCGGCGTGGCTCCCACCATGGACAGGTCGTTGACTGTGCCGCACACCGCCAGTTTCCCGATGTCGCCGCCGGGGAAGAAGATGGGATTGACCACGTAGCTGTCGGTGGTGAAGGCCAGCCGGCCGCTGCAGGAGAACACGGCCGAGTCGTCCAGCCGGTCCAGCAGCGGGTTCGACAGCGGCTTAACCAGGACCTTCTCTACGAGATCGTGGGCCGCCTTGCCGCCTGCGCCGTGGGCCAAGAGGATTCTCTCAGTCATCCGCTGCTCCATAGAGGTAGTACGCAGCACAGCTTCCCTCTGAGGACACCATGCACGGCCCCACCGGATTCGCAGGCGTGCAGACCGTGCGGAATAGCTTGCAGTCCCGCGGCGTCTTGACCGCTCTCAAGACCTCCCCGCAGATGCAGCCCTTCGGCTCCACAGTTGGGCCGGGGTCGAACTCGAAGGCCGCCTCCGCGTTGAAGCGAGCGTAGGCGGGCCTCAGCCCCAGGCCACTGCCAGGGACTGTCCCCATCCCCCGCCACCGCGCCGGGCACGGCTCGAACACCTGGTACATGATCTCCAGCGCCCGCTCGTTGCCCTGCGCGGTCACCCCCCGCCTGTAGGCGATCTCGACGCGGGACTCGCCTTTCTCCAGTTGGCTAACCAGCATCTGGATGGTCTGCAGGATGTCCACCGGCTCAAATCCGGACACCACGCAGGGAATGCAATATTCGTGTGCAATGAAACTCCACGCTTCGGAGCCGACCACGGTGCTCACGTGTCCCGGACAGATCAGCCCGCTCACCCTGACCTCACCGGAATCGAGGATGGCCCGGATCACCGGAGGGCAAAGCTTGTGCATCGAGAGGATGTAGTAGTTGCCGATGCCTTCTTTCTCCGACTGAAGAACGGAGGCCGCCACCGTGGGCGCGGTGGTCTCAAAGCCCACGCCCAAGAAAACGACTTTGCGGGACGGGTTCTGCCGGGCTATCTCCAGAGCGTCCAAAGTCGAGTAGACGATGCGCACATCGGCGCCCTCGGCCCTGGCCTGCTGCAGGCTGGAGCGGCTGCCGGGAACCTTGAGCATGTCCCCGAAGGTGGTCAGGGTCACTTCGGGGAGCCGCGCCAGGGCAATGGCCTTGTCCAGGTCGGAGTTGTCCGTGACACACACCGGGCAGCCCGGTCCGGAGAGCATCTCGATGGTCGGTGGCAGAAGCTGGCGGATGCCGTGCTTCATGATGGCTACGGTATGGCCGCCACAGAACTCCATGAGGCGAACGTGCTTGGTGGAAATGCGGCGGATACTGTCGATGAGCCCTTTAGCCAGCTCCGTGTTCCGGAAATCGTCCACCAGTCTCATTCGGTGTCGTCCTCGGCCAGTCGGGCCATCTCCCTCAGCATGTTCAGGGTCTCCTCCGCCTCGGCTTGGTCTACGATGTTGATGGCATAGCCTGCATGCAGCAGCACGTAGTCCCCTACCTTAGCCTCAGGCGTGAGCATGATGCTGGCGCGGCGCGTGACGCCGCCGAGTTCGACCTCGGCCTCATCGCCATCAACCGACTTGACTAGGGCTGGGACTGCCAGGCACATCGATCGCTCTCCTCACGACAACACGTCACAGCCTATTAAACCACACGATGCGGCCAGAAGGCCAATCATGGTATAGTGGGGGCCGAGGAGGAAGACCATGTCGTATCAGTGTGAACTCAGAGAACAGCCGGCCCAACCGACCTTGGCCATCCGCACGCGGACATCTGTTCAGAACTTGCCTCAAGTCATCGGGAAGGCCTTCGGGGACATCGCCCAGTACCTGGCGCAGCTGGGACAGTACCCGGCGGGCGCTCCTTTTGCTGCATACCACAACATGGATATGCAAGACCTGGACGTGGAGCTGGGCTTCCCGGTGCCCAAGGATCTCCCGGGCAAGGGCGAGATCAAGGCTGGCCATATACCCGGCGGCAAGTTTGGCGTGGTCATACACACCGGCCCGTATGACAAGATCGGCCCGGCGTACGAAGCACTGACAAAATGGATCGCTGACAAGGGATACGAGGTGACCGGCGTGGCCTACGAGTACTACCTCAATGATCCCGACGAGACGAAACCGGAGGACCTCAAGACGCAGGTTGTGTTCCCTCTGAAGTAGACTAGGTTGTACGGCAGGGGCGAAAGCGAGTTGTGGAGGGGGTCAGGTCCGTGACCTGACCCGGCGAAACGAACCGCGCCGGCAATCAACAGTTCCTGGATTCCCACCTTCGCGGGAATGACACACAAGAGCCAGCGCTTGGTGTCCCCTAAGCTAGTTCCTTCGGAAACGCCACCACGTCATCGATGGAAGCCGCGTCGCACAGCAGCATAACCAGGCGGTCCACGCCCAGCGCGATGCCGCCGCACGCCGGCAGATCGGCCATGGCCTCGAGGAAGCGCTGGGGCATGGGCCG
>JAFGKV010000182.1 GCA_016928395.1 Candidatus Fermentibacterota bacterium | reverse complement strand
TTCCATCGTTCCGTCATTCCTTGCCCGCCTGAACCCTGCTCCCTACTCGCAGAGCGTGCCACCCATCCATCCACCCGTCCCCATCGTTCCATCGTTCCATCGTTCCATTACTCCATCATTCTCTGGCCCGCCTGAACCCTGCGTGGCCAGTCCCCACGGGGTTGGGGATCTGGTAGGCTAGAACCGGTATACGTAGATGCTCGCCCCGGCGATGCGCCAGGGTTTCGTGTGGCGCAGCCATCCCGCCTTCTCGCCTTCCAGTCGCACGAGGCGGTTGTGAATGTGCGCGCTGATGGCGTAGAATCGGCCCGAAACCGGCTCGCGGAGCTCTTTGAAAAGGATCGGCGTGTGACGAATGCCATAGGCTGCGGGGTCGGCAGAGCCATAGTAAATCAGCCCAATCTCGGGATTCCCTTCCTGCTGCATCAACGAAGCCAGGCGCTCGAGGTCTTGGCCCCAGTCGACGTTCGATTCATCGAGGATCCTGATGCCGCGAGCAGGTCCCCCTGCCGCCACATTGAAGAAGGGCAAGTACTGCGGAGCCCGTGCCCCGGTCTCGACCACCATCAGGGCCGCCAGAATGAGCGGGGCGGCAGCCCGGTACCGGGTGCGGCCCATCGTCACCGCTCCCGAGGCGAGAACAATGAGACTCGGGATAACAGGAGTGATGTGGCGAATGCCGATATTGTAGCGATTGAACATGGCCGCGCCGAAGAGAAGCATCGCGAGAGTCGCTGCGGGAAGGATCTCGGCCCGTCGTGACCGGACCGAAGCCAGTGCCCCCAGAACCAGCAGGGGGAGAAATGCACAGGGAGTCTTCACCGCCAGGGCAACAAAGTAGTATGCGAAAAACGGGCGGTCAGAGAAACTGCCCAGAAGGTAGTTCTGGTAGCCGGGCTGGTTCATCCGGTAGATAGCGCCGATACTGTCCGCGTAGAGGTCATAGCGGAATCGGAGATTGTAGGAAGCCCCAACGGCTAGAATGGCACCGGCGAACAGAAGCCCCGCGAGTACCAGGCCGCGGGAGATCCCGCCGGTGCCCTTTCCCCGAAAACTCGCCCAGGCCACACACATCACGGCGAGCGGTAGTAGGATCAGAGCCGTGTGCTTGGCTGCCAGGGCCACGCCCATGAGCACCCCGGCTCCCAGGGCCCGGCGAGGCCGGGGATTCGCCATCATCCACGCCAGGCCGACGACCGCCAGGGTGATGGTGGCCGTGGCCAGGCCGTCCCAGGCGACCAGATGGCCGTGGGCGAGCCAGTTGGGCTCGGATGCACAGAGCGCCGCGGCGCACCACGCACCCCGCATGCCCCACACCGCCCCTGCCCATCCGACGGTTGCGGCAACCGCCGCAAGGCCGGCCGCAATCACCGCGCAGCGGGAGACCAGAAGGAGCCTGTGGTGGTCATTGCCGCAGCCATACAGGAAGACTCTGCCGTACTGAACCGCTGAGGCGACTGAATCCTCGGGAAGCCGGGCCCCGGCAAGCTTCAAAGGGAGGGAGACCAGGAGCCCAAGGAGCGGAGGATTCTCCGGCACCATGGAGAAATCACCCCGTGACGTATTCCGGAAGCCCGCGGCGATAGCATAGGCCTCATCCCAGGTCTGGGAATCCTTCGAGGCAGCCACAAACGCCTGAACGCCAAAGAGGATGACCGCGCAGATCATCGGCGCCGCACGCGATAGGCGGGGTGCAGCGCCAGTGGCGCTGGCCTTCGGAATACGCAGGCTCACCGGCGGGATCGCCTTTCGTGCCTCTCCGTGGGCCAACTGGAAGCGAATCGGCGTGCCATCACCCGGCGATGCAGCCATGCCGGTGGAGGCAATCCAAAAAGAGAACGGCGGCCTCGAAAGGCCGCCGTTCGAGAGGCACTGACGACTAGAAGTTCCGGTCGTGAGTCGGGGTGTAGGAGCAGGTCACATAGCCGTTGTCGATGTCATAGGTGCCGCCCTTGGGGCAGGTCGGCAGCTGGACGATGTAGGTCGGTGCGAGGTTCGCCAAGTCGGCAACCTCTTCAGTGTCGGTGTTGAGTGGGTCTGCCATGTACATGCCGTTGGCTGCTTCCAGCGTCTTCTGGTTCGCGGAGCACTTGGCCGTCTTGGCGCTCTCGGTCACGTCCAGATAACGCGGGATCAGGATGGCGGCGAGGATGATAATGATGGCGACAACGACCATCAACTCAACGAGGGTAAAACCCTTGTTCCGCATCGGAACCTCCATTTGCGGGGTCTTGAACAACGGACACCGGAATCTCCGGGCCCACCATAAATCCACCATGCCAAGTCGCAACTCCCGTGCCGGAACGAAAGTCATGTCTGAAAGGCGAAGGAGGCTGAGGCGCCTGACCCTGTCGTGCAGAATGCAATCATGACTTGCATTCCGCATGGGCCAGGCTCGCGTTACGAGCAGCGTTCAGCTCGCTCTGCGAGCAGGGTCCAGGGTTCAGCTCGCTCTGCGAGCAGGATTCAGGGTTCAGGGTTCAGTCGGGCCTCTGCCGCCTCTCCTCACTCCTCATTCCTATCTCCTAACTCTGTTGCCGCCCGCCGGCTCGGGGTCGGTATCGGTATCGCTATCGTTGTCGTAATCGTAATCGACGAGCCGGGCATTCGAGCACGAGTACGGGTACAAGCACGTGTGCGAGCTTTGCATGTTCTCTCACACAAGGGTTCAGGGCTCAGGGTTGAAGGGTTCAGGCAGTCGTGCTATCTCCACACTCCTCACTCCTCTCCCGGGGGAAGCGGTCGAGTCACCCGGCAGCCCGGTTCAATGAACTACCACCGAGCCGATGCCGGAGCGAATCCGAACAAGGAGGCCCGTGGTATCATTGAAGCCGGGAGAGGAAAAGGAAAGCGCCTTGAGGAGGCCGTCGCGGCTCTCCCTGCCCACCGTGACATCACCAAGGAGGCACAGGGCCTCGACCCGCCACTCACCCTGGGCAGGCATCACAATCCGCACATTGCCGACGCGGGTCAGGCAGTCCAGCACTCGCCGGCCCGCCGTAGCGCCCGAGGCGCTGAGATCAAGGTCGATGTTGCCGACCGCTACGTGCACGACCCCGCCGTCGATGGGCCGGTCTACTTTGAGCTCTATGTCGCCAATGAAGTACCGCCCCATTAGGCGCGAGTATCCAGGCAGGAAGGTCGCGGGTTCGCCGCCGACCCCGTGCACCACGGTGGATCCTGCCGCCGAACCGTAGGTTGCAGAGACCATGCGGGCCCCGATGTAGATGAGGGCCACCGGCCAGAACTCGGACAGGAGCCTACCCAACGTGAAATCGATATATCCCAAGTTGCCGAGGAGGAAGAGCGCCCCGACTACGACCATGACGAGGCCCCAGAAGATGCCGGCTTTCTTGGTCATAGACGGCTACGCCTCACGCGAAGCGGCACGTGAAGAAGTGAAGAGGGCGGCAGTTGGCCCCTGCGCGGCAATCCGAAGCACGAAGCACGAAAGGAATCTCACGCAAAGCCGCAAAGCACGCAAAGGAGGGACTTGACGGTGG
>JAFGKV010000025.1 GCA_016928395.1 Candidatus Fermentibacterota bacterium | reverse complement strand
TCGTCTCGCAGAATACGGGTCTTTGCCCGGCGGAACGATGGGCGTGGAAGACCACCCGCTGAGCGTCGATCGCCATCACTATTCTAATGTGAGAATAGTGACGGAGGCCGTGCTCCGCGCGAGAGCAGTGAGTGGAAAACACAGGGAGGGAGGCCAGTGGGTTCGTGGCTGCGTCCGGCATGGGAAAGCCTAAGGTAATCTCTTAGGTCTCGTGGCGTAAGGCATTATCAATCAATCATTGAGCGTTTCGACATCACCTCACTAGACGTCGGCGCATGAGCACGATGGCAAGGCCGCCCGCGACGAGCGAGCCGAGTGTGAGATAGAGAAGATGCCAGGGCCACAGGGGGGCAGGTCGGCCGAGACAGAGGGCCCGAACGAGGAAGGAGACGTGGGTGAGCGGGAGTGCCAGAGCCACGTGCGTGGCCCACTGGGGGAGCACGTCGATGGGGAAGAAGGTGCCGCTGAACAGGAACATGGGGAAGATGATAAGGAAGCTGGGGATATTGAAATGATCGATGCGCGGGGCCAGGGCCGTGGTGACGAGGCCCAATGCCGAGAAGAGCAGACCCCCGAGGGCCGACAGGGGAACGATGAGCAGGCCCTGGGGGAAGGCCACCAAGCCGAATGCGCCGACGATGACCAGCATGACCGTCGCCGCCATAACGGCCTTGGTCGCGCCCCAGATCCACTCACCGGCGATCACATCCTCAGCCAGAAGCGGTGTGGCCATGATGGCGTCGAAGGTGCGCTGGTAGTACATGCGCACAAACGAGGCATAAGTGGTCTCGAAGTATGACCAGAACATGATGGCCACCGAGATGACGCCGGGAATCATGAATCGCAGATACGGGATTTCGGTTCCCCCGTAGACCACCGTGCCGATGAGGCTTCCCATGCCCATACCAAAGGCAAGCACATAGAGGATCGGCTCGAAGAGGGGGGGAATGAAGTTCACCAGCCACGTCGTGGCCCACACGTCCGCGTTTCGCTGCCAGACTCGTATGGCGCGATGGGACACATTGCCGAAAACAGTTCTCCAGACACCCACCGGACTACTCCTTGAGCGCCCTGCCCGTTCGGATGAGAAACACATCCTCCAGGGTTGCGCCACGGATGAGCCGAGCCTGGGTGGGGAATCGTTCTTCGATGAGCCGTGACACCTGGCCACCCTGTTGGTCTCGGATAATGATGCGGTCTTCGACCTGCTCGAATGCCCATCCGGACCCACGCACGAAAGCAGTCACCTCCGGTGTCGTCTTCCACAGCTCGATCACCTCACGGCCCACCTCCCTCGCCACCAGTTCGTCTGGTCTTCCTTCCAACAGAATCCTACCGGCGTCCATCATGATAACCCGGTCACAGAGCTGACTGGCCTCTTCCATGTAGTGGGTCGTGAGAAGGACGGTGGCGCCGCCATCACGGAGGGTGCGGACCCTCTGCCAGATGAGATGGCGCGCCTGGGGGTCCAGGCCGGTGGTCGGCTCGTCCAAGAGCAGAAGCCGAGGCGTGTTCAGCAGGGCCCTGGCCAGAAGCAGCCGCCGCTTCATGCCGCCGGAGAGTTCGTCGATCTTGGCATCCCGTTTGTCGCTGAGATGAAGGAACTCCAGCAACTCGTTCGCTCGAGTGGCGGATACGGACGACGGCATGTTGAAGTAGCGGGCAAATACCAGCAGGTTCTTCATCACCGAGAAATCGGGATCGAGATTGTCTTCCTGGGGGCAGACGCCGATCTGACGTTTCACATCCCGCGGATTGGCGGAGACATCCACACCGAACACGAGGACGCGTCCCGCGGTGATAGGGGAGAAGCCCGCTATCATCTTGACCGTGGTGGTCTTGCCGGCGCCATTGGGCCCGAGGAACCCGACGCACTGGCCGTGCTCGACTTCGAAGTCGATAGCATCCACCGCGGTAAGGGTCCCGTACCGTTTGGTGAGCCTGCGTGCTTCTATGGGGTGGTGATCATTCATGGGCGGGGAGGTTAGTATGGAGTCGGGCGGAACACAATGCAGCCCCGACCGTCGAGACGGACCGGCAGTCCACCCAATGGCGGCAATGAATGTCGATACTGCCTCCCGATGGCCGTTCGGCAGAGACACGGATCGACAAATCTGTCGGACTGAGTTCGATGCTCCCCGCGGAACATCAGGAGATAATCTCTTGCGGGACAATGGTTACCAGTTCGAGAGATCATGCAGTACTTCCCATGGCACGGTCATTGCATGGAAGGGTTGTGCAACCGATGATACGGTTGCGCGTAACGTGTCGTGTGCGAAGTTGTACCGCGAAGGAGGTCTAGTAATGAAACGCACGACCTTGATTCTTCTCATGGCAGCCCTGGTGGCCTCGATGGCCGCCACGGCGGATGCCCGCGGCCCCCGGGGCGGCCGTGGTGGGTGTGACATGGGCATGGGCCCAGGGTGGGGCGATTTCTCTGAAGTGACCGCCGAGGTTCGGGCGAAAATCCAGGATCAGCGCCGTCTCTTCCAGGAAGACACCATCACGCAGCGTGCTCAGCTATTCGAGAAAGCCGAACGGCTGCGTCTCTTGATGAGTTCGTCCGATTCAAAGGACGCAGACATCCTGAAGCTTCACCAGGAGATCCATGATCTTCGCGGTGAGATCGCGAAGAAGGGCTTGCAGCACATGCTGAAGATCAGGAAGGATCTGCCTGAGGGCATGCGAGCTGGCTGTCACATGATGGCCGGGGCCTGTGGTATGGGTTGCGGCCCCATGGATGGATCGAACATGGGCGGATCCCGCATGGGCAGAGGGATGCAGTGCGCACCCCAAAGCCGGCCGGGGCGCTCGATGAAGTAGCTCTGACGGGGGCGAGCGCCGCTCGCCCCCGCGCTCGAACTGCATGACCACGAGACCGACCCAGATAGTCAAAGCCAGAATGACCGGCCGGTGGCGCTACCCGGCGGTGATCCTGGCCTTGGTGCTTGTAGTGATTTGGGCTTTGGGGCTCTTGCTGTGGACGCTTACTCAGCGCCACGCCTACGCACTCCTCTCTGAGGAAGGCACCCATCTAGCCGCCAGCATACAGGCCAGCACCCTCCACGGGCTTCGCCGCGTCCGTGCTTCCCAGGACGGGCTTCTCGAAAGACTCAAGATGCACGCGGCATGGCTGGATACTGTGCTGACAGGCAACCCAGGCCGGGATGGTCCCCTCATTGCTGAGCTCAGCCAGCGGGAGGACCTTGACGTTGTGGCGCTGTACGATGATGCATTGCGTCCCTTGGTGTGGACCGACGGCCTGCCGCCTGGGCGGGGAATCAAGCCCCGATGGCATGCCGGCCCGCCACGGGAGCCAGGATCAGCGTCCTGTCCGGAGGCGTGTGGGCCGCTCATTGGCCTCCTGGCCCAGATGAAACGTTCAGGCGATAAAGACCGCGCCTTCGACATGTGGCGCTGGCATCACGGGTGGAGAAGGACAGGCCCTGCGCCAGTGGGATATGCACGACGTCGTTCTTTCGGAGGCTTTGTCTTTCTCAGAGCCAGCCCTGACCTCACCCGCCGTACCCTTGATTTCGAATCCTTCCAATCTCTGCTGGAGAACCTCGCGCTCACCAAGAAAGTCCGCGATATCGCCCTCACCGACGCCCAGGGATTGATCCTTTTCGCTACGGATCGTGGGCGCATCGGCACCGCGTGGGAAGCTCCTGACCCTGGCGCCAGGCTCTTGGTCGTCAGTGAACCATTCCCGATGGGGACTGATGGCGCAGGGACTCTGCATATCGCGTTGACCACCGAAGATGCTCGCCAAATACTCTCGACGGCACGACGGAACCTGATAGTATTGTCCGCAGCCGCATCCATGATCGGTGTGAGCGGATTGCTGGCCGTCTTCACCATGGAACGACGTCACCGCACCAGGATGGATGCCATGCGGGATTCCCTCTACCAACAGGAGCGTTTGGCAGACTTAGGGCGCATGGCTGCGGGCGTTGCTCACGAGATCCGTAATCCTCTCAACTCCTTGGGCCTCATGGCACAGCGCTTGAGTCGGGCAACCGGGCAAGGCGAAGGCAACGTGGAAGAGCTCTCCGTGTTGATGCGCCGCGAGATCGCGAGACTTGACCGAACGGTGGAGACTATCGTCGACCTGGCGCGCGCCCCCTCCTCGACCAAGAAGACGGTGGATCTTCGGGATCTGCTCGAACGGGTTGTCATGCTCTACAGGTCGGAAGCGGAGGACCGTGGGATCAATGTGGCTCTTGATTCCTCCGCATCGGTCAGCATCGGGGCTGATGCTGACCGGCTTCACCAGGCGGTGGGCAATCTCGTTCGGAATGCTCTTGCGGCGGCACCCACGGGAAGCACTGTGGCGATTGCTCTCGAGATGCGTCACGGATTCGCATGCATTACAGTGAAAGACAGCGGCGCCGGATTCAGTGAGGAGGCACGGACGAAAGGAATCGAGGCCTTCTATAGCACCAAGCAGCGAGGTCTAGGCCTGGGGCTTACCCTTGCCCGCCGAGTTGCACAAGACCACGGAGGGAGCCTGCACGTCGCCAACCGCGAAGAAGGCGGTGCGATGGTTCAGATCAGGCTGCCCCTCTCGCACAAGGAAAGCACCCAATGAGTACCCAGGGCGCCCGAATTGCCGTGGTGGAGGATGAGCCGATCCAGCGAAGGATGATGATCGAATCCCTTGAGGACGGTGGGTATGCGGCGGAGGGCTTTGGATCGGCAGAAGAGTTGATGGAGGCCATGCAGCACCTACGTTTCGATGTCGTGATCACCGACATGCGTCTCCCCGGAGTCGACGGGGTGGAACTACTCCGGCGAAGCCGGGAAATCGATCCAAAGCTGCAGGTCATAGTAGTCACGGCCTATGCCACCGTGGAGACAGCCATTCAGGCCGTGAAGGGAGGGGCCTACGGCTACCTCCGAAAACCCGTTGATCTGGAAGAGCTCCTGGTGGCGGTCGGCCAGGCGGCGGGAAACCGCCGGCTTCGAGAGGAGAATATGCTGCTCCGGGAGCAACTGAGAGAGCGTTACTCCATGAGCGGCATCATCGGTAACTCGCCCAGGATGCAGGAAGTGTTCAGCCTCATAGTCCGCGCGGCGCCGAGTTCTGCCACGGTGCTTGTCACGGGGGAAAGTGGCACCGGCAAGGAACTGGTGGCCCGGGCCATGCATCTGCAGAGCCCCCGGGCAACGAAGCCCTTTGTGGCGGTGAACTGCGCGGCCCTGCCCGAAACCCTGCTGGAAGCCGAGCTGTTTGGTCACGAGAAAGGTGCATTCACCGGTGCCGAACGCGCGCGGGTAGGGCGGTTCGAGGCCGCTGAGGGCGGCTCGCTCTTTCTTGATGAGATCGGCGATATCCCCCTGGGCACCCAGGTCAAGTTGCTGCGTTTTCTGCAGGACCACACATTCGAGCGCGTGGGAAGCAGCCGACCCACGACTGCGGACGTACGAATACTGGCTGCCACGAACCGCAACCTGGAAGACCTTATGAAACAAGGCCGATTCAGAGAAGACCTCTACTGGCGTCTGAATGTCGTCATGGTCGCTTTGCCCCCTCTTCGGGAGCGAAAAGAGGACCTTGCGGCGCTCATCGAACATTTCCTCGCGAGGCACGCCAAGGCCAATAGGAAGAAGGTGAAAGGTTTCAGCCGGGAGTTCTTCTCCGCCCTCTACCAGTACACCTTTCCCGGCAATGTCAGGGAATTGGAGAATGTCGTTGAACGAGCGGTGGTCCTGACCCGGGGCGACATGCTGAGGGTGGAGGATCTGCCGCTCTACCTGCGGCCCGGAGAGACCCCTGCAGTTGAATCGGAAGGCCGGCTGCGGGACGTACTCCAGTCAGTGGAGCAATCCATGATCCGGCGAGCCCTCGCCGACGCGGCATTCGTCCAGACGAAGGCCGCCCAACGATTAGGCTTGAGTGAGCGGATGCTGCGCTACAAAATGCGCAAATACGGGCTCAAGGAGCAACGGGAGGAGGGCGTCGGCCCGCAGAAAACGCCGCGGACATGAGCGTTGCCCACCCTCTGTTGGCCGCCGGGTTGGCGGGGCTGGGGTGTGGAACCGACAGTACGTCGAGACCCATACCCGAGGCGGCATCCAGGGCTCGCGAAAAGGCGAAGCGCCCCAAAGCGACGACCCTGCACGCCCGCAGGTGAAGGATCGTACGACGCAGAGCGGCATCGCATGCCGCGAAGAGCCTCTCCTTCTCCGCGGCCTTGAGCCGGTCAGGAGTGAGGTTACGGCCGGTCTTATCAAAGAAGATCAGGGGGCAGTAGTTGCCCACGAAATGGTGAGCAAAGAATCGTTCAGGCGTTTCGAAGGCGTCTCGGGCCCACCCCCATACCCTGGCACCGCTCACTTCGCTGCGCGGGCACGAGAATCCGTGGACAGGTCGAGACGGCAGCTCATTCGCAGGGCGCCCCACGATTTCGTCGATGCCCAGCCATTCGCGTACATGATGAACCTCGCCGAAGGGGACCCCTGTCTGCGCCATGCCCCACGGGCCAGGATTCATCCCCAGAATCAGCGTCTCCTTGGGAGGGGCACCGAAACGGATGACATAGGCGCGGTAGCCCTCCCGGGCATACTCCAAGGGGTTGTAGATGCACGCTACCGGATGGGAGAAATGAAGATACCGCAGGCCGACGGTGAGGTCATCGGCAATGGCAAGAAGTGGTGAATCCGCCTCGGTACTCACCGAAACCGGGCCAGTCTCTGGAGTCAGGAACTCGGCAGGCCGCTCTCGTGACCCACAAAGGCCCCCGCCAGGGTGACGGCCGACGCCAGAGAGAATCCCAAGAGCATGCCGAGCACAACATTCAACTTGCGTTGAGGCCCGATTCGCCTTTCGGGGATGAGGGCTGGATCGAACAGCGTCATGCTCCCCAGTTTCGCGGCCACCTCGATACGCGATTGATCGTACTTCTCGGTGAGTATGCCCATCAGATTGGCCGCCACCTTGCTCTCTTCCTCCAGGGCCTGGACCTCTCGCATTCCTCGGTACAGGCGGTCTTCCACATCGCGGATCTCGGCAGTAATGGACCGGACCACCTTGACGAGCTGGCTCTCCTTTGCCTCGTATCCCCGCAGCGCAACCTGAGTTTCCGCCTCGTCACGGAGCAAAGACGTACGCAACGGGTTGGCCACCCTCTGCTCCTCATGAGTTTCCTGGGAGAGATCGCCTCGAGCCGACGCCGCCAAGTCACCCAGACGCTGCGAGGGCACAAGGACGGTGGCATCTCTGCCCAGTGATGTAGACAGGTCGGAGAACAAACTCGCGAGGGCGTCCAGCCCTTCGGCCACAAGGCTGTACCGCTGGCTCCATTCCTGGGGCGTGAGTCGGCGGCGCCCGGGCGGATTCTGCAGTTCTTCGAGGGCCACCTGCATGGCAGCCACGTCGACCGCTGCGCGATCAAGCATGCCCCGTTGCTCCTCGGTGACGGCACTCTGGTGGAGTGGTTCCAGGTTCAGGCCGCCCAAGAGCTGCCTGGCGTCCGAAACGATGCGTTCGGGATTTTCCGCGCCGGCTCCCTTGACGGTGGAAGTCGCCGCACGGGTAGACGCTACGGACTGTTCTGGCAGGTGTTTCAAGAGGGCGGTCAGTTCTGCTAGACGAGCCCTGTTCCGTGCAAGGTCGCCGCGGGTCGCCTCCAAATCCGTCTCAAACATCTTCAACTGCTCTAGCAGATGCTGGAGCCGAAGCTGCAACTGGTCTATTCGGCCATGCGTTCGGGCAACCTGCAATGAATCCTGTACCCGCGCGAAACTCTCGTCGGCCCGATCAAGTTGCTGCTTGATGAAGGCTTGTGATGATTCGATCTCCGTGGTGCGCAAGTCCCCATAGAGCTGGACAAAGCGTTCCGCCACCGTGTTGACGATTGCTTTGGCCCTGACGGGGTTACGGTAGACGACGCCAAGCTCGATGAGCTTCGTATCTTTCACGGGTACTACGGATAGACGAGACCGAAGGCGTTGAGGAGTAAGGCGATCAGGAGGAAAGTCCAATCCCAGATCCCGTACCACGCCGGCGAGAAGTTCCTGTGAGCCGAGCATGGATGAGTAGGTATCGACGCTGTAGACGGTATTGGTCACATTGTGGAAACCACCGGTCTTGCTTTCGACGCTGGGTTCAAGAACAACCAGCCGCGCGGACGCACGATACTGATCCTCCAAGGTCAGGCTGTAGATCCCCGCCACCAGCCCGGCCAGCAACGTTGCCGCCATCATCCACCACTTACGAGACAGGAGTATGTCAAGGTATGTCGCCGGCACCGCGTTCAAATCTGAGTACCTCCTCGATTTGTGTGCATCTGGCTGTTTGCAGGCTGTTTGGCCATGCAAGGTGGACCTTGTGGCACGACCCGTCAACCCTTGGTGCAGGGGGAGACCAAGGGATCAAGAAGAGAGAAGAGGACGATCGAGCTTTGCACGACGTTCGCGGTCGCACTGCAACTAGCCGCACCGGGCGGCCGGTACAAATGGCTTCAGACGCGATCCCCGGCTACTAGGCCTCTTCTTCACTCCACGCATCCATCCATACAAAGACCCGTCGTTTCCTCCCGCCGTCTCTTCACCCATCCCTGCCACCCCTCGGTCTTCACCCCCTCGGCGGTAGACTGCCAGTCGCCGGCTTCGTTGACGCATTCACGAGAGAGCACCTTCTTGTATGCCCACCCCATCACGGTCCAACCAGACGGAACTGGGGCGCCGTGGCCTTCGCCAACTTGAGCGGTTGGCCATGCGACATACGACGGAAGCGCCCGCCGGCAGCTCTACGTGCCCGGCCGGGAGGAGATGGTTTATGAGGAGCTTCTTCGACCCCATCAGGCGATTGCTCGCCCGGGTCCCGGTGGTCGCCAAGTCGGTGGGAGAGTTCTTCCTTTTGCTGTATCGTGATTTCGACGAGATGCGGTGCACAACGCGCGCCTCGGCTCTCAGTTATGCCAGCGTGCTCGCCATCGTCCCGCTTCTCGCCGTGACCATTTCAATCTCCAAGAACTTTCTTAGGGACGCCAGCCAGGATTTGGTTCCCAAGATCATAGACCGGGTCCTTTTCTCGGCTATTCCACTACTTGACTACGTGCCTTCCGGATCCCTTGCGGACAGTGTCGGGACTCCCCCCACCGTGCCGGATGCGCTGCCCATGCGGAGCAATGCCGCCAGGGAGCGTATCATCAAGGATATCACGACCTTCGTCGAGAACATCAACTACAGCGCGTTGGGCGCTGTGGGTATGCTGTTTCTGCTCTTTGTGGGGGTTCGCCTGATCGAATCGGTCGAGAATGCGGTGAATGATATCTGGGGAGTAGCCCGCGGCCGCGGCCGCATCCAGCGTTTGGTGTACTATTGGACAGCCTTGACTCTGGGGCCATTGGTGATTCTCCTCGGCCTGGGATCCTCGGCCTCGTGGGGTATCGAGAGACTCGGCGCTCTTCCCATCCTCAACGTGATTCCGCACGCCACCAGCAACCTGGTGGTGTTGTGGCTTGTCTTCGGCTTGCTCTATCTTGTGCTGCCCAATACCAGGGTCAGGGTCTACGCGGCATTAGCCGGTGGTATTGTGGGAGGATCGCTCTGGCGTGCCAACAGCCTTCTTTCCGCGCTGTATTTCCGCAGAGCGGTGGGGTATGCCACTATCTACGGAAGTCTGGGCTTGCTCCTGGTCATTCTGGTTGGCATCTACTTCAGTTGGCTCATCTTTCTCCTCGGAGCAGTCGTATCCTACCGCGCCCAGCACATGCGTGAACACCAGCAGGAGAAAGCCCTGCGGCGAGTCAATCAGAGCGCCATGGAATTCTTGGCGGTGCATCTCATGCTCTATGCGGTGCGGCGTTTTCTCGGATCGATGCCGCCAGCCACCACCGAGATGATGGCCCGGGATCTCATGATCCCAGAACGCGTCGCGGGGGAAGCCGTTCGGCGACTCACATCGGTGGGTTTGCTGGCTCCTATCAGTATGCCGCAGGCAGCTACCGGCTATCAGCCTGCGACGGACCCCCATGCCGTCTGCGTACTTGATATCCTGGAAAGGATCCGGTCCGTCGACGCGGAATGGTTGGATCCGGGCCCTTCGGCGGAACGGGAGTGGCTGAGAGGGGTGTTCCAGCGAATCAGGTCAGGCGCCCTGGAAGCCGGGGGAAAGCAGACGCTGGCCGACGGTGTGCGGGAGTCGTCGGGAATAACCCTGCCCGCCGCCCGGCCATCCTCTTCCTAAGGGCTCCGTGGGCATCAGTCTCATCATACCGGCCAAGAATGAGGCCGCTACCCTCAAGGATATCCTGCGGGAGGCCCTGCCCTTGGTCGACGAGATAGTCGTCGTCGATGGCAACTCCGCTGACGAGACCGCCGACATTGCCCGAGCGCTCGGCGCCAGGGTCATCAGAGATTCGGGCCGGGGAAAGGGCGAGGCGGTCAGGCTTGGCATCGCCGAGGCCACCCAGGAGTACATTGTGTTCATGGATGCCGATGGGTCCCACGATCCCCGCGACATCCCTCGACTCGTCCACGCACTGCACGGTGGGCTCGACCTTGTGATCGGATCACGGATCAGGGGTGGCAGCGATGAATGGTCTGGCAGCTTCGGCCGTTTCGTTCGCATGATGGGGTCCCATCTAGTGCTGGTTGCCATCAACTATCGATGGGGCATTCGTCTTACCGATTGCCAGAACGGATTCCGGGGCATTCGAACCGATGTGGCGAAGCATCTCGGCCTCAGAGAGGATCGGTTCGCCATCGAACAGGAGATGGTCATGAGGGCGTTGATCAACCGGTGTAAGGTCGGCGAAATCGGTTGCCACGAGTACGAGCGCTGCGCGGGCAGCTCCAAGCTCAACCTCTTCACGGTGTGGCCCGACATTCTGCGGACTTTACTGGTCTTGAGTCTTTCCCCACGACGGTGAGTCCCGGGCCGCGCCAGATTCCCGGTATGCTCGACGATCCCCTCATCATCCAGATTCCCCCGGGGGTTCCCCCTCTGGCGGCAGTCCAGGCGAGACTGGCGGTTGCAGGGGCATGCGGGGGTCGGGGCCGCTGCGGAACCTGTGCGGTGACGCTGGTGGGAGAGCGCCTTCCGCCGCCGTTACCGGCCGACCGGCGATGGATCGATACCGCCGGGCTGGCCCGGGGCCAGCGCCTGGCCTGCACGCTTCATCCCGGGGAGTACCTGGTCTCGGGGGCGCGCACTCCCGCCACAGTCACGGGTCATGCCTGGGATCGAATCATCTCGCGTGACTTCGTGCCCGGTCCTGCGGGGCCGGGTATTGCCATTGACATCGGCACGACCACGGTCATGGCGACCGCCTTTGACAAGGGAGGCATGCCGGGGAGGGTGTGGTCAGCTCCGAACTTGCAGCGGCGCTACGGCGCTGATGTGATGAGCCGTGTCAGTGCCTCAGCGGAGCCCGAGGGGGTTTGTGACCTAAGGCGGGCTGTACTGGAACCCATGGCGGCGGTAGTGAGGGCGGCTGCGGTCTCCATCGAGCGACCGGCGTGGATCGTTGCCGTGGGCAATACCGTCATGCAGCATTTGGTCGCGGGGATCGATGCAACATCCTTGGGAATCAGCCCCTTTGCACCGAGGGAACAGGGCCTTGGCTGGCATTCGGTCTGCGTACCCGTCGATACCGACGGCACAGGCTGGCAGGTCTCTCTCGTGCCTCCGCTGGGGGGGCTGGTGGGATCGGATGTCGTGGCCTCCATCGCCCTCATCAGGAAGCGCGCCGTGGAGGACCCATGGCTCCTGGTCGACATGGGCACCAACTGCGAGATGGCCCTGTGGGCGCATGACCGCCTCCTGTTCACTTCAGTGCCCGCCGGCCCCGCATTTGAGGGAGGGGGCCTGTCCTGCGGGTGTGTCGCCGGAGACGGCGCCGTGGAACATGTCGAGGCCAAGGGCGACGCGTTGGGGCTCACGGTGATCGGTGGAGGTGCGCCCGTCGGTCTCTGCGGTTCCGCAGCCATCGATCTCTGCGCCGTGCTTGGCTCCAGCGGTCGCATGGAACAGTCGGGGAGGCTTGTCGAAGACCCGTGTGTACAGCTCGCTCTGCCAGGCCTGAGCTTCACCCAGCGGGATGTCAGGGAGATGCAGAAGGCCAAGGCGGCGGTGGAGATCGGTGTCCGCGCGCTGCTCACCCACGCGTCTCTTCCTCTCAAAGACCTTCGCAGCCTCGTGCTCTGCGGGGCGTTCGCCCGGGGGTTGCAGCTGGACAATGCCCAGGCCATCGGCCTCATACCCCGGATGGATCGGGGCAGGATCATGGTGGCAGGCAATGGCGCCCTGCTGGGCGCAGGGCTGTGTCAGGATCCCGGGATGGTGGCAAATCTCCAAAGGAGAGGCCAGCGGGTGATACTGCAGACCGAGGGATTCGCCGCGCGCTTTGCCGAGGCGGTGCGTCTGAGGCCGTGGGAGTAGCGCCGGGGGTTTGAGTCTTGACAGCGGCATTGTCTCCGAGTGCTCCTGGCGCGATGCTTGAGAAACCGTACGCGGCAGTGCGGAGATCCTCACTGTGGGGCGCTGTGCTCTCTTACGGGGGGTTCACAGAATCGGATCTACGGTCGCCTTCGCACAGGTGAGCGCAATCAGCAGGCATGCCCGGAATCCGATCGCTCTCCCCAGTGGCGGCGGGGAGCACCTGCTGAGCTTCTGCTGAATCTGGACGCACAGGGATTGATTAGACAAAGAAGAATAGTACACATGATGGCGGAAGAACGTGGGAACAGACGATATCGAGTTGAGTCGTGGCGGCTTCGATGCGATGGAACACACGGATGCGAGACGATGCACCTACGCGGGATTGTCAGGCGGAAGGAGGGTAACCATGGTAGCGCCCCAGTGGCCCCGGGCGGCCGGCGCCATGGTGAACTCGCAGACCCAGGGCAGGCGCGCCAG
>JAFGKV010000181.1 GCA_016928395.1 Candidatus Fermentibacterota bacterium | reverse complement strand
TCCACAAGTACCATGGTGCAAGATTTCGTCCTCTTTCTGGGCTCACTTTCTCCGGTCTCCCTGTACGTGGCCCTCTTCGTGGCGGGCGCGGTTGAGACCGCGTTCCCGCCCTTTCCCGGCGATGCCGTGACAGTCGTGTGCAGTTTTGCGTTGGCCCGCCAGGGCGGCCCGCTTCTTCCGGCACTGGCCCTCTCCTCATCGGGAAGCTACCTTGGGGGGTTCATCCTGTGGGCCGCAGGCCGGCACTGGTCCACGCATCCGAGTGCGTCGCGGTGGGCGGGCAGGCCGGGATTCGCCCGGGCTCGGGCCTTGGTTTCGAGGCGCGGGCCTTTTCTGGTCATGGGCTCACGCTTTGTGCCCGGCATCCGGTCCCTTATCCTTTTGGCGGCCGGATATGGCGGGATGCCTGCCCGGCATGTTGTGTGGTCCTTGGCCCTTGCCGTAGTGACCTGGCAGGCCATAGTGGTGACCGGAGGGTACATGCTCGGGCGAAGCTGGCTCCGCGTGGTCAGTCTTCTTGGCAATGCGGGCCTTGTTCTTGTGTTCTTGGGAGTGATTGTTGGATATCTGGCGTGGCGGTGGGTACACCGCGCCCGTGTATCTGGAGGTGTTGATGATAGTCGTTGAGAAGCTGACCAAGCGGTTTGCCGACGTGGCCGCGCTTGAGGGCGTGAGCTTCCGCGTTGAACGGAATGAGATCCTGGGGTTTCTGGGTCCCAATGCCGCGGGCAAGACCACCACCATGCGAATTCTTACGGGATTCCTTCCTCCTGATGAGGGAACCGTGACGGTTGATGGCTGGCATGTGCCCGGGCACTCCATGGAGGTTCGTCGCAGGATCGGCTACCTGCCGGAGAATGTTGCCTTGTACCGGGAGATGACTGTTCGTGGGCTGCTGGAGTACCTGGCGGCTCTGCGCGATGTACCGCGGCGGCGGCTCCGGGCGTCCGTGGATGCAGCGGTGGAACGGTGCGCTTTGGGCCCCGTGCAGGAGCGCATTGTCGGCGAACTATCCCGAGGCTACCGCCAGAGGTGCGGTCTGGCCCAGGCCCTGGTGCACAATCCAAAAGTCCTCGTGCTGGATGAACCCACCGTTGGCCTCGATCCCAAGCAGATCCACGAGGTGCGCAATCTAATCAAGGAACTGGGCCAGGAGCATACCGTGCTGCTCTCATCCCACATTCTGCCGGAGGTCAGCGCGACCTGCGACCGGGTGGTTATCATCCATCGCGGTCGCATCGTGGCGGAAGACACCACGGCTGGCCTGTCGGCCAGGCTTCAGGGCGACCTGACTGTTCGCATTGAAGTACGGGGAGCGGAGCACGAGCTGCGCCGGATTCTGGATGCCGTGCCCGGCGTTCAGACTGTCAGCCTGCAGGGGGGCGAGGAGGGTGTCATCCGGGGAGAATTGCGCATGGGCGGGCATCCTGCGGTTCGGGAAGACATGGCCCGGGAAATCGTCACCCATGGGCTTGGCCTCCTTGAGCTTTCACCCTGCGGCGCCAGCCTGGAAGATGTCTTCCTCCAGCTCACGAAGGAGGATTCGGAATGAGCAAGATGCTCACCATCGCGGGAAAGGAACTGAAGACCTACTTCGTCTCGCCAATGGCGTATGTAGTGTCAACAGTATACCTTCTCATCGGAGGGTTCTTCTTCTACACCATGTTGTCATATTTCAGCAGATTGTCACTTCAATTCATGCAATACGGATATCAGGAAGACCAACTGGATATTAATGAAATGGTTGTGAGGCCATTGTATCTTAATCTAAGCCTCGTTATGCTTATGGTTATCCCAATGATCACAATGCGGCTGCTTGCCGAAGAACGGCGCAGCGGTACAGCGGAGCTTCTCTTCACATCTCCGGTACGGCCGTGGCACGTGGTGGGCGGCAAGTTCCTGGGTGCCGCGGGGCTCATCGGCCTCCTGACAGCGCTCACCTGCATCTACCCGCTGGTGCTGGCTTTGGTGGGTGAGATCGACCCGGGGCCCACGGCGGCGGCGGCGGTCGGCCTCTTCCTCACCGGTGCGGGGTTTGTCGCGTGGGGAGTGTTGGCATCGGCAGCCAGCGAGAACCAGATCGTTGCGGCGGTTACCAGCTTCGGCTTCCTGCTGCTCTTGTGGGTGATCAGTTGGGCGGCCGCCATCACCGACGGTGCCCTCGCCTCGGTGCTGGACTATCTCTCCGTGATGTCTCATTACGAAGAGCTCGCCAAGGGGGTGGTGGACACATCGCATCTGGTGTTCTTCGCAAGCCTGGTGTTCGTTCCGCTCTTTCTTGCCGCGCACCTCCTAGCGGCACGCCATGGGAGGTGAGCCATGAAGAGGATACAACACATCGCGGCGATTGGCGGAGTGGCGTTGTTGGCAGCGGGGCTTGTGCTGGCTACCGCCGCCACCGGATCCGAATCGATACCCCGAATCACGGTGACCGCGGGCCTGGTGCTTCTGGCCCTCTGGCCCGTGCTGGCGATCTGGCGAGCCGGCGTGAAGACACTGGCCACCGCCGCACCCATGGTGCTGGGGAGTCTGCTGGTCTTGGCCATTGTCGTGATCGTGAATGTGGGGGCCTCCCGGCACACGCTGCGGTGGGATATCACTGCCACGAAGAGATTCACGCTCTCGGAGCAAACCAGGCAGGTATTGCATGCCCTTCCCGGTTCGGTGGAAGCCATCGCATTCACCCAGAGTGATGACCGCCACACGATCGACCTCCTCAAGGAGTATGCGGCGGCTTCCCGGGGGTTCTCTTTCCGGGTGGTGGATCCTGACCGTCAACCCGAGCAGGCCCAGGCCCACCAGATCAGAGACTACGGCACCGTGGTCATTTCCATGGCGGGACGAACCGAGCGCGTCAGCGCTCCCTCGGAGGAGACGCTTACCTCCGCTCTCATGCGCCTGAAGGATGATCGCAGGATCACGGTGCACGTCCTGACCGGCCATGGCGGCCGCAGCACCGTCGACGAAGAGAAGACCGGCCTGAGTTCGCTGGTCGAGGCATTGCTGCACGAGAACTACGACGTCGAGGAGCGCATCATCCTGCGGGATGGAGTGCCTTCCACGGATGACCTGCTGCTGGTGCCGGGGCCTATGGTGCCCCTTCTGGCCGCGGAACTGGATAGCCTGAATCTATTTCTGGCTGCGGGGGGACGGGCTCTCCTGCTCCTGGAGCCTGAAGGTCCGTCGCTGGAAGAGGTGACGTTGCCGCGCGGCATCACCGCACGCAAAGATGTCATAGTGGACGCCAGTGGAGTCGGCAGAGTTTTCGGCATGAGCGAGGTAGTGCCGCTGGTGGCGCACTACAGCGACGATCACCCCATCACCCGTTCTTTTACCGCGGCGTCGTTCTTCCCCCTGGCCCGCTCGCTGGACGTGACGGGCTCTCAGGAGGATTCAGCCTCCGTGACCTGCATCGCGGAGACGGGCACGGCAAGCTGGGCCGAAACCGGATCGCTGACGTCCGGTACAGTTGCGTGGGATCCCCATGAGCGGGAAGGACCCCTCTGTGTGGGTGCGGCCGCGTCATGGCCGTGCGACAGACCGGAGGGTGAGGTATCGTCGGAAGGAAGGCTTGTCGTGTTCGGCGATGTGGACTTCCTCACCAATGCCTTTCTCACTGTCTCGGGCAACCGGGATCTGGGGATGAACGCCTTGTCATGGCTGGCCGAACGGGGTGAGTTGATCGCGATTCGTCCCCGGAGTGGCACCGGGGCCTACCTCACGCTGTCCGCTGATGCCGCCAGGAGCATCTTCCTGCTGGTGGTGGTGGTACTCCCCGGCGCGGTTTTGGTCGCGGGTATCGCCCAGCGATGGCGGCGGAGGTAGCCACATGAGCTGGAAGACCGTCGGGCTATTGGCGTTGGCCTGTGCTGTCGGGATTACCATGCTCATGCTCGATAGCGACACCGGGCCGAAGGAGGCGCCTGTCCTCTCGTTCCAGGGCGACGAGGTGGATGAACTCATGGTGATCCGCGGGCCTGACACAGTGCTGGTGAGGAAGGCCGGTGAGTCGTGGCAGATGGTCGCGCCCGTGTACGATATGGCAGATGATGGGGCGGTCGGCGTGATTCTGGAGCAACTCCAGGACACGCACGCAGACCGGGCCTTCTCCCCGGAAGCCAGGCTGGCTTCCTTCGGTCTCGACCCGCCCGAGCTTGAGCTGGTGGCCCGAACCGGCGATACGATGAGGGCGCGTCTTGCCCTGGGCAGCGTCAACCCTGCGGGGAAGAGCAGGTATGCGCACACAGCAGACACCTCTGTGGTATTGGTCGTGCCAGAGAGGGTATTCACCCGTCTGGCCACCGCATCCGCTGATCTCCGGAGCACGAGGTTGCTTCAGGCCCCGGCTGAGGACATTGTGGCAGTGAACAGGACGGGAATCGGCCAGGTCCTTTCACTGGCGAAGCATGACGGTACCTGGGAGTTGGGCATGCCCGTCAGTGCCAGAGCCGATGATTCTGCGGTTCGTTCCCTGCTGCGGCGGTTGAGGGAACCGGTGGTCGATGAGTTTCTTCCGGGAGTCTCGTGCACGCCCGCCGCCACCTGGGTTGTGCACACCGCGGCATCGGCGGAAACCCTTGATGTCTGCCTCACAGACCACGACTCGCCACTGATTTGCAGCAACCTTCGAGGCGACGCCATGGTGGTGGACTCGAGCCTGGCGGCCCTACTGCTTGCGCCGGTAGATACGTGGCGTTCGCGGGAGCTCCTTCCCTTTTCAGCCTATGAAGTACAGGCGATTCGCTTCGCCAGCGCTCTTGGCGAGACCCTGGCAATCAGCAAGGACGGGGCCGGGCGCTGGAGGGTAGGCACTCAGGCGGCCGATGCGCAAAGCGTAATGCGACTCATCCGTGATCTTGAGGCTGCACGGGTCGACTTTTCGGATCATGCCGTCGATGAGTGGGAACCCGTGATGACACTAGTCGCCGAAAGCCGTCGGCGCGACTCGGTTGCGATTCAGATGGGACCGCTGCGCGCACAGGGGCGTGTGATATTCGCTCAGCATCTCGGTGGGCCGGCCCTTTTGGTCAGCCCGGTAGTGGATACGCTCACCCTCGAAGCGAATGCCTGGCGGTCGCGTCGTGTGATAGATCTAGACGCCTTTGAGGTGAACGCCCTGGAAGTACGTCTTGAAGGGGTGGCGGCAACCGCGACCCGCCAGGGGGTTGACGGGTGGAAGGTCTCCAACCACTGGGCCTCGGACGCCGCACCCGATTCTGTCGTGGCATCGGTGATGGAGGCGCGCCTCGCCCGGTTCCCTGAGGAGGTTGAGGCGGGAGAGATACGGGAGACGGCAACGGTGCGGTTCACTCTGGACGACGGCGACATGACCATTGCCCTGTGGACTTCGGGATCGGACTCTCTTCTGGCGAGTGTGGATGGTGGCCCCGTGCTGGGCCTCGAAGCTGATCTCCTCCCGATGCTGCGAATGCAGCTTTCGAGGCGGTAGAGTTGGCTAGTGAACCCCGCATGGACCAACGCCCTCTGATTCACGGGGATGCCCACCTCCCCGGCGGGCGAGTTTGGCTTGACACGCGACAGAGGAACAGGATATAATGGGAGTAATTCCTATTTCTCATGGAGTCGCAGCCGCTCACAAGGCTTGGGTTCAGGGTGGCCGGACCCAGAATGATGCAGGTTTGCTTGGCACACTAGTTGCGGATCACTGATGACGGCGTTCGGGTGCTTTCACGGGCCATGTGCGTTCTCTACCCTGACTGGCGACGCGACGGCATGCGGATGTCGGGAGATGGTCGCCAGGCAGATCGCTCGAACCGCAATCCGCACATGGTGAAGCGTGCACGCCGGGCAATGCGAGGTTCACGCATCCCTCCTGTGTTCGCATTCTTGAACCCTGAGGCCCGAGTGGTGACATGGAGGTAAGCATGGGGTCCGGACCCACGTATCGGAGGACTCGTCAACGGGATGCGGTGCTCTCGGTTCTCGACCGGTTTCGCGCCCGCCGCGTGCATCCCACGACGGATGAAGTGTACGTAAATGTGCGGCGCACATTGCCACGAATCAGCCTCGCCACCGTGTATCGCAACCTGGACGTGCTGGCAGCCCAAGGCATAATCCAGAAACTCGGCATGGGGTGCTCACCGGTGCGGTTCGATGGCGACCCTTCCGATCACGTGCACATACGATGCGTGCGGTGCGGCCGGGTGGATGATCTTGACGGAGTACACGTGACGCCGAGCAAGGACGATGCCACTACGTTCAACGGGTATGAGGTCATAGGTTTGCGTGCGGAGTTTGTGGGCGTGTGCGACACGTGCAGAATGCAACATGCAGGGAAGTCGCGCACCCATAACGATGCGCATAGACCCTGTTCATCAGGAGGATGCCATGCGGCAGATCAAGGGAACAAGAACTGAGCACAACCTCGTAGTATCGTTTGCGGGGGAATCCCAGGCGCGAAACAGATATTCGTACTTCGCCTCCAAGGCCCGCAAGGAGGGCTATCAACAGATCGCCTCCATCTTCGAGGAGACGGCAAACCAGGAAAAGGAGCACGCCAAGCGTTTCTTCAGCATGCTGGAAGGCGGCGAGGTCGAGATCCAGGCCGCATTCCCCGCGGGCGTGGTGGGAACCACGCTGGAGAACTTGAAGGCGGCAGCGGCTGGGGAACACCATGAGCATACAGAGATGTATCCTGGCTTTGCCGCAGTGGCCGAAGAGGAGGGGTTCAAGGACATAGCGGCCCTCTTCCGTTCGGTCTCCAACGCCGAGCGGCAACATGAGAAGCGCTACGTCGATCTGGCCGCCAATATCGAGCATGGCCGCGTGTTCAAGCGGGACCAGCAGGTCGTGTGGCGGTGTATGAACTGCGGCTACCTGCATACGGGCACGGAGGCCCCCAAGCTCTGCCCCGCGTGTGCGCATCCCCAGGGCTACTTCGAGCTGCTGGGTGAGAACTGGTAGGCGATCCATCAACAGAGGCATGCGCGAGCGCGGGTATGGGGCGCCCGAGCCATCAGCGCAGCCGAGATCCCAAGGAGGTTACCATGGCAGCGAGATCTGAGGTCTACAAGTGCGCGGCGTGCGGGAATATCGTGGAGGTGCTCCACGGCGGGGAGGGCACTCTCGTGTGTTGCGGCGAGCCGATGGAGCTGCTTACCGAGAACACGACGGATGCGGCCAAGGAAAAGCACGTGCCGATGATTGAACGGGTCGAGGGTGGGATCAAGGTGTCTGTGGGCAGCGTGCCCCATCCCATGGTGGAGAAGCACTACATCGAGTGGATCGAGCTGATCGCCGACGGCAAAAGCTACCGGCAGTTTCTGAATCCGGGTGAGGAGCCGGTGGCGGTGTTTCCCATTGTCGCTACTACGGTGGCTGCGCGGGAGTACTGCAACCTTCACGGGCTCTGGAAGGCGTAGCGTCGGGTGCGGGGCGGTCCGCCGCCCCGCGAGGTTTCTCTCTTTTGGCCCTTGGGTCTCCCAACCGGGCCTCTCGCGGTCAGGAATGACTCCCGCTCCGGTACCCCGGGAACTTCTCAGGCGCACCCTGTTGGATCGCCTGTATTCCGACCTGAACCGACGAACGCTTGCCCGCACCGATCCGGTGTCATTTCTGTATGGCTACGAGAACCCGCTGGATCGAGAAATCGTTGCTCTCATCTCATCGGGGCTCGCCTATGGCCGGGTCATCCAGATCGCCCGTAGTGTGTCCCGCGTTCTCGCCGGCATGCCCCATCCTCAGGAGATGGCGTCCCGCGGAGACCTGGACCAGCTCGCCCGTACGCTGAGAGGGTTCCGGCATCGGTTCACCACCAGCGACGAGGTGGTCGCCCTGCTGCAGGGCATACGAGGTGTCGTGCATCGCTACGGCTCGCTGAAGGAGTGCATGATGGCGGGGTTGCAGCAGAGAGACACGACAACCCTCGATGCGTTGAAGCGGTTTGTCACGGAGCTCAACCCTCAGGGCCACGCGACCAGCCTGCTGGCGTCACCCATGCTCGGCAGCGCATGCAAGCGCCTCCACCTGTTCCTTCGTTGGCTCGTCCGGCATGACGATGTCGACCCTGGAGGCTGGGAAGACGTGGGAGCGTGGCGCCTCGTGGTGCCCATGGACACCCACATGTTCCGTGTGGCAACGAGGTTGGGGCTCACGCTCCGCTCCTGCGCCGACGGGGCCGCCGCATTGGAGGTCACGGGGGCATTCAGGGCAGTGCGACCGGATGATCCTGTTCGCTATGACTTCGCCCTGACCCGGCTTGCCATGGCGGAAGACGGCGCGGAGGATGAGCTGGTCTCTCAGTGGCATGGGAGGGAATCACGCCGGGACTAGGCAGCCGGTTCTCCCCGCGGCTTGGCGATTGTCACCATCCCTTGACCGACGACTTGTGTGAGAGAACATGCAAAGCTCGTAGACGCGCTCGACTACCCCAGCTCGTCGACTGCGATTACGATTACGACACCGATAGCGACCCCGAGCTCTCTCGCCGGTGGGCGACGAGGGGCGAGCACGGACAGAGTAGGAGGGCCTTCAGGCCCGACAGGGGTGGCGTGTTGCGGCTGAAGCCGGGTGCCCCCGCACCGCTGGATGCGGGGCTCCTACAGAGAAGCCGCCGCGCCGTACTCTCATCCTCCAAGAATCTGAGTGCGCCCCGCGCCCTCAGAGGCCCGACTGAACGTCGAACCGCACGACCCGGGTTGCGTATGGAAACGCGGGCGTCCGCTACCGCCGGGCACGGCGTAGCAGATCAACAATTCGGTCCAGTTCATCCAACGACCCGAAGCGCACCTCGATCCGGCCGGTCTTCCCCCCGTAGGAGAGCCGAACCCGAGCGGCCAGAAGCTCCTCCAACTCCATCTCCAAGGCCGCCACATCAGGATCGCGTGGGGGTTTCTTGCGCGGTTGGGCAAGGGTCTTAGCGTGTCGTTCCGCCTGACGGACTGAGAGGGATTTCTCCACGACACTCCGGGCCAGCTCATGCTGGAGCGACGGCGGAGCGGCCAAGACCGCCCGGGCATGGCCCGGACTCAAGGATCCGTCGGCCACGAGCTGCTGCACGTCGCGGGGAAGGTTCAAGAGGCGCAGGGTATTGGCCACGGCCTCGCGGCTCTTGGCAACCTTCGCGGCCACCTGCTGCTGGGTTAGCTTGCCGCGGCGTATCAGGTCGCGAAAGGCGTGCGCCTCCTCGATGGGGTCGAGGTCCTCCCGCTGGATGTTTTCGATCAGAGCCAGGGCAAGGAGGTCATCTCCTTCGATGCCATCGCGAACGACGGCCGGGATGGTGGCAAGGCCGGCGATGCGGGCCGCCCGGACACGCCGCTCCCCCACCACCACCTCGAAGGACCCGTGGGCGCGGCGCACCACGATGGGCTGCAGGATGCCCTGCTCCCGGATCGATTGCGCCAACTCCTCGATACGTTCATCGTCAAAACGCTGCCGAGGCTGAGCAGGGTTTGGTGCGATTCTGTCAAGCGGAATAAGAGCCAGCGCCTGGGCCGCACCTTGAGCCGCGGGCAGCTGGGAATCCTCAGGGATAAGCGCCCTGAGTCCCTGACCGAGCACCTTTCTCGCCACGGGCGATTACCTCCCTTGCCAATGACAGGTAGCTTTCGGCCCCCTTGGAGAGGAGGTCATAGAGCACGATGGGTTTTCCGAAGCTTGGCGCTTCGCTGAGTTTCACATTCCGGGGTATGGCGGTCGCAAACACCAAGGAGGCGAAGTACCCTCGGATCTCCTCTTCGATCTGGGCCGTGAGGCGAACGCGGCGGTCGTACATGGTCAGCAAGACACCAAAAATCGCCAAGGCGGGGTTCAGCCCCTTCCTGACAGCCTTGATGGTGGACAGCAGGCTGGTCAGGCCTTCCAGTGCGTAGTACTCGCATTGGATGGGGACCAAGACGGCATCGGCCGCCACAAGAGCGTTGAGGGTTAACAGCCCTAACGAGGGAGGGCAATCGATGAGCAGGAAGTCATAGGCTCCGCCTATGGCAGCTACGGCGCGTTGGAGACGGTATTCTCTGCTCCGTTCTCCCACCAGCTCCACTTCGGCGCCTACCAGACGGGAGTGAGCGGGCAGAACGGCCAAGCCGGGTATTGCGGTCGAGCGAACAGCCGCGGCAGGGTCGCCATGGGTCAGAAGGCATTCGTAGGTCGAGGCCTCGTCATCACGGAGGCGGATGCCCACACCGCTGGTGCTGTTGGCCTGCGGATCGACATCGATGAGGAGCACGCGCTTGCCGAGCATGGCAAGGGACGCGCCAAGGTTCACGGCGGTCGTCGTCTTGCCAACGCCCCCCTTCTGGTTTGCCATCGCCAGTGTTGTGCCCACGTAGGCTCTCCCGGCCGTCGATGCCCGGAGTGTTTCACGTGAAACATCGACGGGGATTAGGTCATATCCTTGACGCACGAGACGCGACCGGCTTACCTGAGGGGCTTCGAGTCAACGCGGTATCCCTTCCGTGGATCAAGCCGTTCGAGGCCAACCTGCCCAGTGTGGCCCCGGCTGTCAACCGACGGCGTGCAACGGAGGCTTCCACAAGCCAAACGGCACGGTTGGTGGCCATCACGGGATGGTTCAGTAGTACGACATTGCGCGCGCTGATGGGCGCAGCGACAGGATTCAGAGGAGTGGGTATGAATGTTACCATCGTAGGCGCGGGACATGTCGGACTTGTCACCGGCGCATGTCTCGCCGAGATAGGCAACGATGTGGTCTGTGTCGACAATGACGAGCGCAAGATCGAGATGATCACCAAAGGGGTCATGCCGATCTACGAGCCGGGCCTCCCGGAACTCGTCGCACGAAACATGCAGAACGGGCGCCTGAGGGTGACGACATCCATGGAGGAGGGCGTCCGCCATGGGTTGGTGATCTTCGTGGCGGTCGGCACGCCCCCGAAACCCGATGGCGAGGCGGACCTTAGCTATATCGAGGCCGTGGCCCGGGAAGTGGCTCGCCACATGGATGGGTATCGCGTGATCAGCGAGAAGAGCACTGTGCCCGTGCAGACAGGCCAGTGGGTGGAGCGGACCATTCGACTGAACAACCGACAGAATGTCGAGTTTGACGTGGTGAGCAATCCCGAGTTCCTCAGAGAAGGTGCGGCCATTTTCGACTTCATGTATCCTGACCGTATCGTTGTGGGCGCCGGCAGCCCCCGGGCGGCGGAGATCATGCAGGAGTTATACCAGCCAATCATCAGCCGTTCGTTCCCCGGCTGTACCTTCTCATTGGCCGAAGACGGCCCGGCACCGTTTGTGGTGACCGATGTCAGGAGTGCCGAGCTCATCAAGCATGCATCCAATAGCTTCCTGGCCATGAAGATCAGTTTCATAAATGCCGTGGCCGCGGTGTGTGAGTTATCCGGTGCGGATGTGACAATGGTAGCCAAAGGCATGGGCTATGACCGCCGGATCGGGCCGGAGTTCCTTCACGCCGGCGCCGGGTATGGCGGAAGCTGCTTCCCCAAGGATGTCGCCGCCTTCCGGAAGATATCCGCCAGTTTGGGTTACGAGTTCAAGCTGCTGGATGAAGTCGGCCGCATCAACCAGGAGCAGCGGCGCATGGTGGTCCAGAAGATCAAGAAGGCGCTGTGGATCATTCGAGGAAAGACCATCGGCGTGCTGGGGCTCTCCTTCAAGCCAGACACGGATGACATGCGGGAAGCCCCCTCGGTGGACATCATCAAGGCGCTGCAGGCCGACGGCGCGCATGTTCGTGCCTATGATCCCCACGCCATCCCCGAGGCCGCCCATTACCTGGAGGATGTGGAGTTCTGCGATGATCCCTACGCCGTAGCCCGCGATGCCGACACGCTCCTGGTCATGACGGAGTGGTCCGCGTTCACGCGCCTCGACATGGAGCGCGTGAAAGGCAGTATGAACTACCCGATTCTCGTGGATGCCCGCAACATGCTGGATCCCGCTGCGATGCGCGCCATCGGATTCGAGTACTTCTCCATTGGGAGGCCGTAGGGGAACGCGGGCATGGAAGATCCCGGCCGCCTGCTCTCGGTGGTAATACCCGTCTACAATGAGCGAACCACCGTCGCGACGGTGTTGGAACGGGTTATCGCCCAGAACGCGGGGGTGCCCAAGGAGATTGTTGTGGTAGACGACGCATCCACCGATGGAACTGA
>JAFGKV010000024.1 GCA_016928395.1 Candidatus Fermentibacterota bacterium | reverse complement strand
GGATGAAAATGGCGCTGCAGCTTGCACTGCAAGCCATCGAGGAGCGTCGGGAGCACCGGCTGTTCACGTATTTACGAAGCAGAATAGTGCCGTGAGGCTCGGTGGTTCTTATGATTCCCTCGTGTCGTGATCCCTCTTTCGCCTCTCTTCTGTGCGCTGAAGCGTTACGTGCGAGCAGCGTGGGCGCCCCTACATCCCATGCCCGTCTCCGAGGCGCGCCTCTTGCCGCATCTTCAGGTGCGGGACCACGCGACGCTCCTACGGGCTATGATTGCGCCGTCCCCCGCCCCCCGCGGGCACGGCATACGCCGCCCTGTTCAACTACGCATTCGCCCGTAAACACGGCGGCCAGTTCATCCTGCGGATCGAATGGTTCCGGACCAGGCATTCTGCACCACCAGCGCCACCAGCGACCGTGCCTCGCCGCATCCCGCCCTCGCCCGCCTTGAGTTCGAAAAGAGGCTATCCTCTCGGCGACTCTGAGAGCAACACGGTGCGCGCAGCCGGACAGCTCAGCCGGCGCATGATCTCCAGCAGCTCAGGATAGTCCGCAGCATCAATCAGTGCGGCCTCAAGATCCGCGTCGTGCACCACCCAGAACGCACGGCCCTCGATGCCGGAGAGATCCATCTCAAGCCCGACGAGCTCGGGGGGGATCGCAGTATCCCCCACCCATTGCCCCGTGCTTACCTCGACTGCGCCCGAATTCTGCGGTGCGACCCACAGAAGATCAGCCGGCCGAAGCTCGATGGTTGTGAACTCATCCGGCAAAACCACGACGGTTACGATTCTCTGACGAGTATGGGTGTCCCGGTAGTAGGGGGTTTCCCGGGCATCCCCGCGCAGCCTCATGAGCCTGTCAAGGCTCTCGGGCAACTGGAAGTAGAGGAAATCCCCATCCCTGACGCCAAATTGCGTTACCCGGGCCGAGAACTCCACCCTGCCTGGATACGTATCGAAGTCAGTGATGAGGCCCCCCTCAGCCAGGGCTCCTTCGGCAAGAGAGGTCAGCAATCCCTGATGATGCCGTGCCCGCTCCTCAGGCGGCATCTCTGCATACTTCTTATGTGCTGCTGCGTAGCTGCTCCCGTACACGCGCCGGATCTTCCTGATCGTGGCATCACCGGACTCTGCAAGATGGACAATGGTGACGAGCTCCTCCTTGTCCTCTCTGCCGGCTCTGCTGAGGATCCGGATGAACTCTCCGTCGTGTGTGACCAGGCCCACGCGTTCTTCGTGTGGGGTGGCGCCAAGCACCGCGTACTGATCCGAGTCGTTGAAGTAGGTGTACTTGCCGTTCACTGCGACGCGGACAAGCACCTCGTCGAACCACCGGGCATCAGGGTCTTCCCTGACCGCCTCCTGGAGAGACCGAACTCTGGAAACCCGGGAGCTGGTCAGAACGAACTCCGGATCGAATTCCCCCTCAGCCAGCATGGCGTAGAGGAGCGTCGCGCGATCGGCGCTGTTGCCATAGCCCTCTTGCAGCGTCACATCGGCTTTGCTCAGTCCGGTCAGGGGTATCTCATCGAGCCGGGGACCTGCCTCCCGTATGTTCCGGGCAACGAAATCCCGGATGGTCCTGAGTTTCAGCTCAGGCGTCTTGAGCCCGCGCACCAGGTCCTTGGCACGTTGCCCTGCGGCACGCTGGCCTCTCGCATTGGAGACGAGAACATCCCTGACCAGATTCCCGTATGCACGCCACTCGCCGGCATGGGCCGTGACCGTCGGAATGAAGGCATCCAAGGGCGGAACCGAGTCTTCTCGTTTGATCACGTCGGGTTGCAGAATCGTCCATCGACGGATGCTCCTGTCGCCCTGGGTACGATGCTCCTCTCGCACCTCGGGCGCCGGGATGCCGACACCCTCGGCATACGCGAAGCCGTTAGTATCCAGATCAGCATCAATGTCGAGCTCCGAAGGATAGCTGACCATCACTTCCAGCTTTCCCGCGGGATCCATGCCCGAAAGCCCGACACGCGCCGCGAAAAAGGGATGATCGATGCACCGGGTGACCACCCGGTATTCTATGGTGCTACCGATCTCCACGCCGGGAAGGCTGGCCACCAGGATCTTCGATGCGGGATAACGCGGCGCGCTTCCGACCCACGGGGCATCCATGACATTCTGCTCCTCGGTTCGGATCTCCTGCACGGAACCGTCAGGGGCGATGACCCGGCCATACTCCAGGACTACTTCCTCCCACGCGGGATTGTAGTGAATCTTCAGCTCTGAGTTCTTCTTCTTGCCCGCATAGCTCAGGATCTTCTTCGTGACAGTCACGGTGTGGGTCCAGTTGTGGGCATCTCGTACGTCGTATTCCGTGCACTGCTCGATGATTAGAATCTCATGGTCCGCGGTGTTGTACGATGCCGCACTCAGGGCGCCTGTCTCGTCCTCTGCCCGGGCAAAGATCGGCATCTTGTAGCCACTCCTATCCCGCTCCTTCAATGCCTGTTTGAGGGTGAGATACTGCTCCGGGCTGAATTCCACCGCCTTCAGCAGGAATCTCGTGGCGCCCGTAAGTACGGCAGCATCTGCGCTCAGTTCATCGCGTTGCATCCAGGAGATGGCGTCGTTGTCTATCTGTGGATACCTGGGCATGGCCACGACCTCGCCCAGAGAAGGAGGCAAATCGAGCCGGATCGTTTCTTCCACGCCACAGGCGATGGTGGTCTTCAGCGGGTACTCCCGCTTCTCAAGACCGGTGTTCCCGCGAAGCACGAAACTGGTCCAGCCGACGCGGGTGCCAAGCCGCGGCACCGGGAGCATCACCGAGTGGTCACCGGAAACCAGGACGTCCTCGGCCTCGTACGACATGGTCACCTGAAGCGGCCTCGAGGTGTCGAGCATATTGTCCGGCAGGATCGAAAGATCGGTGATCAGAGCGCCTGAGATCACGTTCTTCAGCGCAGCCTCGAAGTACTGACGCCGTTGTTCCGGGGCGATCTGGGCGAAGTAGCCTCGATAGCCATTGTCATTGATGCCTTCGAACTGAAAACTGCTCTCAGCGGTAAGCTTCCCCGCGGCATCGATGACCCCGGTGGTCGAGATCCGCATGAGATTCTCTTCAGCCGGCACAATGGGTGAGGTCCGGAGCGTCTCGCCTTCGGGCTTGGCAACCAGATAGCTCTTGTCATTGAGGTAGGGCGGGAGAATCTCCTTTGTACTCTCATCAGTGGGATCCATCAACATGTAGGAGCCGTCATCCTTCTCCACACAGACGATGGCATGGTTGAACCACGGCAGCGGAACTTCCGAATCCTTCTTGGTAGGTCCTTGCATGATCAGCACCGGCCAGGCTTTGAAGCCGTCCAATCGGAGCAGTGCCACCAGCAGCGCGGCCTTGTCACGGCACACTCCATGGCGCTGCGTGAAGGTCTCCGCCACATCATGGGGTTCGTAGCCGGGCGCCCCGGCCTCCGTAGTGATTCCCATATAGCGTACTTCCTGTGAGACCCATCTGAAGAGTGCCTCGATTCGCGCCTGAGGCTCGGAAAGCCCCGTGGTCAGTTCCGCGACCTTCCGCTCCATTGCCGGCGTCGTGTCGTAGTGGGGTTCGGAGAGTTCCCAGTACCAGCGGGAGATGGTCTCCCAATCCGGCGCAGTGCTTACGAGGAGACGCTGCACCACCTCGGTGAGTCCAGGCATGCTCGGCTCCTCGAACATGCGGGGAACATCCCGCACTTCCCAGCGATACACGAGCTGATCGTCACGTTCACTCATCGTGTAGGTCACCGTACCGGGGATCTCATCCTTGAGCGCACTACTGCGCAAAGGCGCGTCTCGTGGTCCGAAGACTTCGTAGATCAGATGCTTCAGAGGACTCGTATACTCAAACACATTCAAATCAGCCCACACATCTCGGACACGCGGTTGGCGCACCTTTCGATGCGTGACATAGTGAACCATATCTCCGATATCGAGACCGGGGATGGTGGCTTGAAGGATCTTGCTGTTGGGATTATAGATGTTCGATCCCATGCCGCTCGGATCGATCATGACACGGCTGAGCTCTTCGACATCAACGGGAACAAGGGTTCCGTCGGGCTTGATCAGTTCCAAGACCGTTATCGCGACGTCCTTCTCCTCGTCATCGTACCTGGAGTAGGGAATAGTGAAATGGACGGAAAGCGTCTGGTTCTTCCGTTTCCCCTTCTCGGTGAGAACCTTCAGATACGTATCATCCCATGTGACATAGGTGCCGTCGGCCCGGTACCGCACGCGAACATGATCATCCACCAGCACATCATCAGCATTGGGGAATCGCTCCGGTGTCACCTCCCGGGAAGCTTCGATGACCGCGTCCCGATCAAGAAGTCCCTGGGAATAGTCTTCGCCAGGCGAACTGTCCTGAGCCATCGACGGCACGGCGCCAGAACACACACACGCGACCACGGTGGCCCATGCCACCCATCGAAAGCTTCTCTGCATTCCACACTCCTTTGCCCACGTTGAGCGATTTTGATCTACCGTGGCGTTCACTTTCGCGCCGTTCCTGCAATGACGCCCCTCACGGGGGTCCGTGCAAGGATCGGGGGATCTGGAGGCCTCCGAGACCGAGGAGATACCTCCCCCGCTCTCTGGAATCGGCTGGCCTGATGCGAGAAGGATGAGTCTCATATAAGACATATCCTATATGACTACCAGGCGGAGATCACATATGGGTGGTGAGTTCCGTGAAGACCGATTCGAGAGCTCCATGGTGTTCACGATGTGAGTAGCAGTTCAGTCGGTGGGGGCGCGATCATGCAGCAGGCATACGGCAAGGATCTCGTGGTGAGGGAGCACCCGGAGACGGAAGGCTTCATCGTCGTACCGCGACGGCGGCCGGCTGCGGGAACAGCGGGGCAATGGCACGTCTCCGGACCGGCGGTCGCTTCCGCGCGTTGGTCCTCTGCGGCATTGTGTTCCTTCTAGCCCTGCTGGCCTTGCCCTGGATTGGAGCCGAATCCCTTCACGTTTCTGAAGCGCTCTCCGTGGTGCGGGGGGAACAGACGGTGCACGGGCTGATTCTGTTCCAGCGGCGGGTTCTGCTCAGGGCCTTCGGTCTTTCCCGATGTGACGCACACAGCGTGCGAAATCGTGCTCCGCGTCGGACTCCCTCATTCGTGGTGGGGGGTCGAGTCTCGACGTTCATATCCGTCTGGTGGCGTGTCATGGGGTATTGTGATCAGAATGCGTGGTGAGTATGCTGCAAGGTCGAAAGGACGCCTCTCGAATGCCAGGCGTCACCAAGGTGTTCCGGATGAACCCGCCTCTCTCCGAAGCGGGACCGGGCAAAGCGGAAGCAGATGTGGCATATGCGAGGTGTTCAGCCTTGAGCGGCATCGATTCGTATTCTGTGACCTTTCAGGAGAGCTGGCGCCATGCCGTGGGATAGCGCCGGCTTGTTCTGTGGTGATCTCCCCACAGCGCCTGTTCCCGAGCATGGGACCATTCTGGTCGCCGGAGCGACTGGCTACGTGGGAGGGCGCTTGGTTCCCGAGCTATTGGCGCGCGGGTACACGGTGCGGGCCATGGTTCGCGGCGATGCCGCTGCCTACGAGAAACGGTGGCCCGCGGTGGAGATTGTTGAGGGTGACGCGCTGAAGGCTGAGAGTATGAGGGGGGTTTTCGACGGGGTACACGCCGCGTACTATCTCATCCATTCCTTACTGCTGGGAACAAAGAGGTTTGTAGCGGCAGACATTGAGGCGGCAGCCAATTTTCGGCGGGCCGCAGAGCGCCAGCACGTGGGGCGAATAATCTATCTCGGGGGCTTGGGTGACGTGCGAACCACGCTCTCCTGTCATCTGCAAAGCCGGATGCAGATTGCAGAGGAGCTTCAGCGCGGTGTGATTCCGGTGACCATTCTACGGGCCGCCATCATCATCGGATCGGGGAGCGCCTCGTACGAGATAGTCGCCAATCTCGTCCGGAGTCTGCGGGTGATTCCGATTCCTCCGTGGGGTAGAACCTCTTGCCAGCCGATCGGCATCAGGGATGTCATCAAGTACCTGGTCGGAGTGCTCGAACTAGGCGAAACTGCCGGCAAGGTCTACGATATCGGCGGGCCCGATGTCCTTACCTACGAGCACATTCTGCGTACCCAGGCCGACTTGGTTGGCAAGAGAATCTGGTTCCCCAGGGTTCCCTTTGCCAGCATCAGGCTGTATTCCTATGTGGCCAGCCTGTCTGTTCCCGTTCCTTCGCCGATCATCCGCAGCTTGCTGGAAGGGAGCCGAAATGAGGTGATATGCCTCAACGAAGACATCCGCACGGTGCTCCCATTCTCCACCGTTTCCCTGCGGGAATCGCTGGTGAGAGCCCTCTCGCGCGAAGAGCAGGATCGCATTCATACCCGTTGGTCTGACGCCTATCCACCGGCGTTTGAACTCGCCCTCAAGCTGCGCGACATGCTTGGGCCCCCGCAGTATTCTACCGGCTATTCCATTCTGAGCGAAAAGAACGCAAGTACCCTCTTCCGATCCGTGTGCGAGATCGGCGGGAAGAAGGGATGGGTTCACAGCACCATTCTGTGGCGTCTACGGGGCATGATCGACAGGCTGCTCCTAGGGATCGGTTCCCACCGTGGCCGGCGAGATCACACCAGACTTCAGATCAATGATGTGGTCGACTTCTGGCGGGTCGAGGATCTGATCCCAGACGAGCTGTTGCTGTTGCGGGCGGAGATGAAGCTACCGGGGAAGGCCTGGTTGGAATTCGGGATCGAGGAGCACGGTATCGAGGCACACGATCAGGTGAGGCGCTTGTCGGTGAGAGCGTACTTCTACACGACGAGCCTGTGTGGCAGGATCTACTGGTACGTGTTCCACCCCTTCCATGTCTTCTTGTTTCGGGGCTTGATCCGGAGAATTGAGAGCAGGGCATAGCCGACTCCTCTCTCGAGGGCGCACCGCAATCCCTTCATCCTCCACACTCTCCCTCGGGGAACGAGAGATCTGGTTCCTCTACCCACTCACGAGAGGAAAAGCCCCGTGGGGTCGAGTCCTAAATCCAGATTCTGCTGACAAACCCCGCATGGCGCGAAGAACTCGAACTGGACCCGTACATGCGACGCACGAAAATGGGCCGGATTTCGACGATCTCGAGTCGAGGAGACCTCAATGACCCCCGACTCCTACGCCTTCTTTCGCGCCCGCCGAGGTTTGTCAGCAGAATCAAGAGTCAATACCTGGTACAACTAGCTCACTACCCTCGATGTGAAGAAGCGATGGCAGTTCAGCCGACAAACAGGTAGTTGACGTCTCTTAAAGAGGATCCTGTTTCTTTCTAACTACTCCACTCATTAACTAATGAATGGCAGTATCCCTATAATGCCCACGATGATCAGATACAACGCCACTATGTAACTCAGGAGTCTTGGCATGATCAAGATCAGTATTCCGGCAAGCAAAGATATAACTGGTCCTGCATACGCCGGAAGGGTGGAGTGATCAATCGTCATTGCATGTTCCTTTCTGATCAGATACTAGAATCGATTAGAAGCGAATCGGAATGCGCCCCATGAGCAATAGAATCAACACAATCAGTAACACCAACCCCAAGGCGCCGCTGGGGCCATAACCCCAACTTTTGCTGTGGTTCCACCTCGGCAAACCACCCACGAGTAGTACGACCAGGATAACCAACAGAATCAAGCCCATGATTGACTCCTTTCGCTCGTCTGAGACTTGGCAGATACCGCAACGGTAGTCTGCAGGTCTCGGGTAGCTGGCCATGCAGGCCTCAAGATGCTCCGCGGCACTATTGACACAGACGGTAACTCAAGGGGCACCTCTTTCGTTGGGGCTTTGCCATGTGCCGGACACCATTCGGAAATGGGACCGGCGTGTCATGCCAGATCGCTGGCTGTCTTCCTGCATTCTCCATGCCGGGACACGGTCGTATCACGGCGCGCCCGTTCTCCGCCCTACTGTGTCTCCCCAGGAGTGATGCGGGAAGCCAACTTGGCGTTTCGCTCATTTGATCCTGGGAGGCAGGATTCCCGCCGCAGCCAACTCGGCTACGATTAGGTCCCGTATCGCATTCCGCACCGGTCCCTCCGCTACGGCGTCGGCCGTCTCGATCGTGCCTGACCAGATCATGCGGCCGCCGTTGTGAGTCGTCCACACGCTGGTCTGGAAGCGGCGCACCTCGTTCGTCTCCGTGTACCCGGGGATTCGCACGTCTCTCCAGTAGGTCGTGTATCCGCGAAGAAACGGGCGAGAGACCCTCACGAGTTCCCTCTTCGTATACCCCGCCACGTAGGTTTCCTCGGTTGTGTTCGGGAGACGCGCCGAGACGGCAACGCCGTCGTAGCCCTCTCTGCGCACGATGTCGCTCACCTGAGAAGAGTCCGGGACAGTTGATGGAAACACAGTGTAGGACCCGGTGGCGGCAACGCCGTGAGCCTTCAGTTCCTCAACGAAGGCGTCCTCCCAGATCCGGCGCCGTGCCGGGTCCTTTCGGACTGCGACGGCGAGGACCTTCTTCAAGGTGCCGTCGTTGTAGGCGTGGTCCGTCCATTGGTCCGTCATCCGCGACTGAGAGCATCCATCGAGCACCACAGGCCCGATAAGCAGCGCGAAGAGGACGATGTGAGCGGGTTTGACCGATGGTCTTGATGGCATCCTGTTCCTCCTCACGGGCGTGGCTTCGGCCACATCCCCGAATTCCCTACCTTCTCCAGTCGAGATGGGGTGACCTCGACAACTGGTACGTCGCAAGGTCCATGCCATGAAGTAGTCAGTCTTCCAGCCGAAGCCTTCTCAAGGTAGTCCTCCCGGCCAGCGACTCCCGCAGGTGGCAGGGCAACAGGCTACTCAGGGGAGGGAAAGCAGGAGGGAAGACGCTTCGGGCAAAGGGCGACAGTGGCGCCGGCGGTAGACGGCCCCCTCTGCGGCCCGCCACCCCGCTTTTCGCCGCAAAGCCGGGGCGCTCTCCACGCTTCAGCCTGTTCCGTGAAGACCCTTCACCGTGGGGCATGTGATGGACTCGACCGGAGCGCGCACAACTCCATCCCAACCGCCTGGCCGCTTGCGATCCGCGAGCCCGGGAATCCATGCCGTCCAATTCATCACCGCCAAGGCACTATCCCGACCGTGAGCAATCCCTCGCGTGACGCTTCGCGACTCGGTCTCTTTCCGTCTTGCAGCCGCCCCGAATCCTGCCAAATGCCCCTTCTGGCCCCGGCCGAGCCTCAGTGTTCCACGATCTCCGGGCGGATCCCCAGGAGCTCGATCGACCTGAAGCGCTTCTCTCCAAATGCGGCGCAGGAGTACGCGTCATGGTCAATCGGGAGTCTCGGATACCAGGCGAAGCGCAGTTGCACCGGCCCGATCCCGAAACCATCCTTGTGCAACCGGACCCCCAGCCCCAGGCCCGAGTAGCAATCTTGCGCGAGGATGCTCCTGCGTCCGGAGCCGATGAAGTCCAGGTCTGCGAAGGTGAAGAACGCGAAGGTGACTCCTTGCGCCCTCCAGGGGGTGAACGCAACTGTTTCAAGGTTGAGTTGGAGGCGCTTGCTTCCGGCCACATCGCTGTTATAGACCACGCCCCGGATGCTCTCATCGCCGTAGAAATCGATGCTGTCGTCTGCGAAGCGGTGGATCCCGGCGGTGTATTCCGCGTTGATGAACTGACGGAACCGGAACCCTCCGACCTGCAGAAGCCTGCTGAAGTAAAGGGTTCGCAGTCTGATTACTCCGTGCTCGATCTCCCCGCCTCTCGGATTGCCGCCGATTCGCAGCTCGCCGATCCCGTAGCCCAGCCCGCTGATCCTCTCTCCCGCCGCCAACGTGGCGGATGCATAATGAGTCCGGGTGAACTCCTCATCGGCCAATCCGTACGTGACGCGGGCGAGGAGACCATAGGGGATATCCTCCGTCCGGCCGAAGTTGTACAGGAGATTCGCGCGGTAGTACCAGCTCTGGATGTAGGTGACGCTTCCCAGAACGTGTTCCATGTTGCGATACTGATAGAAGGTAGACGGCGTGACCGGCGGGCGTCTGGTGAACCTGAGACGCCGGAGGCGGCCCGAGAGAAATAGAATGCCGCGACGCCCCGGCTCCCTTTGAATGTGCCATTGGTGAACAGGTCGTCCCGCCCATAGATCGACCAGTCCGTAGGTGTTATCGGCTGCGGAAGGCAGTGAATCCGGTACCGTGGTCGAGGTCCTTCTGAGGTCCAACCCTCCGACATACCTGAGGATAGGCGAGACAAGCTCACGGGAGAATGCAAGACCCGCCGTTTCTTCCTCAGGCACTCTCACGTACTTCAGCTTTCCAGTGATGAACGAGCCGTGGATGTTTTGCACGGAATAGTCCGTGTCGAATCCTAACCTGGGGGTGGCGTGGGGGGTCAGCGTGGCCGCCATGGAAACCTGGTGCCCCAGCCCGAGCAGGTTCTGCTCGGTCAGGCCGGCTCCCAGGCGGTTTCCCTCTTTCAGGCTGCCTGAGAGTCTGAGGGTCCATGCTTCCTTCACGATCACCTGCACATCGACAGAATCGACGCTGCCGGGAATCAACGCTACATCGATCCGGGCATCTCCGATGAATCCCAGCTTCCTGAGGATGCGCTCGCTGTCGGCCAGACGGAAGGGATCGATGGCGTCCCCCTCCCTGAAGAGGAGGGTTCGGCGAATGGTGGTCTCGCGGGTCTGGAAGTTCAGGTGATTGAGGAGGCTCTCCGGCCGTGACAGCGTCTCTCGGGAGGTATCGTCAACCGACGGGCCGAACACGTCGAGCTTCCTGATCCGCATTCTCCGGATGTGTTTTCCCGCATAGTCGATGAACTTCAGGTCGCTCCGCTCCAGGACAGGGTCGCGCTCGCTCCGCTCGACCTCGGCCGAATCCGGTTCCGGGCCCGCAATAGACTCGACGTGCTCCGCGGAGACCCCGACATGGCAAGCTGCTAAGGCTAGTTGCAGGAGGAGAAGGATTGTTGGGCGTTGGCTCATTCCAGCCTCATGGCGATGGTAGATTTGGCACGGTGCGACTGCCGGCTCCGTCTGGTAGAACGTGTGGGGTACGAGAGCAGCAGGAAGCACCTATCAGGACCTTCCTCCTCACGAAAGATCACAGGATGAGATGTCCCCGGGACAACCGGGATTCGGGTCAAGCGCCGGGGCAAGGCCGTGACTATGCACGACTGCATAAGCAATACACTGGCCACGACGGCCTGCTGGCGGGCTGTCGTGAGTGAGGCATCCCCTCAGGGTAGCCTACGATGGACGAATGCCACGTACTCGGTTTCACGCGCAGTGTCGTCCTCGGGCTGCCCGGCAGAATGAGCCGGCGTCTCGTCGAATGATCCGAGACGAGGGATGCACCCCCGATCTACCCGCTCCAGGCCATCCCGGCATCTGGGGAAGCGAGGCCCCTCGCCTCTCTTCGACCCGCGCACTCTACATCCCTATTCTGATGGTCTCCGTCATCATTCTGATGGCACTCGGACGCCGTTGTTGAGGACCGGCTCAGGCAATGGATCGTGAGTTCATGCATTCCCACGAGGGCGAGTCAACGGCATACATCTTGCGTTGATTGGGCAGTGTTCTGAAGTCGTGAGCAATGGCTCACATAATGAAAGAGAGAAGGGAGTACGGTATGGCAGTAGCAACCAGGCAGGTGCAGGAAAAGTACGGTATCGTGTCGGCATCGACGATCAAGGGGGAGGATGTAGTCAATCGCAAGGACGAGAAACTGGGGAAGATCGACGAGCTCATGATCGATGCCAAGGAGGGACGCGTGGCCTATGCGGTTCTCTCCTTCAGCGGCAAGTATTTTGCCATACCTTGGAGCGCACTTGAGTTCGCCAACACCGAGAAGAAGCTCATTCTCGATGTGGACAAGAAGAAGCTTGAGGCCGCTCCAGGCTTTGACAAGAAGGACACGTGGCCGGATTTCGCGGACCAGACTTGGGGCGGTCAGGTACACAAGTACTACGGGCAGAAGCCCTACTGGGAACAGCAGAGCAGATGATTGGTGCGCTCGTCGATTCCGACATCGGGGATCGGCGAGCGCTCCGCCTAAGGGTTCGCGCGAGAATAAGTTCGCAGTTCTGGCGCACAGATTTGCCGCGGATTGGGTTTCGCCGAGGGAGCGAGACCGGAGGCGTAGCCCAAGCTACGTCGAGGATTTCGCGATCGAGGCGAGGCACACAGATGTGGTGAAGATGTGATGCGAGAATGTGAAGTTGTTTCTGAGCGAGCACCAAGGTGAGAGTCGTCTCTCAACGGGCGCGATGCCCTCGCGCCCGTGTGTCTTGGGGGAGTGATGCCGTTCCTGCCCCGCGAGCCACCTTTCACCAGGGTGCCATGATGGTCTCAATCGGATCTTGCACAGTTCCAGAAGACCGTCGATGCGCCCCAATCCGCGAACCCCGCGATTCCGAGGCCCACCTCCCAGGATTCGATCCTGACCCTTCAGCCTTCTCCCGCTCTACCGGCGATTGGAGGGTTCTCGGGAAAGTCTGTGGAAGCCAGATCCGAATACAGGTGATCAATGTAGATGCCAACGTCCTTTCGCAATGGCTCTTCTTCGGCCAATCTACCCCGTAGCTTCATCAGAATAGCCTCGTGCGAAACGCTACGGACGACGCAGAGGTCGTCCCTCCATTCGGGAAAGATACCCTGTCCCCTGGTCGCTCTGATGGGTCGGGCTTGGCCCAGCACCACTGGATGCTGCGGCTTCGTCCCGACCGCGACGCCACCAGGCTTTCGTAAGAGGCTCAGAAGTTTCCCTATGTATGAGCAGGGCAACTTCCGGGGCCGCGGCTACGCTGTAACTTCCCGCCGCGGCACCGGAAGTTGCACCACGTATCGTCCGGGCTGGCCCGGGGCCCCCACTTGTTTGAGAGTATATCCACGCACTGGTACTCGGAGGTACGCCTCTCGAGAGCGATACCGATAGCGACCCTGAGTGAGGAGTGAGGAGTGAGGAGATAGGAGTGAGCTGAGGGCCGATAGCTGACAGCCGCCCTCTCACCCTTGAGAAACCTGGGTGCTCTCGCATCCAGAG
>JAFGKV010000180.1 GCA_016928395.1 Candidatus Fermentibacterota bacterium | reverse complement strand
CTCCCGCACGCCGCTGGGCACCTCTGGATGCTGGTCGGGCCCGACAGCCGATAGCTGACAGCCGATAGCCACCAGCGGGCCGTACTCTCAAGCTCGAAAGACCTGGGTGCTCTCGCATCCAGAGGCCCCACTGATGACTGAGAACTGCGAGCGCAGCGAGCCCCCTGGTCCCAGAGCGCTACCCATCGCCCAGCGGCCCCGTCAAGGAGAGGACGCCACCCTCCAGATACTGGGCCGCGACCCGGCGCACGTCCTCCACGGTCACCGCCCTGGCCCCGTCCTCGAATCGGAACGCTGCATCATGCCCGATGCCCAGGAGTTCGTAGGATGCAAGGCGGTAGGCCTGATCCGCCGTGGTCTGCATGTCGTTGTCCATCGCGGTGACATACTCACCTTTGGCAGCGGCGATATCCTCCTCGGAAAACTCCCCGGCCCTGGCGCGGGTCAGTTCGTGCTGGACCAGCGCCAGTACCGTGTCCACCAGGTCGGGCTGGCACTGCGTGAGCACCACCACAGTACCTGCGTCGCGGTACAGGATCGGTATGAGGTGAACATAGTAGACGAGATTGCTCCGTCCCCTCAGGGCATGATGGAGCCATCCCCGGGGAAGCCGGATGCCTGAAGTCACCGCGTCCATCAACCGCAACGCATGCTCATCGCTGTGGCCCAGCGGCGGTGCGGGATAGCCCAGGCAGATGGCGACCTGCGCCTTATCATTCAGCTTGACCGAGTGCTCCAGTCCCGTGCGTTCCGGCACCGAGGCCGGAGCCGCGACCGGGCATGAACCTCCGGGCACGGCGGCCAGGTAGCGTCCTGCCTCCTCGGCAGCTTCTGCCGCGGTGACTCCTCCGCAGATGGCCACAACGCCCGATCCGGCCCGGACATAGTCTTGGAACGCCTCGACGACATCATCCCGTGACATGGACGAGATGGCTTCCCCTGTTCCGATGCCATTGAGCCGGTAGGGATGATCACCAAAGTAGGTCGCCAGGTAGTGGGTGATGGCCTCGGATTGCCAGTCGTTCTCCTGCTCCTGAAGACGGGCCAGCGCCTGGGTCTTCTGCTTGTCCAGCTCCTCCTGCGAGAAGGTGCTCTGAGTCAGGAGTTCTCCCAGGAGGCTCATGCCGAAACCCAGATCATCCGCTCGCAGGTCCAGGCGAATCCAGAACCCGTCCTTGCCGCTTCCGCTCTCGATGCTGCCGCCGCGGCTCTCCACCAGGTCCACGATCTGGGCGGCTGTTCGCCGCTTCGTGCCTTTGGTGAGAAGCTGCGACAGGAGGGTGAAGACGCCATTGTTCACCTCGGTCTCGTGCCGGTTCCCACCCCGGAACATGGCCTGAATGGAGACCACGTCCACATGGGGATTCTCCCGGGTCACGACCCGGAGCCCGTTGGCCAGGGTAAACGCGGCAATTTCAGTCTTCGCATCCAGTCCCGAGGCAGGCTGCGCGGGTGACCGCAGCGCTTCACCGCCCAGGCTCACGAACGAAGCACGATCGGGCAGGAGATAGCGCCGCGCGGCGCTCTGGATCTCCTCGGCACCGACCGCGGCCATACCCTGGGTGTAGCGCGAGGAGAACGATGGATCGCCGGTGCGTATCAGGTCGCCTCCGATGGTGGCGGCCATGTCCTCGCAGGCCTGCTGGCCGAAGCTGTAGCTGGCGATGACCTGGTTCTTGGCCCGCTCCAGTTCCTGGGGCGACACCCCCTCGACCTTCACGCTCTCGACCTGCTCCACGATGGCCTCCGCCGCCTCGTTGACCTTGTCTGCCGGAACCAGGGCCCACACCACAAACGGCCCGGGAGCGATGGCGGGAGTCAAAGAATATGCTCCGATGTCATGGACGAGCCGGCGGTCTTCCTTCAGAGTCCTGTACAGCCGTGAGCTCTTGCCATGCCCCAGGACCGCGGCCACCATGTCCAGCGGGTATAAGTCGGCATGGGTCAAGGTGATGCCGGGCCAGGCCACTCTCAGATACGCGATGTCTCCCGGCCACTCCCTGCTCACCCTCCGAACAGATGTCTGGGGCGGTTCCTCGGCCAAAGGAATTCTGAACAGGGGGCCTCGGGGCCACTCCCCCATCAGTTCCTCCACCTTGGCGACCGCCGCGTCCAAAGACAGGTTGCCGACCATCACCACCACGGTGTTGCCCGGGGTGTAGTGCCGGCGGTAGAACGCGGTCACCTCCTCTGGGGTCAGGCGGGAAAACAGGTCTCGATACCCGATGGTGGGTATGCCCAGAGGGGAGTTCGGATACACCGTGTTCATCAGGAGCTTGTGGATGACCCGGCCCGGTTCATCCTCGCCCATGTTGATCTCGCGGGTGATGACACCCTTCTCCCGGGCCAGTTCCTCGGGCGCCATGGCGCAGTGCATGACACACTCCGCCAAAGCTTCGAGCATGCCCTCCCAGTGGTCCACGGCACAGTAGGCATGATAGCAGGTGTGATCCGTCGTGGTGTAGGCGTTCCTCTGGGCGCCCATGAGCTGCACCGTCCGATCGATCTCTTCCTCGCTGCGCAGGGTTGTCGTGCCGCCGGAGACCAGATGCTCGCAGTAGTGGCTGACGCCATACCCCAGGTACTCCTCCTCCAAGGCGCTGCCCACCTTGACATAGATCCTGATGCTGACGCCGGGCACCGCACGGTGCTCCCTGACCGCCACGGTCAGACCATTGGCCAGAGTTCTCACGTGCACATCGCTCTGGGGGCCTGGGTCGGCAGCTGATGCACCGAACAGGGCTGAAAGGGCCACGCAGGACATGGCAATCACGTATCTCTTCATGACGCACTCCTCAATCTAGTGGGAATGACGGCTGGGTATGACGGCGTGCTGCCCCGTCTTCGAGGCGACGGCCGAAGCATGTCGGCTAGACATAATGACGCAATGCCCGTGCCACAGGGAAGTCAACGGGCAAAGCGCGTGTACGACCTCTGCGTCGCCGTCTGGGAAAATGGCGTCATGAGGTCTTGGGCTGTCCACACTCGTACACCACCGTCCGGATTCCGGCGCCCGCCGCGGAGCCGGTTCTCAGCCAGATCAATCACCCGGCCCGCTCCAATCAGATACGTGTTGAGCGTCTTCGGGTACCCTTGATGGGCTGGTGCAGGAACATGGCCTTGAACCCCATTCCGTCAACTGAGTGCTGCCCGTCGACATCTGCCACACGAGAGGTCTCCCACGGGGGTGGTCGGGAGGATGGAGTAGGGAGATGGCAGGCTGTACGGTACGAGACAAGGGAATGAAGGGGAGGCGAGCTTCACGCCGGCCGCCTCGAGAGCCGACCATGCAACCTTTCGGCCGCGGGAGCCGTCAAACAAGGTGAGCTCACTGCTGTAGCGGCCTTGCCGGATTGGCGAGGCTGCGCGGGATGGCAGCCGGCGCCCTCCCAAAGGAATGTGACCGCTGGTCGGGACTCCGCGGTGTGAAGGAATCCGCGGACCACGGCGGCTCTCGCACAACTCGAAAGGTGAGGGTGACCCCAATGGCACACACATCAGCACTCCGCATGTGCGCAGGTCTCGCGCTCGTAAGCCTGATAACGGCATTCCCTACAGAGGCCAGAGGCTCCGGGATCACGGCTGTTGTCGATGAGGAACTCGGTGTGATCGCTGCGCGTCCAAGCGGGTGGACGGAATACCCGCCCCGCGTCTACCGTCGTGCTCCCGGCACAGATGACCCTTCAACCTTCATCCAGCGGAGATGTGCCCCAGGCATGACGCCGGACGAAATCGTTGCGACGCTCCCCTCGTTCGGCGCCTTGATGGAGCCAGCCGGATGCTGCAGGACTGAGTGGTGCGCGTGGGACCTCTACCGGGCTGAGCCGACCGTCTGGGGCCTCGGCCGCCTGGTGATCGAGGCCGCCTTGACGGAACTGGATGGCACCGTCTTCATCACACTGCTCCAAGCGTCGGCGCAGGACTACCCGGCTCTCCGTGAGACGGTATTGGCCCCAGCACTGGCAACGATGAAGAGAACTCCGACGACTGACCCTGCCCAGCCTTCCGAGGAGCCTGAAGACGCCGCGTTTCCGCTGCCGGGCCCTCTCGTTGCGCGATAATAATCCCAGAGGGCGGCGATCGGCCGCCCTCTGCCCCACTATCCCAGGTCAGTGGGCCTCTGAGGCGACCACGCTCACACTTCTCAGGATTGAGAGTATCCCGTCTTCTTGCCACGCCGCCAGCATACAGCGGTGCTGGACCAAGCTCTATGGCGTGCGGCCCGGCGCCAACCATGAGGCCGGATCTCATCGAGATGAGTCCCCCGATGAACGCGAGGACAAAGGCGAGTACCCCCTCCCGTTCATCGCCCTTGGAACGGAGAGTCGCTCGGCCTTCAGGGGCGATCAAGTGCCTGTGCGTCTGCACACCAAACTGCCTACGGAGCCGGCTTGACGCCTCTGACGCAGAAAAACGCCCCTCCCAACGCGCTGCACGCGAAGTAGCTGCCATCTTCCACCTGGGTCCGGTGAAGCTCGGCCGTCACTCCGCGCTGCTCGCGGCAGTGACGCAGATATCTATCGCAGGCCGACCGGGATCCTCCTCCCGCCAGAAAACACTCTTTGAAGTCGCGCTCCCACTCCTGCATCGCCCGATCATCCTGCAGGCGCTCTTGGGCTCGGTGTATCCAGAAGCGTTCGCGGGACGATTTGTACGGCGGCAGCACGAGGAACACCAGGTCGTTTGCCCTGGCGTCGATGTCCACCAGACCAAGATCCGCCATCATCTTCGGCACCTTCGTCCCGATCCCCATGTCTCCGCGACCGAGCCGGCGACGCCCCTCGGCGTAGATCGACCCCATCCGGCCTGCCCACATCTGCTCCCGAAGAGTCTGCGGAGGGAGCGAGGAATGCGTCCTCCTTGCCCACGAACCAAGGTTATCGGGTTCCTTGCACAGAACGATTCCGCCCGGTCTGGTGATTCGCACCATCTCTGCCATCACCTCTGATGGGCGCTCCACATGCATCAGCGTGGTCTGGCACATGGTGCAATCAACCTGCCCGCTGGGAAGCGGGAGATGATAGGCATCGGCCGCCGCAAATCGTGCCTGGCCCTGCAACGCCCAGCGCCGAGAGGATTCGGCCGCCTGACACACGAGATCGACCGACAGGTCAAGCCCGAGGTACGACCCACCACAGCCGAAGAACTCCCAGTAGGTCCATCCCAAGTATCCAAGCCCACACCCGACATCTGCCACTTTCATTCCGGGCTTTAGTCCAACCCAGCGGGCAATCAGAGCCACGGTGTCCTCTCGCCATAGGAATTGGCGATCCTTCTCGATGTGCGCTCGTCTGCTCCCGCGGGACCACTCGACGGTGCTGGTCATCGTATCCCTCCTCAAACGCGACAAGGACCCGGTGCATCAGGCAATGAGAGACTCGATCCTCCAGAAGGCACAAGAGAGATGACGACTATTCTAATATTAGAATAGTGGAGATTCGGGTTCAGGTAAGCCATGCAGCGACCCGCCGCATGGAAGGGGTTTTCGATCATGCATCGTGCGTGTGGTCCTGATTCGCTGGCAACGTTGGACGCCCTGAGTTGACTGCACGACATGCCGGTGAGGGAACACCGTCGGGGGAACGCGAAGAAGCCAAGGCCACCAGCGGCCAGGGCCTCACCGGGAGGGACTCATGGCCTCGTCGGCAAGGACGATGCCCACGGGGCAGTGGTCCGAACCCATGACCTCGGGCTGGATGAAGGCTTCCCGCAGATGGAGGATTAGATCCTCTGAGACGAAGAAGTAGTCCAGGCGCCAGCCCACGTTCCGCTTTCTGGCATAGGTCTTGTAGTCCCACCAGGTATACTGCCCCGGCTCGGGGTGGAACACCCGGAGCGTATCCACGAATCCGTGGGCCACGAACCGATCGATCCATGCCCGCTCCTCGGGAAGAAAGCCCGTGTTGGTGACATTCTCCTTAGGCCTTGCCAGATCTATCTCCTTGTGGGCTGTGTTGAAATCGCCACAGATCACCAGAGAGCGCCCGGCCCTGCGAAGCCCATGGGCCTTTTCGAGAAGCGCGTCACAGAAAGACAGCTTGAAGGGTACCCGGCGGTTCTCATCTCCTCCGTTGGGGAAGTAAAGGTTGAGGAGAACACACCCGCCGAAGTCCACGACCAGAGTTCTGCCCTCGCGATCGAATTCCTCGATCCCCAGGCCCTCGGTAACGGAGAGGGGTTCAGTCTTGGAGTAGACCGCGACGCCGCTATAGCCCTTGCGCTCCGCCGAAGACCACCACGATCGGTAGCCGGCGGGCGCGATGAGCGAAGGGTCAAGCTGGGAGGGATGGGCCTTCGTTTCCTGCAGGCAGACCACATCCGCCCCTTCCCGGAGGAGCCATTCCGTGAAGCCCTTGCCATGGATAGCGCGGATACCGTTCACGTTCCAGCACAGGATCTTCATCTCGTCCTCGCTTCCGTCGCGTGGGGTGCGTGTTCAAAGTCAGCTTCGCGTGGCTCGCAATTCGCAGTTGTCAGTTCTCAGTCCGTAGCCCAGGGCAAGGCCTGAGGAGTGAGGAGACGGCCTCTTCCCTCCTTCACCTCTTCACCCCCTTACTTCTTCACCTCTCTATCGTCCTCGCCGTTCGCCTTTCCCTCGCAGCGTGGTCCGGCGCCGTTGGATGCTCGGGCGGGCCGACTGCACTCATCTGTTCCAGAAGCGGATCGTGTCAGGGGCTCTGCGGGCCAAGGATCGGGCGGTGTCTTCCGTTACCACCACGAACTCGTCGCTGGTTGCGCCGCATGACTCGACGATAGCCAAAACCCCATTGATGAGCTTCCGGTGGGTGTCTTCGCCCAGTTCAAGAAACGGGATCTGCCCGGAACGATCCACGAAATGAAACCGCTTGTTCCCGGGAGCCGGGGTCACCATCCCCTTTCGAATGATCTCCACTGGAGGGACTACCAGAGCCCCGGGCTCCTGTCCAGGTTCCTCGGCGGCACGGCTGTCGGCCGGTTCCGGGAGACCATCGGGCGATGATTCCCCCTGTCGGCGCTCGGCCCTACGGGCGCGGGCGATCTCCTGGGATGCCCGCTCGGAGATCAGGCCGGCTTTGAGCAGTTCATCTCGTATGTCACCCATCAGCATCCTCCATGGCCTTGTTCCCCCGGACACCGGGGGAGATCTCCCACCGGTTGAAGTATCCCAGCTCGACCCCTGGCAACTCGGCCCGCAGCTCTTGGACGAAATGCTCCATGCCGACTCCCGGGGACCAGAGATTTGCTCCTATTCGGGCAACATAAAACCAGGGATCAATGTTGAGGTTCTTCAAGTGAATGAAGCGAATCCCTGTGGCCCGGACCAGTCTGATGAGCGCCTCCATCTCCTCGGGCTGATCGGTGACGCCGGGAAACACAAGATAGTTCAGCATGGTGAACGCACCGCATTCCCCGGCTGCGGTCACAGCCTCCTCTACGTCGGCCAGTGAGAAGCCCGCAGGTTTGTGATAGGCCGCAAACACATCAGGCCTGGCCGATGCCATGCTGACGCGTACCGAATCGAGCCCTGCGGTGACCAGCCTCCGAAGCAGCTCAGCGCTGTAGCCATTGGTGTTCAGGTTGACGACGCCCCGCAGAGTGCATGCCCGGATCCGATAGATGCTCTCCTCTATAAGGTCCGCCTCGGTCAACGGTTCCCCTTCGCACCCTTGCCCGAAACTTACGATAGGGTCTTCGGCCTGATCGAGATGGTGAACGGCAATGCGGGCTACCTCATCGACGGTAGGTGTGAAAGCGATCCTGTCGTGGGAGGGGGCGCATCCATCGGGTGGCTGAAGGGAGAGGCAGCCCAAGCACGCCGCATTGCAGCGCCTGCTCACCGGAAGGGGGGCTTCCCACCGGCCCAGGAACAGATTCTTGGCGGCAAAGCAATGATACTCCGTGGCGCAACGCACCAGATGGTCAAGGAGTCGGTTCGGGCGCAAGGCACGCCGAAGCGGCTCGATGGTGGGAAGAAGATCTCTGTCGTCGTAGTTCTCGGGGCTCCATCGAGGTGTGGCATCCAGCGTCACATAGGGCGCGACCATGCCTCCGTCCCACCCTACGGCCGAGTAGGCCCACAACGGAAAGGCCGCAGTACGGGGCGCAGGCAAGGCGGCGGGGAGGAGCAACCGCAGATGCCCGGGTGGAAGGAACGAGGCCACCGCACAGACGCGTCGCCCGCGAAATGACCGCACAGTGACCGGCTTCCCGGTTGATGGGTCGAGCCCCACGGGAGCGCAGCCGGGAAGGAAGAACAGCTTCGTATAGGCCGGAACCGGCCGGATCGTGGAGGAAGACGGCGCCACCGGATGCGTGCCGCTGGCTCCCGCCATGAGAACCTCGGGATGCTCGAACATGGCGCCGTGGCTGTCAGCCATGAGCATGAGGGGAGGGGGCATGGTGTCTCCGTGGGCCAATCGGTGATTCAACGAAGCGGTTCGCGCACAGGGTACGCACCGGGGGGGCATGCCGTCAACGGCGTCATCCGGCTGCGGGGCACGAGACTTGTCGATAGCCCCGCCGGGGTGTAACTCAGCCGACGGATAGCTCAGAGACCCGCTCCCCATGCCGCAGGAGGTCACGATGCCGGAATCCAGTCGACCGATCCCGACTGATCATCTTGCCCCGCCGGACCAGTGGACCGAAGAATACTGGAGGACCAACGTCTATCAGGGCGACCGCATGCCTGAGTACACGCTCCGTGCCATGCTGGTCGGCTGCGCCATCGGCATTCTGCTGGTGGCAGTGAACATCTACATGGGGTTGAAGACGGGCTTCGGAGAAGGTGGCTCCATCATCGCCGCCATCATGGGCCTGGTGGTGTTCAAGGCCTTGAAGTCGCGCTACTCCATTCTTGAGAACAACATCACGCAGACAGTCGGGTCGGCAGCCGGTTCCATCGGCAATATCGTCAACGTCGTACCAGCCTTCGTGATCATGGCCGCCGCCGGTACGATTCCGCGGGCCATGACGTGGTGGCAGGTCATGCTCTACGTCTTCTCGACCTCGCTGATCGGCGTGTTCTTCGCCATCCCGCTGCGCAAGCAAGTCGTGGTTGAGGAGAAGCTGCGCTTCCCCTCGGGCACGGCCTGCGCGGAGATCATGCGCAACCTTCACGGCAAGGGTGAGGAGGCCAAGAAGCACGGCGGCGTTCTGGGCTGCTTCATGCTACTGTCCGCATTGATCAAGTGGCTCCAGGAAGGCGTTCCTCGGATCATGACCGGGGTCTCGCTGCAGGCCGGCGAGTGGGCCGGCATCGCCGCGAACCGGCTCGTTCTCGGTATGGCATGGGATCCCCTGCTTCTCGGGGCGGGCTTCCTCGTGGGCGTTCGCATCGGCCTTTCGCTCCTGCTGGGAGCCATCATCGCCTGGCCGGTGCTGGGGCCCGTTCTGGTGAACCAGGGCATCGTGATCCTGCCCGAAGCGGGTTCAGCCTATCGCCCCATCATGGCCTGGACCATGTGGCCCGGCGTCACCATCATGATTGCCGCCGGCCTCACCGCGCTGGCCTTGAAATGGCGGGTTGTGGCGGGCACCTTCCGCTCCATGATGGCCATCGGCAAGGGAGGGGCGAACGATGCCCTGGAGATGGGGTTCAAGACCTGGGTTTTCTGGGTCTTGGGTTCATCGCTTCTGTGCATCATGGTCATGGCCCTGGGTTTTCACATCCCCTGGTGGCTGACCATGCTCTCGATAGTGCTCTCGTTTGTGATGGCCGCCATCGCCGTGCGGTGCATCGGCCAGACCGAGGTCAATCCTGTGTCGGCCTTCGCCAGCATGAACCAGCTCATCGTCGGCGCAATCATGCCTGCCAACATCCAGGCGAATCTGACTCTGGCCGGCGTGGCCGGGGCTGGCGCCTCCGAGGCTGGCGACATGATGCAGGATCTGAAGACTGGGTGGCTTGTCGGCGCGACACCCAAGCGGCAGGTGATGGCGCAGATCTGGGGCGTCTTGGTCGGGTCTGCGGTGGCCGTGCCCATGCTACTGTTGATCTTTCACTCCTACGAGCTGGGTACTGAGCTCATGCCCGCCCCCTCGGCCTTCCGCTTCGCGGCCCTGGCAGAGCTGTTCGCCAAAGGTTTTGGCGCGCTGCCCGCCTATGCGGTGACCGCCATGCTCATGGGCGCAGGGCTCGGCGTGCTCCTGGGCATCCTCGAGAACAATGCGAAGGTACGAACGTGGATACCCTCCCCGGTGGGTATCGGCGTGGCCATGATCATCCCCTTCAGCTATTCGTTCGCGATCTTTCTGGGCGCAGCCATCTACTTCATCCTCAAGCTCGCCATACCGAAGCAGATGGATGAATACCAGTTCGTGATCGGCGCTGCCGGCATCGCCGGCTCCAGCCTCATGGGCATGATCATCGCTCTGCTGATCCTCTTGGGCATGCCTGCCTGAGAGGTCCGAGAAAGAGGAGAGAGAGCGAGAGAGTGACGAGAGAAGCGAAAGGGAACGACCTGCCTGGAGCTCCCATGCATGAGATACGGGAGAGCTTCGACGGATTCCTCAGTGGTGCGATCTACGATCTTGCAGCGCGACTGACCGGATACGGTCCTGGCTACTATCGGCGTGCGGCATGGGCGATGCCGATCCAGCCGGGTATGACCGTGCTCGACCTGGGATGTGGAACGGGATCGCTATCATTGGCTCTCGCGGACCGAATGAGTGGTCAGGGACGGATTGTGGGCATTGATCTTTCGGAGCGCCAGCTCAGACGCGCTCGGGAGAAGGTCACGGCGTCTTCGGTTCCCATCGAACTGCGTCAGGCCTCGATTCGAGAGTTGCCCTTCGAGGACAACAGCATCGACGCCATCGGCATCAGTCAGGTACTCCATGCTCTCCCCGAGGACGAGCTGACGCACACTTTGGCTGAATCTGCCCGCGTCCTTCGCCCAGGTGGTTTCCTCGCCCTCGTGGAATGGAGCCGGCCTCGAATCGGGTACACCTCCCTGATCTGGTCACTGACCGTGCTCGGCGCACGAGATTCGCACAACTGGCGTGGCACCTACCCTGAGGTCATGGCGGATGTGGGGCTTGATCTTGCTGTGGATGTGTATCTGGATTCCCTGAACCGCTGTCAGGTCTTTGCCAAACCGCGCCGAGAGTGAATTGGGGCCACCCGACGGCCGGCGAGTCCATCCGGGTCGGCCAGGGCGCGAGTCCCTATCGCCGGGTCGCTCCCACCTTCTCCTTCCCCTTCGCCGCCCCGGTGCTCCGCTCGAACTCCCCCACGGTCTCGTCAGAAAGCGCTGACTGGTTCCCGTACAGGTCCTCAGCTCGAACCCGGTAGTAGCTGCTCAGAGTCGGATCATTCACCGTGCCCGGCAGCTCCACAAGCGTTGTGTCCGGCGCATTCACCAGCCCTACCTGCGTGCCCCAGGTCGCCTGGTACGGTGCGCTTCCCCGATACACACGGTAGCGCCGCAGCCACTCCGGACGCCCGTACACATCGTTGTGCACTGTTCCCCACCGTATGCGCAGGCTGTCCGGCCCCACCACCTCGATGGTTTCCACTGCCGGCGCCTGGGGACTTGCGCTCTCCCGATATCGGCCCGTCTTACCCTCGTCCCGCTTGAACTGCGGCCACTCCTGCCCCGCAGCCCACACGCTCCCTGCGATGTCCCAGCACCGAATCACCGCTCCGTCCGCCGCCACTATCTCCAGATCGCCATCCCCGTCCAGGTCTGCGACACCGACCGTGGAGTAGGTGTCGGTCTCCAGCGGCTTGGTGTACAGGCTGATCGTGTCCCCCGTAGCCCCCGCCAGCACGTACAGCCGATACCTCGCGGCCAGCAGGATCTCGGTCATCATGTCGCCATCGATGTCCGCAATCACCGGCGCGGTCCTCACCAGGTAGTTCGTCACGTCGTCCCCCCAATTCGCCAGACTATCCCCTGTACTGCTGTATGCTCGCACTCTGCCCTGCCCGTTCACCACCACGATCCTCGGCTCGTCCGTCTGATTCAGATACCCCACCGCAGGCGATGCCCATGACCCTTGCCCGATGTCCTTTCCCCCGCTCCATCCCGGCGCATCGCTCCCGTTTTCCCCGTTCAGCGCATACAGCCGCCCTGTAGCTCCTGAGGTCACCACGATCACCTCCGGCTTCCGATCTCTGTCCACATCCCACAAAACCGGCGTACTCCACACATAGCTCGGCATCGCCTTCTCCCACTTGATCGTGCCGTCTGTCTCTATCGCCACGATCGCTCCCTGCGTCATCGGCTCTCCCTGAGTCCGCGTCACCACGACCTCGTCCTGCCCGTCCCAGTCGATATCGCCGCCCACTGGCGAGCTGTTCTGGATCATCCCGCTCAGCCGCACCGGCCAGCCAGGCACCGGGCTCCCATCCCCGGTCCAGGCATTCACGAGGCTATCGTACCCCGCCACGACGATCTCCGGGGGACTGTTCGCGGGCCCCACCAGGTTCACCACGAGCGGCGTGCCCTTCGTGCCTTGCGTCGTCATCACCGGCCATCCAGTCTTCACATTCCCCCCATCGTCCAGCACCCACACCCATGCAGGCCCCAGATAGTCCCCGGTCGCTACCATGATCTCCTTCAACCCATCTCCGTCCACATCGCCCACCGCAACCCCGGCGGTGATCGCTCCTTGACACGGTACCGGAAACCCGGGTCGATGCGTGCCATCGTGCTGGAACGCGTACAAGAGACTGTCAAGGGCGCCTACTACCACTTCCGCCGTCCCGTCCCCATCAAGATCAGCCACCGTCACCGGCGCCCGGATCACCCCTCCCACCTCTGCTGGCCATCCCGCCGGATACTCCCGCCTCAGCACGAGATTCCCGGGGCTGTACACGACCCGCCCAGGCCCTACCATATCCACTATCACCGCATATACCCAGTACCTCCCCTCGGGCACCGACAGCGTGTTCCACAGGTACTCATCCCCCGTGCCGTCCGCATCTTCCTCGATGCCCCCCTCGATCAGCACCCCGTCCGCTCCCAGGCTGTCCGTGTCGTAGTACAGCCCTATCTGGGCCGCGAACTCGCTGCTGTCCGCCCAGGTGATCAGGTAGTACCCCTCCACCGTGTCGATCCCTGCCGGCGTCAGGAACTCGAACTCAGGCTCCGTCACCCACAACCCCTCGCCCGTCACCCGCTCGATCGGTCTCCCATTCACCTCGCCCCGCAGCCGCACCCGGTACAGCCCTCGTTCGGCTACCCCCGCCAGGGCTCCCCCCCAGACCCCGTCTCCCGACAGGCCGTCGCCGTGCAGCCCGTCATCGAACAAGCTCAGGCCGGCTACTGTCGCGCCTTCGCCATCCACCAGGCTCCAACTCGGGCTCTGCACCGGCCACTCGCTCTCGACGCACACCTTGACGTCGCATCCCATGTTCACCCCCGCCAGCCGCTTCCCCGCCAGCTCGATCCGCACGCCGCCCCGCTCGCTCACCCGCAGGTCATACGGACCCGACCCCCCGCTCACCTCCACGCGCCACAGCCCCGTGTCCGCGTCTGTCGGGCTCAGCTCCCACCATGCCAGGCTGCCCCCTATCGTGCCCGTCGGCGGCACACTCGCCCCCTCCGCATCGTACAGGGTCATGCTCAGCCGCGGCATGCCGTCTTCCCTCGCCTCCTCCTCATCATCTGCCTCTCCTCCCCCTCCCACCTCCGCGTCTCTGGTCGACATGCCCGCAGCCTCGACCGCGGGGGCTTCCTCCTTTGAAACCGGGGCTTCCGCATCCTGCGTCACCCCCTCGCCTCCGCACTCCCCACACCTCGGCAGCCCTCCACAGACCACCTCTCCCTGGGCCAACTGCAAGCCCCACGGGGCCCATGACCCCAGGAGAAACAGGCTCCCGCGTAACCCATCCACCCTGAACCAGTGCGTCGAGCGCGTGACCACGCCCTCGCCCTGCGCCCCGTAGATCCGGCTGTTGTGCACGAGGTCCTCGTACAACACCCCTCCGGGATAGCCCGCAATCATGTCACCCTCGGGGATCGTCAGGTAACTGCCCCCGCTCCTCACCACGGCCGCGCACATCCCCTCAGACAGATGCGCCTTCGCTTCCGGCATGATCGCATACAAAAATGTCCCGCACCCGAACGTGCTGTCCGTCGCTGCCCTCACCCACAGCTCCTCTTGCTCCGCCCGCGACACCCCTCGGTTCATCTCCCCGTCCGTGAACAGCACCACCTGCCGCGGCATGCTGTGATTCCCCGGATCCTCCAGGTATGCCACCACGCTGTCCAACGGCTCCCCCTGGCTGCTGCAGGGCGTCCCCACCCACAGAAGCTGAAGCGCGATCCGCGACGACTCGATGTTCGGGCTCACATCAGCCAAGAGCTGAACCGCCCACGAGTTCCCATCCGTGTGCCCGAAGTACCGCGTCACCCCCGCCCGCCACATGTCAGCTCGCCCGCTGTCGATATGATCCTGCTCTATCCGCGCCAGCAGACTGTCCGCCATGTGGTAGGCCGACGATGCCCACCCCCCGGTCTCCGGATTCGTCACGCTCGCGCTCACGTCCATGTGCAGCAACACGTCGCGCCAGCGCTCGATCACGAAGCTATGGTTGCAGTCTGTCCATGGCGGGGTATCTCTCATTCCCTCTTCGTAGCCTTCCCAGGCCCCTCCGACACCTCGCTGCGCCTTCGTCGAGGGATCCGCATCCAGCCTATTCAAGGCCGTGTCATACCCTCGCACCTCCACCACGTACTCCCCCGCATACACACTCCGCAGCGTGCCCGTCCACACCACCGCACTCCGCGCCACCACCGCGTCGTCAGGGTACACGATGCTGTCCCACCGCACGATGTTCATGGCCCACGCAGGCCCGCCCTCCTTCTGCAGCCGATACTTGATCTGCAGCGAGTCGCGACACATAGTCTGATCGAAGGTGATGGCGACTTCCAGTGTGTCGAGACTCATCGGGTTCTGCGTCTCGATCTCCAGTTGACGGAGCGCAGGAGCCGTAGGATGGTCGATCCACTTCGCCTTCCGGATGATCGTCGTATCCGGCCCGCCTCCCCCCGGCCAGATGTTCCACAGCTCCAGCTTCTTCACGTACGGGGCAGACCGGTCTACCACGATCGCCTTCGTGGATTCCAGCTTCAGCGTGTCATCCGCCCCAAACCCCGGATCCGCAAACTCATCCACCTCCAGCCGCGCCAGGTACACCCCTTCATCCGCGATGTAGTTGGAGTCGCAGTCTGTGCCGCGCCTGGGATACTCTGACCATGGCTCTTCCGGCAAGGGGCCCCGCTGCACATACAGCGTGTCGATCTCCCCGTTCCACACCACCTCATTGATCACCCGAGCCGTGTCCCCTTGGTTCGACTTGTACTTGTACCCGAAGTTCTCCGCG
>JAFGKV010000179.1 GCA_016928395.1 Candidatus Fermentibacterota bacterium | reverse complement strand
CTGGGCCCGAACGGCGCCGGCAAGACGACCACAATCCGAACGCTGCTCGACGAGATCCGGCCCACCGCCGGGCGGGCCTCGATCGTCGGGATGGACACGCATCAGAAGTCCGTGGAGATCCGCCGGCACATCGGCTACGTGCCCGGCGAATTGGCGATGTACCCCAACCTCACGGGCCGGGAGACCCTGACCTATTATGCAAACCTCAGGGGCGGCGTGGACTGGTCCCGCGTGGACCAGCTTGCTGAGCGTCTTCACTCCGACCTGAACAAGAAGGTGGGTGACCTGTCCTCGGGCAACCGGCAGAAGGTGGGCATCATCCAGGCCTTCATGAACAAGCCCGAAGTGCTCATTCTCGACGAACCCAGCGCGGGTCTCGACCCGCTGATGCAGCGCGAGTTCCAAGAGATGCTGCGCGAGGCCGCCGCCAACGGTTGCGCCGTATTCCTCTCCAGCCATGCCCTGTCGGAGGTGGAGCACGTTGCCGACCGCGTCGGGATTATCCGGCGCGGCCGCCTGGCCGCCGTGGAAACCGTCTCCGGTCTCCGTTCGAAGGCCATGCGCCGCATTGACCTCGAGCTTGACTCCCCGGCAGATGCCGCCGTCTTCGGGTCCGTGCCAGGCGTTCGTGATATCACGGTCAGCAAGCACCGTGTCCTCCTATCACTCGATGGCGAGATGGGCCCGCTGCTGAACGCGGTGGTGCAGCGCCACACCATCGTCGACATTAGTACCCAGGAAGCCGACCTGGAGGAGATATTCCTCACCTATTACCGTGACGAGGAGAGAAGTACGTGATGCTCGCCAGCGTGCTCGCCAAGACGCTCCGGGACAACTGGAGGGGATGGGTCATTGCCATCGCCAGCCTCTCCGCCATGCTGCTGCTGTCCATGTGGGCTTACCGGGAGATCGATCTCAGCTTCTACACCTCGCTGCCGGAAATCTACCGCTCCATGCTGGGTATCCCCGAGAACGCAGAGGTGGCGAGCCTGGCCATCAACGCGCACATGGGTTCGTACGGGTCGATGACGTTCGCGGCGATCGCCCTCGGCATGGGGGCGGCCTCCATCGCTGGCGAGGAGCGGGCGGGAACCATCGCGCTGCTGCTGGCCAACCCCAGGAGCCGGACCCACCTGCTCGTCTCCAAGGCGGCATCGATTGTGCTCCTCGCTGGTTTGGGCGTTCTGGCATGCTGGGGCACCATCCATCTCTCGGCCCAGGCCCTGGGCATTTCGATCGCCGGACTGCAACTCGGGGCACTCACTTTCCATCTCGTGGTCAGCACGCTCTTCTATGGCTTCCTGGCGATGGCAGTGGGCGCCTGGACCGGAAACCAGGGGGCAGCGGCCGGAGTCGCCGCCGGAGTCATGCTCCTGTCTTTCGTCGCCGTGGGCGTACTGCCCCTCGTGGAAGGCGCCGGGGACTACGTTAAGGCCTTTCCATGGTACTACTTCAATGGTGCTGATCCGTTGCTCAACGGGGTCAGTTGGGGACACATTGGCGTGCTGTCCGGTGGGTGCATTGCCTTTGCCACCGTGGCGCTGATCGGCGTCAACCGGCGCGACCTTAAAGCCCAGTCCATCGGCATCACGATCATCGATCGCCTTCGCACCAACCCGCTCATCGGGAAGGTCATCGGCCGCCTCGCGGGCTCGGCCCGGGTCTCCAGCATCTGGGCGAAAACCGCAGCCGAGTATCAGTGGCTGCTCCTTCTCGTGGCCGTTTACACGTTCTTCGTGCAGGGAGTGATGCTCGGTCCGATGTACGCCGCCATCCCTGAAGATCTCCTTACTACATTCTCGGGTTTCCCCGAGGTCATGCTGGCCCTTTTCGGCGGCGGGGACATCTCCACTCCCCAGGGCTTCTACCAGATCGAGACGTTCGGGATGATGGCCCCCATCGTGGTCATGGTGGTTACGATTTGCCATCGGGGCCGGTGCGCTTGCCGGAGAAGAGTCTCGCCGGACCATGGGCCTGCTGCTCGCCAATCCAATCAAGCGCTCCAGGGTCATCCTCGAGAAGACCCGGACCATGATACTCTTTGCCGTTCTGGTGGGTTTCGTGACATTCGCCGGGGTCGCCCTGGGTTCGGCGCTCGGCGGCCTGGGCATACACACGGGACACATCGCAGCCGCGTGCCTGCTGCAGACACTCGTCGGGCTGGTCTTCGGCGCCCTGGCGCTGGCTTTGGGCGCGGGCACCGGACGCAGGGGCGTGGCCGTTTTCGGAGCGGTGGGGGCGGGCCTCGTTCTGCATGTTCTCAATGGTCTGGCGGAACTGAATGATACCATCGCGGGGTGGGCCAGGACCTCTCCCTTCCACTACTACCTCGGCAACGATCCGCTCAACAACGGCATGGACTGGATCAACGCCGGCGTCCTCGCCGGCATCATCATAATGCTTATCGCGCTGTCGGTGGTCCTCTTCCAGCGGCGGGACCTGCGCCAGACGGGCTAGGCGCCGCTCCCGATGCCTCGCCCGTTGACATCCTTTCCGGAGCGCCATAATCACATTCTGGTCGTCAAGATGTTCAGGCCACACAAGCGTAATGCCCTGAACGCCGCCATGAATGACCTGGAGGATGATGCCGAGCTTTGGTGCGGCGTTTTGACGGGGACCGATTCAGTCTTCTCGGCGGGCGCCGATCTCACCGAGGGTCCCCCCGAGCCAACTCAGCGCGGCGGCATAGTGGGACTCATCACCCGGATACGCACCAAACCGTTGGTTGCTGCTGTCGAGGGCATGGCATTGGGCGGCGGGGTGGAGCTGATCCTGTGTTGCGCGACATGGTTGTGGCTTCGTCCAAGGCAGTCTTTGGTTTGCCCGAGGTGAAACGAGGATTGATGCCGGACTTCGGTGGGGTCTTCCGAATCGGGCGGTTCCTGCCGCTAAACGTGCCGCGCGAAATGCTACTCACGGGCGACAACCTGACGGCGGAGCGTGCCGAGCGTCTCGGATTCGTTCATGCCCTGGTCGACCCGGGGAAAGCTCTCTCCAGTGCGCTGGCACTCGCGGGCAAGATCTGCGAGAATGCGCCTGTGGCCGTTCGCGAAGCGCTCACCGTGTTCAACGCTGAGGTCGGCGGTGATGAGTCAGCGAGTTGGAAGCGCAGTGATCAGGCCCATGCCAGACTTCTGCAGACCGAGGACCTAATAGAAGGCCTGGGAGCATTCTTCGAGAAGCATCCGCCGAAGTGGAAGGCGAAGTAGTGCGGCTGCCGACTGCTCGAAATCAGGCCGGATCGACGGCACAGTCGCAAAGCCAGCGGTTGACATCGTCCACCGCTGGGCCATACCATTCGGACAACCACTGGCCCATGACGCGCTCGGGCGGCTGGCAGCAACTGCATCAGGGAGACGGGAAATGGCAAAGGAACCTCGGATAAAGGCATCCATCCTCAATTCCGCCATGGTGTTCGTCAGCCAGAGCCTCGGAGAACCTGCCATTACAAGCATCCTCACCAGTTTCGACAGCCAAGAGCTCTCCGGCAAGAGGCTGTTGCCTTCAGACTGGATTTCAGAACAGACGTACCGGGATTTCCTGCTCGCCACTGCCAAGTACCTGGCATCATCCTCCAACAACAAGAAGCCTCGCGAATTCTTCTTCGAAATGGGTAGGTTCACCGCCACCGACGGCATCAACAAGTACTACAAGTCGCTCATCCGCATGTTTGATACCAAGTTCATGCTGACCAGGAGCCCGCTTCTTTGGGGGATAATGCATACGCACGGCTCGCTTAAGGTGGAGCCGGTAGGCAAGACCGAAGCCTGCGTCTATATCGCTGACTTGCCGGCGCCCTGCAAGGAGTTCTGTTACACCATGGAAGGGTACATGTACGCCGTTGCCGAGCTGACCAAGGCAAAGGTCATCCGGGTCGAAGAAGTGGAATGCGTCATGGAGGGTGCCAAGCGCTGCAAGTACGTCGGGGAGTGGAAGCAGGCGTAGCTATGCCACAACAGCCAACCCCCGACTCTGACCCATCAAAGGAGTGCACGCGATGAAGGCCATCGTTGTCTACGAATCGCTCTGGGGCAACACGGCAGCCATCGCCCGCGCCATAGCGGAAGGCATTGGCGCGGAGGCGAGTGCTTTGTCCACCAGCCAAGCGTCAGTTGAGGCACTGGCCGGCGCAGATCTCATAGTGGCAGGTGCGCCACTTCTGGGCTTCCGGCTCCCCACCGAAAGCATGCGGAACAGCATAGGCCGGGACCCCAAACATGCTCAGAGACCAGCCGACCTCTCCCAGCCATCGCTACGATCATGGCTGGCCGCTCTGCCCAAGGGCAGCGGCCGCTCAGCGGCCTTCGAGACCCGATTCAAGTGGTCTCCCGGAAGCGCCACTGGGGCGATCGGCAAGAGCCTGATGAGGGCCGGGTACCAACCGATTGCCAAGGATGAGCGGTTTCTCGTCAAGGGTACGTACGGGCCGTTGGCCGACGCCGAGGTGGAGCGGGCCAAGGCCTGGGGCGCCGAGTTGGCCCGGTTATGGAAGGCGGAGTGATCCCCGGCACAGAGAGGATCATGCCATGACAGTCCGGATTGTGCGCCTCGGCACACCTAGATTGCAGGGCGAGGGCCTTCGCATCGGCACGGTGAGGCACCCGCCGCGGGGCGTGCCAAAGACGCAGTACGCCGCGCAGAACTGGTACGATGTCTGGTTCCCCAACTTGGCCCCGAGCGCCGAGTTGCTGAAGCTGTTCCGTACGCCCGCCGGTGCTGACTCGAAAGTGCTCTCGCGCCGTTACAGAGCCGAAATGGCTGAGCCGGACCAGAGCAGAGTCCTCGACCTGCTGGCCGCGCTCTCCCGCCAAACCAACTTCTCCGTCGGCTGCTACTGCGCCGACGACCAACGCTGCCACCGCTCCATACTACTGGCTTTGCTCCAGGAGCGCGGCGCTGAGGTAGAATGAAGCCCTCGAGGAATGGTGGTCACGTCACTGATTGAGATTGGATGCTGCGCCGCCT
>JAFGKV010000178.1 GCA_016928395.1 Candidatus Fermentibacterota bacterium | reverse complement strand
TGTATGGAAACGCCTGGATCAGCATCTTCTCCTTGTCCCCAATGGGCGGGTGTCCTTTGAGGCGGCCCTATGACCCGTTTATTCAACGCGGGGGCGCGTGACATGAAGCCGGTCGAATCGACGAAACTGCAACGGACTCTGGCAATGGCATTGCGCAAGCGTTTCCCATCGCCGCCATTCGTCGCCGTTCTCCCCATTCTCGCCCTTCTCTTCCATGCTCTTCCCCTCCATGCCCAGATCGAATGGACACCTGAGGCTCAGATCAGTCTAGATGATGTGTATGATGATCGGTTGCCCCAGATTGCTTCAGGTCCTGATGGCAAGGTCTGGGTGGTATGGACGGGGTTCGACGGATATGATCGTGAGGTGCTCGCCTCAACCTGGAACGCTGAAGCGTGGAGTCTACCCGTGCGGGTGAACTCCGACAACTCCGCAGACGACGTCTACCCCGACGTAGCTGTGGGGCCAGATGGCAACGTATGGGTGGTGTGGACCACGGCTGTGAGCGGGGGCACCAGACTGTACTACGCGAGATGGGCTGGCGATGGGTGGGAGCAGGAAGAGCTAGTATTCCCCGAGCTCGAGGATGAGCCGGGCCCCGGGTCACCGGTGCTTGAGGTCGATTCGTGGGGAACTCCTTGGCTCATCTGGTCGTGGTGGCCGCCTGATCAAGGCAGTAGGGAGCTCTTCTACAGCAGATGGCTAGCCGGCGCGTGGAGCGATGCCCAGCCGTTCTCCGAGGAGCCTGGCCCAGGAGACGTGGGAGGAAGGGATCTGGCTACTGGAGAGAACGGGGAGGTATGGGTAATGTGGGTTCGCTCATTGGGCTCTCCGACATGGGAATCGGTCTCCCTGTACACGCACTGGGAGGAGGACGGATGGGCGCCTGTGGATACGTTTCCGAGGGCGGAGGTCGCAACACAGCTTGACATCGGTCCGGATGGCGAGGTGTGGGTTGCATGGTCAGAAGGAGGAGACATCTACTCATCCAGCTGTTCAGAAGGGGATTGGTCTGAACGGGAAAGGATTACTGCGCCGGATTCGACCTGGGCGGGACAGAATGCAGGCGATGCGGATGCACATATCTGCGTCGCGCCGATCGGGTCGCCATGGGTTTCGTGGGTCGGACGGGAATGGGGATACGGGGACTTTGACCAGGAAATCTACTTCAGCCACAGGACCGGCGGGCGGTGGAGCCCCGAACAACGTATCAGCACGGCCGATGGGTTCAGGGATGAGTACTCCGATCTTGCGGTTGCAAATGACGGTCAAGCCTGGGTGGTATGGGAGGGATGGGATGGCACGGATCGCGAAGTGTTGACGAGCCGTTCAGTCAACCACGTGGAAGGGATTACTTCACAACATTTCTCCGCCGAGCCCAATGTCTGGTGGGCCCCAAACCCGGTTGTTCTGGGGTGCAAGACAACGATTACTCGACCGTGCCCTGGTGATCAGACCGTTGTCTTCGACCTGCTTGGTCGTCGGGTTAGGCAGATTGAGTGTCGGCTATCTTCGGGGAGATCCGACGCACCGACTGAGGTTGCGCTCGTTTGGGACTGTAGAGACGACACGGGCGAATTGGTCTGTCCAGGAACATACGTGGTTCACCTTAGCACAGGGGGTTGCGTCAGTGAGAGGCGAATAGTGGTCCTCAAGTGACAGGTTGCCTGATTCAGAGGGTATCCATCATGGCTCAAGCAAGGAGGTCAAGGATGAGAAGCCTCGCATTCACTCTGAGCATCATTTCAGTGCTGCTCCACGGGAATGCCGTTGCCGATGACTATGTCGAGTGCGGATTCCCCGAGGACGAGGAGACGCGTCACGGCTGGATTGAGATTGACGTGTATGATCTTTTCGAAGGGATCTGGGCTGATACGATACGCGCAGAACTCGATGCTGACATCAATCTGTTTGTCGAAGACAGCCTCATCTGGATGTATGACGAGACACTGCTGGATGATGCACACCTCCGCACGTTCATCGAGCAGATCTGGTTTCCGGACGGCAACGACATCCGGGAGATCTGGAACTACTTCGCATCCGGGCCTATCCGGCCGGTGTACGGTGACCCGAGCTACGATCCTTACAACAGCAACTTCCGGTACCCCTCGGGGGCTACCGACGTTGACATCAAACTCAGGGATCATCTGTATTCTACGGCTGGAGGCAATGACGTCACCCTCAACATCATGTACCCTTCTCCGGTCCCCCCTCTCTACAAGGCGATTCCCGACGACTGGCCGATTGGCAACAGGGCTCCGAGGACGTTCTGTCACGAGTTGCAGCACACAATCAGGAGTCATTTCGACTACAACGAGTTTGACCACGGCTTCTTCGAAGAGTTGTTCGCTGAGGGAGCGGTGGTTGCAGCCGGACGGTCGCGCACGAATGTAGGGGCCGATCACGAGGATGCGACATGGTATCGCTACGATCTCGTCGCCAATAACTCGATCGCCCGAGTTGAGGCTGGAACGTATCCTCTTGGTGTCTGGGACCAGCAGCACGAGTACCAGACGTGCAAGACGAAGAACTCAACGACCAAGTACTGGGTCTTCTATCTCTGGAGCAGGTACATATTCGACCATTTCCCTGGCGCAGAGCCGCAGGCTATCGATGATGATCTCCTGTACAAGGCTGTCCGCGCCGAGGAGGACGGGAGTCCGGTTCGCGGCTTCTACGGGTTTCTGAAGGCCGCCGAGGACCACTGGGCGTGGGGAACGACCGGGGGCGACCTCTTCAGGCAGATATTCAACGCCTGGACTCTGGCCAATCTCCTGGACGGAACCGGATTCGATCCGAAGTATGAGTATCCGAACGACAATGTCCGCATTCGGGAACCGGGACAGGCCGGCCTTGGCTGGCTGCGCGACAACGAAGACAACACCTACAATAATCTTCCCGATCTTCCCGACTTCGTATGCGGAAGCGCGGCGACCGACTCCATGTCCGGTGCGTGGACCCCGGATACGACGGTCGTCAGTCAACCGGGGAGTATCTACGAGTTTCGACGCGATGGACCTGGCTACGGGAGCGAACCGATCGGGATCGAGATCTATGCTGCCGACTATACGCGCTGGGTCTCGGCCGTTCCTCCCGGCGATTGGATCCTGAGCATGTCCTTTGACGTTCACGACGAGGACAACTGGGGCAGCAGCGACAACATCCTGATCCAGGCCAACGTGGTCGGCTACTCGGGCGGCGAGAACAACCCGACCAATGTGTGGCACATCGACATGGCGCAGTCGTCGTTCCCTGCATACTCGGAGCGCCTCTATCATCATGTCCCTGGGTTCGGGAGCAGCATCGACCTGGTGGATGTCGTCGTCAACGCCATGGAGAGCGAAGTTCGGTGGGGGCGTCCCTCGGGAAGCGGCTATGTGCACTGCTCGTATCCCATGCGGAGCTACGCGATAACGGCGACGGCGGTGTCGGCGACCTTACCGGTCAGTGGAACGATCACCGAGACCACCATCTGGTTCTCCGGCCAGACTGTGCTGATACCGCAGGGGACAGTCCTGACTGTGGCAAGCGGAGCAGACCTGATAATCCAACCGGGGGTGACCGTGGTACTCGGCGGAGGATCATCGATTGGCGTATCGGGCGGGTTGGTTGCGCGAGGTAATGGGTCCCTTCCGGTCACTTTCACGGCAAGCGCCCATACGCCTGGGGCATGGTCTCGCATCTACACGGCCGGACCGAGCAGTGTCCTGGATCTTGAGCACTGCATCATCGAGTACGCCGACAAAGGTGTGCTGGTCAGTCACTCGGGCTCCCATGTGATCGAGGACAACACCTTCCGCGAGTGTAACTACGGCGTGTATCTCGACGGGGTGACGCTGACCGAGTTCCGGGGCAACAGCTTCGACGGCAATGTCGTCGGCATGTACATGAACCAGAGTTGGATCAGCAACAGCGATGGATTCCGAGATCTCACATTCGTGGACAATGACGTCGGATTGAAGGCTGAGACGCCGTCAGGAGGGACATCCATCCTGGCCTACAGCAACTTCAGTGGCAATGCCGACTGCGCCATCTACTACAACAGGAACACGGGAGCGGGCGACCTGGAGCTGCAGGACCTGTTCATTGTGGACCAGACCCCGGTTCTGAATGCGGGCATTCGAGTATTGGGCAGCAACTCCCAGCCTGTCGTCCGACACTGCAACATCCACGACTTCGCAGGCGGTCCGCTTGGGCCGAACATCGGCATCTCGTGCAGGGCCGGGGGCAGGGTAGACGCGGGCACCAGCGGTGATCATGGACTGAACCTCTTTGCCGACAACGAATGCGACATCGAGTACACGAGCAGATACGCCAACCCGCCGGGCCTGAGCGCGCTTGGCAACTGCTGGGACGGGCTGGGCGGTCAGGCCTCGCGATGTGGGAGCTTCTGGTATTTGATATTCACGAGCGAGGACTGTTCGGCCTGGGGAGGGTCGCCGGTGCCTCCGCGGCCGGCAGAAGAGACGGTGGCGGGACTTCGCGGCGTGTTCCCGAACCCGGCGGAAGGCAGCTTCCGGATCGAGTATGGGATGAGCCTCGGTGCGAGGGTCAAGGTGCAGATCTACGACCTCTCCGGGCGTCTCGTGCGGACCGTGGTGGAGACTGAGATGCCCGTAGGGACGCATGAGGCCGAGTGGGATGGCACCGATGCGCAAGGGCGTACGGTGGGCAGGGGTGTGTACGTGTGCCGGATCGTAAGCGAGTCGTTTGTCGAGTCGAAGCGGCTCGTGGTCATGCGATAAGGAGAGGGGAGGAGACCATGAACAGGATATGCGCAGTTGCAGTGGCGGTCTTCGTGTGGACGGCGGTTGCCTTGGCGCAGCCGAGCACCACGATCGAGCTGTACCCGGCGGATGCCGCGACGATCAACGGGACAGTGCCGGGGAATGATGCGGATGCCGAGACCACGGTTGAGCCGAGGGTCTTACTGAGATTCGACCTAAGCCAGATTCCTGGAGGGATGCAGGTCGAGTATGCGGAACTGATCGTGGGCGAGGTGACCTTGCCGCCTGGGATCGAGTATGTGGGCTTCGTGGTGGCGCCGGTGCTTGAGCCGTGGAACGGCGATGACGTGTCATGGGACCAGACAGGCGCGGGCGCTGAATGGAACGATCCGGGAGGGGACTGGGATCGGGAAGACTTCACGTATGGTGCGGCGGGGGTGGCGCTTCGTCGCCCGCCGTTCTTCAACGTGACGACGCTGGTGCGCGATTGGGTGTCGGGCACGAGCGATGTGGCGAACTATGGGTTCCTGCTGATGCCGGTGGAGGGCACGCCGAACACGGATGCCTTGGTGGGCATCCTTGACGCGACGCAGCTGAGGCCGGTGCTCACGGTGCAGTATGGGAAGTGAGGGGAGAGTCGTCAGTGGTCAGTTGTCAGTGATCAGTCTGAGGCCAACAGCTGACAGCTATTGGTGCCGCTTCTGGCGCACGCCGGGGATCGGCGTGTGGCGGGAGTCCCTCGCGACTGATCCCGCATCCAGCGATGCGGGATCAAGAGTGGCTCCCACAGGAACAAGGGTCGCGGCTCACGCCGCTCCAACCGGGAGAGGTAGAGGAGTGAGAGCATGAGATGGTGGTATGCGATCCCTGTGCTGCTTGCACTGGTGAGCCCGGCTCTCGGGTACATCGAGGAGGGGAGGGTCAACTGGGACCAGATGGAGGATACGAACAATGCCCAACCTGCGATTGCCGCATGTGGATCCGAGGTCTGGGTCGTGTGGCTTCGTTCGGGCTACGAGGGCTCGGGATGGTACTACACCCGGTGGGAAGGCGACGGCTGGGCCCACGAGCAGGAGCTGAACCCGGGGAGTTCCAGCGGCTCGGGCAAGTACTGGCTTCGAATCGCCATGGACGACTCGGCCGCTCCCCATGTGGCATGGGCTGAATACGACAACAGCCGGCTCCAGCTCTTCTACAGCAGGTGGATCGGCGATGGGTGGACGCCCGCCGAGCAGCTCACCTTCGACGCCCGCGACCACTACGCCCCCGACCTGGCCGTGTCACCCAACGGGGTGCCGTGCGTCGTGTGGACCCAGCACAACCCCCAGACCGGCCTCTTCGACATCTGGAGCGCCTTCCGCGGCCCGGATGGCTGGAATGCCCCTGAAGCGGTCGAGCCCGACGGCGACATCGTGGACTGGGACCCCTCCGTGGCCTGGGGCCCTGGCGGCACGATCCATGTGGTGTGGCACCGGTACGCGTCGGCGGGCGACCAGGACATCTGTTTCGCGGTGCGCGATTCCGCCTGGAGCGCGCCGGGGTACCTGACCCGCACGGTAGACGAGTATGAGCAGCTTCCCCG
>JAFGKV010000177.1 GCA_016928395.1 Candidatus Fermentibacterota bacterium | reverse complement strand
TGGTCGATGCGAACCCCCTCCAGGCTCAGCCCGAACAGCCGCGCGAATGCGTCCCGATCCGCCTGAGGGTGATCGATGACAAGAGTAACCTCACGCGACGGGTTTTCCGCCAGTACCTCCGCCAGAGCACAGAGATATTTCTCGCCTCCGCCCAGCGTTGCCCAGCTTGAGCTGTACAGAGCCACCGACTGCACGCCGCTTCCTCCAGTTTTTGCCGGCCTTCCCTGACGAGACGCCTGTGTGCGTGGGGTGCGTCTCACCGGGGCACGTGACCAGGCTCGTATTCTCACTGCCAGAAGTGCACGATCACTGCCAGAAGTGCACGATCACTCCCTGGGTGTCAAGCACCGCTGCCAGTTCTTGACCTTGCCAGTGCCTCCGCAATCGCATAGGCTTCCTGGGGAAGGAGACAGAGAGCCCACTCAGTCCCCTCCACCCCCGGAGGTGCCCCGGCGCCTCCCTCGGGCCTTTCTTCCTCTCATGTGGAGAGCTTATTGGGTGCCATGAGCACGATATCCCCCAGCCGCCCCTGCAATCTCTGCGGAGAATCCACAGCGACCCTTGTGCACGAAGGGCGTGACCGGATGCATCCGCGGGAAGGCACCTACCATCTCCTGCGCTGTTCTAACTGCGGGCTCATCTTTCTCGATCCCCTGCCTCCGCCCGAAGAGATCGCAACGTTCTATCCCCAGGAGTACACCTGCTTCTCGCCCGCCCAGTCTCGGGGCCGGTTCCGGGGGCTGGAGGCAAGGCGCGGGATCAGGAGATTGTGCCGGGCAGTGACCGGGGTCGCGCCGCACCCGGGCCGAATCCTCGACGTCGGATGCGGTACGGGTGACTTTCTGGCCGGCATGCGCGACCTGGGGTGGGATGTCCAGGGAGTTGAGCCCAACTCCCACGCTGCCGGCTATGCCCGCACGGTCAACAGGCTGAGGGTTGAGGAGCGACCCTTCGCGGACGGCCTGTTCGCTCCCGAGTCATTCGATGTCGTCACCCTCTGGCACGTGCTGGAGCACGTGCCGGACCCCGCGCAGACCCTCGGCGCCACGGCTCGACTCCTCCGGCGGGGAGGGTCGGCTGTCATCACGGTGCCGAATGTGGAGAGCTGGGACGCCCGCCTGTTCGGCCCCCACTGGGCCGGCTTGGATGTTCCGCGGCATCTCTTCCTCTTTCCCAGAGAGGTTCTGCGCCGCTACCTGGAGGAGGCCCATCTGGTCTATACGCGCGATGCCTGTGTCACCGGAGGAACCGGCGGTCTGATCACCAGTCTGCGGTTCTGGACAGCCGCCTGGCCCGGCCCGCGCGGCCTACGAGGGGCGGCTACCCAACTCATTGGGTCGCTCCCCATACGCCTCGTTGCCTGGCCCTATGGCCTGGCCGGCCGGTTGACCACCCGCGGCTCGTTCATCACTGTGTTTGCCCGCCGCCCGTAGGCGTCGCGCAGTATTCGGAATCCAGAAGCCAGAATCCGGAAGGCCCGTCCAATCGTCCATTCATCCCTTCACCCACCCGTCTCACGATTCCATCGTTCCCGAAACCCATGCTCGACTCCACGACTCGTCGACTGCGATTGCGATTACGACTCCGATAGCGATACCGAGCCCCCGAAGATTGCTCGCGCAGCGAGCCGTCCATTCGTCCACCGCGTGTCCCTGAACCTTGAAGCCTGCTCGCGAAGCGAGCCCCTGTCTCCTCACCTGTTCCGCAGGGCATCCTCCAGAGCAACCCGGGCGTCGGTGGACCCATCACGGTACTTGACGATGACCGCGCAGGCTAGGCTCAGCCCGTGGGTTCGGCCAAAGTCAGAGCCGATCGCCCGGGTTCCCATCACCACGACCGCGCCTTCGGGAATCTCCAGTGGCGCACCGGGGCCCGAGCGCAGGATCTGCTCCCGCGCGAGGTCGTAGATCGGCATGGACGCCGTCAGCACCACGCCTGACGCCAGCACGGCCCGCTGTCGCACGAGGATTCCTTCGTATACGCCACAGTTGCCACCGACCAGCACATCGTCTTCGATAATGACGGGTCTCGCCCCCACAGGCTCCAGCACGCCGCCGATCTGGCAACCCGCACTCAGATGGACCCGTCGGCCGATCTGGGCGCATGACCCAACCAGAGCATGGCTGTCAACCATGGTTCCTTCCGCCACATACGCCCCCACATTCAGGTACGCCGGCGGCATGATAGTAACGCCACGGGCGACGTGGCAGCCACGGCGGACCGCCGATCCCCCCGGCACCATCCGTACGCCCGAAACCACATCCAAGTGACGGGCTGGGAGGATTGCTCTGTCGTGAAACGTCGCGAAGGCGGTCACCCCGGCAGGCCGGGTCGAGCTCATCCTGAAGGCCGCCAGAATGCCCTGCTTGACCCACCTATTCACCAGCCAGCCATCAGGTGTCGGTTCGGCGGCGCGTACGGACCCGTCCTCCAGCGCATCGAGAAACTCCTCCAGGACAACGCCGTGACGGGCTTCATCCAGTTCAGGCAGCGCCACCAGCTCCTCGACAGATGCCTTCAGTGAAGCCAGGCTCACTCTTCTCCCTCTGGCTTGAGCAACCCCAAAACATAGAGCAACCTCTGGAGTTCGTTTCGTGTCTTCTGGCTGGGCGAAACCAAGGGCAGTCGATACGTCTCGGTGATGAGCCCAAGGAGGGCAACGGCCCCCTTGACCGGGATGGGGTTTGACTCCAGGAAGTTGGCCTGCATGAGCGGCAGCAGCTTGAAGTGCAGCTCCCGGGCAACCGCCCAGTCGCCCTCCAAACCGGCGCGCACCAATTCGTGCATGAGACCCGGCGCCTCATTGGCCACCACCGAGATGACGCCCTTGGCGCCGAGGAGAAGCATCGGAAGCGTGAGGGCATCATCTCCCGAGAGCACCGTGAAGCCCGGCGCACCGGAGAGGATCTCCATGATCTGGACCAAATTCCCGCTGGCCTCCTTGACCGCTACGATATTCGGCAGATCAGCTAAGCGCACCATGGTCTCGGGAAGGATGTTCGATGCGGTGCGGCCCGGGACATTGTAAACCACCACAGGAATGCCGCAGTCCTCGGCGATAGTCCGGAAATGCTCGTAGAGGCCCTGTTGCGTCGGCTTGTTGTAGTAGGGTGCCACGCTGAGCACCGCATCGGCGCCCAACTCCTTCATGCGTTTCGCGCGGGCCACGGCCACTCTGGTATCATTGCTCCCCGCGCCCGCGACAACCGGGATCCTGCCGTCAACCTCCTGCACGACGAGCGAGACGACTCGATCGGTCTCCGCCTCGCTCAGGGTCGCGCCTTCGCCCGTGGTGCCGCAAGGGACAATCCCGTCGGTCCCTTCGGCAAGTTGCCGTCGCACGAGTGTCTTGAGCGCGGGCTCGTCAAGGCCGCCATCGGGCCGGAACGGGGTGACTAGGGCAACCAACGATCCAGACAATGCAGGCATCATCTTCCCTCCACTAGAGACTGTATGACGTGCTCAAAGGTGAAAACACCCGCCCGATCCAGAAGCCATTCAGCAGCCAGCAGCGCACCCCGGGCGAACCCGGCCCTGCTCCGTGCGGAATGCCGTAGCTCAATGGTGTCAAAGGGGCCATCGAAGAATACGGTATGAACTCCCGGGACATGACCGACGCGCGTCGATGAAATGTGCAGCCGGTCGGGTCCCACAGGGCCTTCTCCCAGATCGGCCAACGCGTTCGTCTTGCCCGGGAGGGCGGCCAGTAGGCTGGTGGCCAGGTTCCTGGCCGTGCCCGAAGGGTGATCCGCTTTCGCGGCATGATGAACCTCGTGGATGGCTGCATCATACTCAGGAAAGGGCGCAAACCTCTGAGCCGCCTCACGTACCACGACAGAGAAGAGATGGGCTCCCAGGGAGAAGTTGCTGCCATACACCAAACCCGAGCCCTCCCTGGCCTCGCCACGGACGGCCTCGAGGCAGTCGAACCATCCGGTGGTCCCGCACACGACCTTGCCCCGTTGAGCCAGAATCCTCCCAACATTGGCCGCGGCAGCAGCGGGGACGGTGAACTCGACACAGAGGTCTACCAAACCCAGGCGCGTACCGTCTAGAGCGGCAGCAGAGGGGTTGTCCGCCTGGTCCAGCCGCCAGACGACCTCATGCCCGGCATCCGCCGCAAGGCGCTCAATCTCATGACCCATCTTCCCATAGCCTATGATTCCGATCTTCATGATTCCTCCGCACCATGCCCCACGAATGTGTGCAGTTGACGAATGGCTTCTTCGCACCAGTCCCGAGGTGCCCCCAAGATCCATGTTCCGCGGGCGGCGAAGCGGCGCCGGAATGTGAGGTTCATCGCCCGGGCGGACTCCTCAATCCGATGGCACACCAGAGAAGCGATCGGCGGCTCCCCCAGAACAGCAATCTGACACGAAAGCGTATCAGAAGAAGGCCCGCGCTGCCCATTGCACCGTCCGGCGATGGCTCGAACGTCTCCTTCGCCCCACGAACGACCCGGTCCGATCACTGTACCGCCACGAGGATTTCCGAACGGTGCCACCCGCAGAGCGATGCCAGCGCGGCGCAATGGCTCGACGGATTTCGGGTGTACCACCTTGGCGCCGGCGCGAAACAACCGCGCGGCCTGTTCGAACGACAGCTGGCCGATGAGCCGCGCATCAGGGACCACGGCGGGATCTGCGGTCAGCACGCCCTCTACATCCTTCAACAGCACCACCTCATCCGCGCGCAGGGCCGCCCCCATGACGGCCGCGGTGTAGTCGGACCCTTCCCTCCCCAGAGTCGTCGGTTGACCTCCTGCGGTTGCCCCGATGAAACCCGCCACCACGGGAATAGAGCCCGAGACAAGACTCCCCACCTCGGTACGTATCGCGTTCTGAGTCGGTCTCCACTGGACGCGCGCCGCGCCGAATGTATCGTCGGTGACGACGATGCGGCGTGCGTCCACCCACCGTGCCGGTATGCCCTGTGCGGTCAAGAAGGCGGCAACCATGCGAGACGAGAGCTGTTCTCCCAAGGAAATCAGGGAATCCGAAAGACGTCCGGGCGAATCCCCGACCTCGAAGCGTACGGCGTGTCGTACCGTATCCACGTATGAAGGGATACCAAGGGAATCCCAGGGAAGACCCAGTGCCTCGCCGAAATCCCGGTGCCACCAGAGAACCTTCTCCAACGTACTCACCGCCTCCTCTTGGTGACCGCCCACGCACCCCCTTACCACCTGTTCGAGCCAATTGGTGGTCTTGCCAAAGGCGGAGACCACCAGAACGCACTTGTCGCACCGATGGCCCACGAGATCCACCAGCGCCCGCAACGGATTAGGGCCGGTGAGTACCCCCCCGCCAACTTTGATAATCCTCATGGGATCAAGCCTCTCCTCGCGCACAGTTCGGCGTTGAGCAAAGCCGCTCCCGCGGCACCGCGCACCAGGTTATGGACACATAGCTCGAACGCGAAACCAAGAACCGGGCAAGGGCGTAGGCGGCCGATGGTGATGCTCATGCCCCGGCCGGCCATCCTATCCAACCGCGGCTGCGGGCGTTGCACGTCGTGAACATAGACGATGGGCCGCAGTGGGCAGGTGGGAAGGCCGGCCACATCCCCGGGAGGACGAAACGCTTCCCAAGCTCCGATGATGTCTTCCCTGGATGGAGTTCGTTCCATCGAAATTGAGACACTCATGGTATGACCGTGCAGCACCGCCACGCGATGCACCGAGGCAGATATGGCGAGCGGGGCCTCGAGGATTCGTGCCGTCTCGTACGCGATCTTGTCTTCTTCTCCCTCGATCCATGGGATGAGGTTGTCGACCAGCTCGACCGCGCCGACTCCCGGTATGCCTGCACCGCTGACAGCCTGCAGCGTCACGACTGTGGCCTTCGTTAGCCGGAAAGCATGGTGCAAGGGGGCCAAACCCAGCGCAAGCCCCGCTACCACGCAATTGGGATTGGTCACTAGACCACCCCGGCCGCCGATCACCCGCTGGGCGGAGAGGAGGCGAAGCGACTCAGGGTTGACCTCCGGAATGAGAAGCGGCACATCAGGGTTCCGTCTGAACGCAGATGCATTGGACACCACGAGATGCCCGTTCTGAACCAGGACCGGCTCCAGATCGCGGGCCACCCGGGCGCCGAGGCAGGAAAACACCAGGGGCGAGGCGAGCGCTTCGTTCGGCCCTTTGAGCGTGAGTAAGGCCATGGCAGGCGGCAACGTAGTATCGACCATCCATCGTGTCGTCTCGCCGTACGGGATGCCGGCTCTCCGCTCCGATGCCACCATCTCGCTGACGTAGAACCAAGGATGATCCTGCAGCATGGTCAGAAGCTGCTGCCCCACCATGCCCGTGGCACCCAACACGGCGACCGGGGTCTTCTCTTTCATAGGTCTCCTTGGAGGATTCTTCTCCCAATGGATGTATAGCTCCGCACGGCCTCCTCGAGTGCCTCAATGGCTACGTGCTCTCCGTCGCCGTGGGCCACGAGGATCGAGCCCGGCCCCAGCATCATGGGGATACCGACTGTCCTCAAATACGGCAGGTCGCTGCCGAAGGCAACCGGCGCGCTGGGGAACCCCGGGGGGACATAAAGCTCCAGTGGATCAGAGGCCTTGCCTCTCTCCACAGCAGCTCGATCACCAACCACCTCCTCGAGCCTGCCCAGTACATCGTCGCACGGCCCGATAGTGCGAAACATGAGACGGGCGGTTGCATCGGGAGCAAGCACATTGTCGGCAACGCCCCCCTCGATATTCCCGATGTTCACGGTAGTACGACCTCGTTGTTTCGACTCCGGCCATGCAGCCCGTCGGATATCGGCCAGCACGTCGACGAGACGGTCTATGGCCGATGCTCCATGCTCGGGATAGCCCGAGTGGCACGAGATGCCAGAAGTCCGGATGGTCGCGCGCAGGGTTCCCTTCTGGTAGGAGGCGAACACGTTCTCCGTGGGTTCGCCGTTGAGCACGTAGTCGAAACGCAGACCTGACGATGCCGCAGCCTTTGCACCGTCACTGTCAACCTCCTCTCCCACCACGTAGAGCAGCGAGACCGCGTGTCCCTCGGCCTTCAGAGTGCTTGCAGCAGCCAGAAGGGCCACGCCAGCGCCTTTGGCATCGACCACTCCCCTACCCCAAAGAACCCGTCCATCCCGGCGGGGCGGAATATGAGGCGGCACGACATCGAGGTGAGTCGTGAAGACCAGACGTCCGGAGGTATTCCCTGCCAGGATGTCGAAGCGGTCGCCGTTTACCGGTATCCGTGAAGTGCTCCATCCGATACGTGCAAGATCGTGCTCGACGCGCTGAAGCACGGCCTGTTCTTCGCCGGTAGGGGATGGTATCGCGGCCCACGAAAGAATCAGACTTGTCATGTCGGCAGAGTTGATGTGCGTCACGGAACCCTCCTGCGGTTCACGGGTTGCCGACAAGGTGTGGCATACCCATCCTCCGGGGCAAGTGCTTGCGTGGATAGGCGTGGTTCGCCAAGTTCGATAGGTCGCCTTGGATAGAAGGGAAGAGACGAAAGGTCATCTACTGTGGTTGCAGTCATTCAGAGGGTTTCACGAGCCGAGGTTCGGGTAGACGGCCAGGTGCGGGGGTCTATCAGCCATGGGGTTCTTATCCTGGTGGGCGCATGTCGAAGCGACACCCCCGAGGAAGCCCAGACCCTGGCGCGACGGATCGCCACCCTGCGGATCTTCGATGATGCCAATCGCCTCATGAACCTGTCACTGGACGATGTCGGGGGTTCAATTCTCGTCATTAGTCAGTTCACCCTCTTGGCGAATTGCCGCAAGGGGCGGCGTCCGAGCTTTGTGGACGCGGCACCACCCGATCGGGCCGAACCACTGGTAGAGAGCTTCGCCGAGACCCTTCGCACCATGGGTCACCATGTTGCAACCGGGGTGTTTGGGGCTTTCATGGAAGTGGAACTGGTCAACGACGGACCGGTCACCATCATCCTTGATACGAACGACCTCCGCGCTCCCCGACGATCCGTGTCGCGAGGAGTGGTGAGCGAATGATGGTGGATAGCGTATGAGAGATGCTACACGCCCCAGAGCTTGGTGGCTACAGCGTTTC
>JAFGKV010000176.1 GCA_016928395.1 Candidatus Fermentibacterota bacterium | reverse complement strand
CCCAGGAGAATCGCCGCGCAGAGATAGCCCCCCCTGATATGGTGGACGAAGAAGGACGGGGTCGGAAACGAATAGGCGCCAATGGCCAGATTCAGCACGACACCGGCGGGAATCAGAACCGTCAAGGTTGCGACGATGGTTCGAATGCGGCCGCCATCAAGGTTCGGACCCTGCGGGACAACGAATGCAGCCTCCCTGGGGTGCAGGGGCGGCGAGCACGCCGACTCGTTCACGAAGCTTCTCGGCGCCGATGGGCTATGGGCACCGGAGATCCTCATAGGTCCGTACCAGACGGCTGAGCGAGGTCTGCCAGGAGAGCGTGGCTTCAACCATACCGCGAGCAGCCCTGCCCTTGTCACGCATCCCATTGCACGAGAGGGCGATGAGGTTCTCGGCTATGTCGTGCGCCGAGTCAACCTCGCCGAGGAGGCCGAGGCTCTTTGGTACGCGCTCAATGAGTGCCCCGGCCTTGACCCCGACGACGGGCAGCCCCGATGCCTGGGCCTCGACTACCGAAAGGGCGAAGGTCTCATACGGGCCGGCGGTGACATAGATGTCAGCCGATGCGAGGATCCGGGCGAGCTGGAGCCGATCGTGCTGGTATGGTATGCGCCTGATCCGGGGACAGGTTGAGACCGCACTATCGACCACGCTGCCGCAGGGCCCATCGCCGACGATGAGCAACGAGCCGCCGAAGTGTGGCATCGCCTTCCGGAAGGCCTCCAGCAGCATGCCGATACGCTTCTCCTCATCGAGCCGGCCAGCATAGGTGACAAGGATTCCGCCGGGACTGACGCCCAGGTCTCGTCGAAAGGCATCATCACGCCTGGCGGGATGAAACAGCTCCACGTCGACCCCGAGGGGTGTCTTCACTGCATCCACTCCGGCATCGGCGAGCACACCGATCATGGCGTCAGATGCGGCGAACACGGCATCGCAGTTCCGGTAGACCCAAACGAAGTGCCGAAGCGCCAGCCTCGTGCCTGCCCCGGCGAGTAGCGGTGCCCGACGGACGAGGAAGGGCCGCACATAGGCATGGACATAGTCGGTATGACAGAATCCGACCACGGCGGCGCCACTGTGGCGCCGGAATCGAAACGCCGCCCATGGCAGAGCATAGCCAGTACCCAGTTCCAGGATATCGGGCCGCTCATGGTGGAGAATCCCCAGCACCTTATCCAGCCTGTGGAGCGCCCGGTACGGGGCGCAACCGGGAATAGGGAGACCGCGAACCGTGTAGGTCACCGCCCTGCCCTCACGCACGACTTCGTCCATGGCGCCTGGAACGACCATGACATGGCGGTGCGGTGTGTGAGCCAGGATGAAGCGACGCTTCTCGTGCAGGTACGTGCGAATGCCGCCGCTGGCAGTGGTATATGCACTCGTGAGATCGCAGATGGTCATCGGATGGCACCGGGTCTCGACTCAACCGGATCCCAGTCGAGGGCACACGACCGCCATGGCGCCATGGATCGGATCTGGGCACTGGTGGCTCCCGCCGAACGTGCGGCTCGTTCCGCGGCTTCGGAGGTGACCCTGACCTCATCCACCAAACCCAACGCCCACGCAACTGCCGTGGGTCGCGACGCGCGATTCCCACGACCACCATATTCTGCAAGGGCCAACCGCCGCTCCGCGCGGCCGAACCGCATGGTAACCGGGATCTCCAAGAGGAGGCCCACCGCGATGCCGAGAAGACCGATGGGGCCTGTGGTGACTACGTAGATGCGATCATGATCCCCCTCCGCCACGCGCCGGACCCAGTCGACGAGAGTCGTCGCGTCTCCCTGACGCAGGCCTCGCATGAGGGCCGAATGGGCCAGAGTATCGGGCGTGAGAAGGGCAAGGTGGGTCTCTTGACGGAGTTCGGGCGCCATGAAGAGACGAAACGGCCGGCTGGACCAGACTCGAGATGCATCGAGGTCGGCACACACGAGGCCACTCTTCACCGCCGGGCCGCCCAGATGGCGGCGGCGAATGGTTCGCATCAGGGGGCGCTGGCGGAACTCGGCTACCAGTGCCGCTGCCAGCGGCAGCGCCGGTAGCGCCGGGATCAACCATGCGAGGCCCCTGTGGGCAGCATCTCTTGAGGCCCTAAGCCGATCGGCAATCCCCTGCGCAAGCCTGGCGAGGATACCGAAGAGGTCAGAATCGTCATCCCGGGCGGGATCGATGCCCGACAGTGCCAGACGTCGCGCCTGGGGATCCCCCAGAAGCGTCTCGATCACCGCGCGATGCACCTGTGATTGCCCGTTGAGCATCCCGAGGATTCTGGCAGCCAGGCCACGGGGCAGGTGGGGCAAAATCGGAACGGAAGGCGCCCGCTCGGGATGCCCCGTAAGGCGGCGAAGTACAGTGATTCGACGGCTCTCTCCTGGATTGTGATTGGGGCGCTGGGCCGCGAAGGCGGCCGAGGCAAAACCGATGTACTGCGAGGCCACCGAGGTCACCGAGCCGTCCCGCCCTCCAGCGATGCTTCGACCCTGGGAGAGGTGGGCCAAGAACTCGTGGGCGTCTGCGGCCGGGGGCGTGAACGTGAAGGTGGTTCCGATGGCGGTTCCCGCATGGTCGTCGGATCCGCCGACCTTCGTCTTCCTCCACGGGTAGGGGCCATAGGGAGCCATGTCATGCTTGTTGGCCAAGTCCATGAGAATCCCGGGAGTGAGTGAGTCCAGGGTGCTGTCCAGAAGGGAAGGCGGCGAGAGTTGCTTTCCGCCGTTTCGCGTCTCGAACGCCTTGAACAGGAGGAGGAGTTGTTCGAAATGGTTCAGACCCAGCCGCCCCATCCTGTAAAACGGGTGGGCCACGAAGTGGAACACGCCCTCCAGTGAGAGAAACTCGACCAGCTCGTACACATTGTCTCGAAGGCCTTGGGCCATGCGATGAGTAGGCTCGCTGAGCCCAAGGGCGATCACGTGGATCATGGTGCCGTCATGGGGGAATCGTGCGCTGATCTCGGCCCCCACGATGACCTTGGGGTCATGGGCAAGTTCCAGGGCCCCCGTGATGGTGTCATGATCGGTGATGGCAACGAAATCCATCCCTCTGGCCATCGCCAGGGCATAGGCCGCCTGGGGCGACGTATGGCTCTCGGGTAGGCGCAGATGGCCGAGCATGCCGGCATGGGGGGGTGAGTGGGAGGTGTGCACATGAAGATCCGCTCTGCCGCGGGGAGCTTCAGGAGATCGCGTGGTGGAGAGGGCCGGAATCCGCCCTGAGCGGGAAAATGGCGCCACATGATCCTCCCGGCGGGTGCTTAGCTGGTGGTGGTCCACACGGCATGATAGCTGTTGATCAGCTTCTCATTGACCGCATCCCACCTGTATGATGCCGCCGTGGACAGCGCGGCACGGGCCATGGCGGTGCGCCGCGGTTCGTCGCAGAGCAGTGATTGGATGGCGTCGGCCAGACTGCGGGGGTCGTGGGGCCGGGCAAGCAGGCCGTCTCTCCCATGGGTGATGATGTCGGCGACCCCTCCTTGGGAAACCCCGACTGCGGGGAGGCCTGAGGCGAAGGCCTCAAGGATGACATTGCCGAAGGTCTCCGTGGTGGAGGGAAACACAAACGCATCGGCAGAGGCATACCATGCAGACAGTTGATCTCCGTGCTGATACCCCAGGAAATGGGCACACGGCAGGGCCTGGCCCAGCTCTTCCCTCATGGGGCCATCGCCCACGATGGCGAGGGCGAAACGGCACCCTCGGATTCGGAGGAGATGCGCCGCCTCTACCAGATCATCCAAATCTTTCTCCTTCACCAGCCTTCCGACATAGAGCAGAAGCGGGACGTGGTGGGCGCCGACAGATCGCCGCAATTCGTCACAGCGGTAGGCAGGCGAGAACCGCCGAAGATCCACACCCCTCTGCCATAGCTCGACCCCCCGGATGCCATGATCCGTGAGCTCCCGTACGGCGCTGGGCGAAGGGGCGTACGTCTTCCTGAACTGATTGTGGAACCAGTGGAGGAATCGCCAGCCAGGACCGGTGACCTTGGAGAACCCGTAATAGGAGAAGTATGAGACGAAGTGCGTGTGGTAGCTGGACACCGCGGGGAGTCCCCGTTTCCGCGCATAGTCCAGGCCAAACAGCCCGAGGAGGCTTGGGCTGATGACGTGGATCAGATCGGGGCGGAAGCTGTCCAGAGCACGGTCCAGAGGATGGAAGTAGGGAATGGCCAGGCGATAGTCCGTATACAGGGCCAGAGGCAGTGATACCAGCTTATAGACGCGGTGGCTCCACGAGAAGGAGGGATCGGGCTTGAAAGGCGAGAAGAGCCGATAGTCGACGCCACGGGCCTCGAGGGTGGACGTGAGATTGCAGATGGTCCTGACGACTCCATCGGTGTTGGGGGGCAGGCTCTCGGTGAAGTAGGCGATCTTCACTGCCACACTACCTCGGCACCCAGTGCGGCGGACAATATGCCCAAGATGGCGCCCGCAATCACGTCGCTGGGGTAGTGGACACCGTTGGCGACCCGTGAGATGGCGATGAGTGAGGCGATGGCATAGCAGAAGCCGGCGCCACTCGGCCACAGGTGTGCCCCGTAGAATGCCATGATGAAGGCTCCTGCGGCATGCCCCGAGGGGAAGCTGAAATCAGTCGGAGGGCGGATTCGCAGGTTGGTGGGCGTGGCGGCCTGAAACGGGCGGGGCCGACGCGTTCGCACCTTGACGGACACCTGCACCGAGATCTCCAGGACAAAGGCCAGGGCGGCCGCGGGGATTACTGTCCGGAGGGTGGAAGGATCAACGGCGATGAGAAGCAGGCCGAGGAGGGGATAGAGGTGACCATCCCCGAGCCGGGAGAGTGCCTTCATGGCAGCGGCCATCACGGCATGACTCGTGAATCGTGACACCAGACGAGAGCCTCCCCGATCCCACCGTTGCATGACATGGACTGTCGTGCCATACATGACTGCCTCCAGGTGTGAGCTCTATGGGTCGAAGACACCGTGTATGTGCGAAGATGCCCGGCCGGCATGAATGGGTGATGAGGAGCGAGTGAGGAAATGATGTGGCCGCAGGAAAAGGCGTCGACGAGGGCGATGAGCCCGCCCAGGTGGATGTGGCGCATTTCTGGGGCTTCCGGTGGGAAAGAGAGACGGGTAAGCGGGCATCGAAGGGTGAGGAGGGTGAATTAAGAGTATAGGACATGTCCTATATTGGACGAGTCTTATATGGGGCAGGTGTCCGTACGGACTGCCTGGGAGCCCGTGACCCCATCGACGGGCCATGCCGCAGCCGTGGGAGGGGTCGTCGTGCAGAAGCCACACCGCAGATGTGCGTGGCTGGCTGGGTGCACAGCCTGAGCGATCTGCGCGGATACTTGGTGGGGTTGTGAAAGCTCAGCAGTCGTACCCGTACGCGTGCGCGGACTCCACTGGTCGCACTGTCCTTTCCGATAGCGACTCCGGAATCGTCGGGCGACCAGGGCCGGTCGCCCCTACGGGGGCTGGGTTGCCATCGCGCCTCCCGGTAGGAGCGGCGTCAGCCGCGAACACTGCACCCTGCGGCGCAACCAAGGTTGCGCACTCCCTAGAGGGCGTCTCTGCCCTCCAGATTCTGCGGGCGACCAGGGGCGGTCGCCCCTACGGGGGCTGGGTTACGCTTCGCCGACCCAACCTACATGAACTTTGGCCTGGATTGCCCGATCGAGTCGGGCAATGACGGGGGCGTGGAAGTTGCACTATGCATCGTCCGGGCCGACCCGGGTTCGGACGCGAGGAATCGCGTCCCTCCAGCGGGGAACCCTCGTTGGACCGGTTTCGGACGCACTTTTTTTCTTAAAGTTCGCCTTGAGGTTCCGCCCTACGGAATGTCCGCAACATACTGCTCATACCCCACGATATTGGAGGGGGCGCTCACCTCCGAACCGGCCACCGCGTTCACGCGATAGAACCGGATGTCGCCATTGAGCGGGGCCGACCAGGTGGTGTCCGCGAAAGTACCGGTGCCGTCCATGGTGTACGAGGCCCACGGCATGACCGAGGAGTTCACGCGGTACGAGAGGGCACCGGGGACCGGGTTCCAGGCAATGTGCACCGTGTCGGCCGCCGCAGCGCTGATGCTGGTGATCACCGGAGTGGTAAGCGACTGCTCGTTCTCGTGGGTGTCATCCAACCAATGGCTGAAATACACGACGCCCAAGGCCGTATCATCGAAGTCATCCCAGATGTGCGACGAGATCACCGATGGGTCGGTCGTGCCCCAATACACGTAGTAGGCATAGATGTCGTTGGTGCCGTTGTAGAAGTCGTACGTACCGTTGCCGTATATGTCGTTCCACTCGGTCAGGGTGTCACCGAAGGTAGCCGTGCACGCCCCCGTCAGGTAGAAGCCATAGCTCGTGTTGTTGATGATCTCATTGGTGTCGGCGAAATGACAGATCCCACCTTCGCCCCGAACACCGAACTGGTTTGACTGCAGTGTGCATCCACTCAGCGTCGGGGCGGCCGTGCCGAGGTAGTGGATCCCCGCTACGGTGTTCTGCTCCACCGTGCAGGAGGAGAGTGTTGGTGAGGCATCCTGCAGGTATGCGCCGGCGGTCCCGCTGTGCATGATGGTGCTGTTGGTGATGGCGAGACTGCCCCCGCTGCGGTGATACACGGCACCAAAGCTCGATCCGCCGTAGCTGATGTCGCAATAGTCCAGCACCGTGCCGGCGTCAGGACCAACGAAGTACAGTTGGTTCCAGTCTCCCGGTGCCGGGGTCGGCTGATTGGATGTGAAGGTGATGCGGTTCGAGGGGTCACCGGCGGCGATCAGCACACCGTCTACCCTGAGCTCGTAGTTGCCGTTGAACCGAACTTCACATCCCGGCTCAATGGTCAGTGTGGCGCCGTTCCCGACCGACTGGTTGCCGTTGATGACATAGGGCACGCCATGGTTAGGCCAGGTGCCCGTGACGGTGTTGTCGGCCCCCACGAGAATCGCATCAGGGTTGTTGCCGGTGATGGTCATCGCTCCCGTGTAATCTTTGACATTGCCCCCGAAAGTCACCACCGCCCAGCCGCCATTGTCCTGGATGGTGCAGTCCGTCACCATCGGGTCCGAAGTGGTGTCTAAGCATTGGATGCCGTGCCCGACATTGTCACTGATGGTGCAGTCTGATACCGTTGGTGAGGCGGTCCACGCGTACACGCCGGAGGTGGCGCTGTGCATGATGGTGCAGTTGGTGATGCTGAGGCTGCCCCCGCTACGGTGACACACTCCGCCCTCGCTCGATCCGCCATAGCTGATGTCGCAGTAGTTTAGCACCGTGCCCCCGTCAGGCCCGTAGAAGAGCACCTGGTTCCAGTCTCCCGGGGCAGGCGTCGCCTGATTCGACGTGAAGGTGATGTGGTTCGCGGGATCGCCATCGGCAATGAGCACTCCGTCTACCCTGAGCTTGTAGTTG
>JAFGKV010000175.1 GCA_016928395.1 Candidatus Fermentibacterota bacterium | reverse complement strand
GAGAAAATCCCTCCCAACCTCCCTTTGCCAAAGGGAGGGGCTGGTCGGTAGCCCCCCGAACCCTGGTCGCGAAAGCGAAACATCCATCCATCCATTCGTCCAGCCATCCCCATCATTCCACCATTCCAAATCCCTCCCAACCTCCCTTTGCCAAAGAGCTGGTGACTCCAGTCGACAGCCCCGAACCCTGAACCCTGGAAACTGCTCGCAACGCGAGCTGAACCCTGCTCGCGAAGCGAGCTCCTGGCACCCTTCAGGAAGCCGGTCGCTGGAAGATGGTCTCGTCGATGGCCGGGTTCACCTCGATGCTCTGTACGGTTCCGGTGAGGAAGGGTTCGCCGTTTCGGCGCATTGCGACTTTCCAGGGAAAACGAATCCCTGAGACCTCGGTAAGCTCGTCATAGCGGACGGCCATGTCCGCTGGGCCGCTCTGATCCACGCTTTGGTAGTCCATCCCCGCCAGGTTGCCCGCCTCGTCAAAATACAGCACCCAATCCTTCACGACCTCGGAGGAGACGAAGACCCTCGTGAAGGAACGCCCCTCTTCCTCTACCGGGTCGAGCGCTTCCAGCGCCAGATCAGTGTAGTTCGTGAGGATCCAGAGCATCTCCCGCATGCGATCCGCCTCGGCCTCATCCAACATCGAGCCTGGGAGGTCTTGCACCCCTCGGGGATCGCGCATCCAGCCCGTCTGCCCATCGATCACCGTCACCACCTCTCCGAAAGGCAGCTTCTGTGAGGAATAGACGCGGTCGGGGAAGACACGGATTTCGGTGGCCGCCACATTCAGGCTCATGCCTTGTACGTTCACAACGGCATCGGTGACGGTCTTCAGCGACTGCACCGACCGCAGCGCCCCTCCACCGGCGGTCTCTTCTGCTCGGGCCAGTAGAGACAAGGCAGCGGCACGGCCCTCGTCCGTGGTGGTTACCTCACCCAATTTCGAGGCAGGGGGAGGAATGGCGATGTCCAACTCCGTCACGGTGCCCAGCGCGTCCAGAGTCTCACCGAGCTGGTCCTTGTTGCCAATGACCAGAACCGAGAGGTATTCCGGCCTGATCTTGCGCTGCGCGGCCTCCAGCAGCATCTGCGGTGTCACGGATCGCACGGCCTCTTCATACCACTGCAGGAAATCGCGGCGGTAGTCATGGAATCTGTAGTAGCCGATGCGCTTGGCGACCTTCTCTGGGGAGTCAAACCTGAACACAAAGGAATTCAGGATCGAACTCCGCGCTCGCTCCAGCTCCTCCTCCGAAACCGGTTCCACAGTGACTCTTCGGATCTCCTCCTCCATGACCCGGATGCTGACCAGCGTCGACTCCGACTTGGTGCCCGCGAAGGCTCCGAAAATGCCCGGCCGGGGAAAGGCGTGGCCCGGAATGGATTGGGCCACATAGGCAAGACCGCGCTTGGTCCGCACCTCGTTCATGATCCTCGACGAAAACCCACCACCCAGAATCTGATCCATCAGGCTCATAGCTGGATAGTCTGGGTCGTCCGCTCGATACCCGAGATGGCCCAGGAGTATTGTCGACTGGGTCACATCAGGTTTCGACGCAAAGTAGAGACCCTTGGGCTGCATTTCGGGCACGGGAGGAAGAGCAGGCAGGGGCTCCTGCGGCGCCTTCCAACTGCTCAGCTTCCGCTCCACTGATCGCCGCAGCGCCGCGGCCTTGAAGTCTCCCGTAATCACCATAACCATGGCATCGGGCCGGTAGAATCGCCGGTGGAATTCCACCAGATCATCCCGGGTGATGGCCTCGATGGTCGCATACTCAGGATGGCGGGCATAGGGACTTGTGGTCCCGAATACGACTTTGGAGTATTCCCGGATAGCCATATCAAAGGGCTCATCATTGCGCGAGGCAATTGCGGTACGCTGGCCCACCTTTGCCAGTTCGAGCTTGTCGTCGGGCAGCACAGGATTGATGAGCAGATCGGCCAGCCGCGAGAGCACCGCATCAGCATGTTGGGAAAGGCACGAAACCGTAACCGTCGCCATGTCCCGATCGCAGGCGATCTCGATGCTGGCGCCAATGGATTCAAGGTAGGTATCCAGTTCGTCGCCGCCGATGGATGCGCTACCGCCGGTGCGGACCACCTGAGCGGTGATCTCGGCCAGCCCAGCCTTGTCGGCGGGATCATTGACCTTCCCGGCCCGGAGGTAGGCCGTCACGTCAACCAAAGGAAGTTCGTGGTCCTCCAAGAGAAGCAAGGTAAGGCCATTGGGCAGAGTATGCTCAGGCACATCCGGCACATCCAGCGAGGCCAGCGGCGGAAACACCAGGTCATCCCACGGCGTGGATCGCTCCGCCGACACACCGGACACGAGCGCCATTGCCAGAAGGGCCGTCACGAGCTGGGAGATCTTCATGGTTGTCCTCGCTTCCTACTGCTGCGGCGGTTGGATGAGCCCGACGGTACGATTAGTGCGCCGTAGGACTTGCTCTGCCACCCGAGCGCAGTCGGCCTCGGTCAGGGCGTCGACTTCTCGCAGATAGGTGAAGAGATTTCGCCACCCGCCCCTAAACTCCTGAAAACGCGCCAGTTGCATGGCCAGCCCGGCATCGGAGCGCAGCCCCTTGAGAAAGCGCGCCTTGGCCCGGGCTTTGAAGCCGGCAAGTTCTTCTGCCGTGACGGGATCGTTCACCATGGTCGCCACCACCTCGTGGACGGCTGCCTCAAGGTCATGGATTGACGTGCCTGATGACGCTGCGGCGTAGACCAGAGCGATGGTGGGATATTGAGATCCAGGGTAACCCACGAATCCGCCGACTTGCACGGCTTGTGCGCTCTCCTTGACCAGCCGGCGGTATGCCCGGGAACTCCTTCCCTCTGCCAAGACGTCGATCACCGCCTGGCATGCGAGAAAGTCGGGATGATTCTCATCGGGCACGTGATAGCCGATGAGTAGAAACGGCTGCGCGGGATCTTCGATGATGACCCGGCGCTCAGCCATCTGGGGCGGCTCTTCGGTGACAACCGGCGGCGGCGGCGGCCCGGACGGCACGATTGAGAAATACCGCTCCACGTCTTCCTGGGCCTGCGCAATATTCACATCGCCCACCACGGCCACGGTCATGTTGTTTGCTATGTAGTAGGTGTTCCAGAAGCGAGCCCCGTCGGCCCTGGTGAAGTTCTGCAGATCCGAAGGCGTGCCGATAATGCCGTGCCCGTAAGGGTGCTCCTTGTAGGCTGCCGAGAGGAACTCGTCCATAAGGCGGCCGCCGGCCGTGGATTCCGACCGCATCCGGCGCTCCTCCTGAACCACCTCGTTCTCCTTGTAGAACTCACGAAACACGGTATTCGCCATGCGGTCGCTCTCCAGCATGGCGAACAGCTCCAGCTTGTTGGAGGGAAGCGCATAGTGGTACATGGTCAGATCAGCACCGGTGCCTGCGTTCACACCCTCGGCCCCATGCTCGTCCAGGATCTTGAAAAACTCATTGTGGACGACGAACTCATCCGCCGTGTGCTGGGCCTCACGGAACTCGGCCAGGAGCCGCGCCAGGGCCGTCGAATCGGCCCGGACGCCCTGTCGCCGCTCTTCCAAAAGGGCGACATACGCGCCATCTACACGCCGCAGTGCCTCTTCCTCGGCGGGGTAATCGGTAGTACCCACAACCTTGGTGCCCTTGAATGCCATGTGCTCCATCATGTGGGCCAGGCCACCGATGCCGTACTGCTCATTGACCGCCCCCGCATTGACCACGGTGGCAAAGGAGAACACCGGGGCAGAGCCGCGGGGAAGAAACAGAAAGGTGAGGCCGTTCGGCAGCCGGTACTCCGTCACCCGTTTCTCGAGATCGCGGTAGGAATCGGCCCGGGCGGCCGTGGCCAGGGTTAGAAATGTGCAGACGAGACAGATGAGAATTCTCACGACCATCATCCTCCGAAATGAGATGGAAAGGGGGCGTACGAGAGCAACGTAGCGGCGCGGATTCGGCCGGCGCTGCACCGTGCCCCGGGAAACACAGGGGGATTCTCAGGATCCAGGTTTGGCGAGACCGTGCTGCTTCACCAATTGGTTCAACCACCGGGTCGCCTCGGCGCGGCCCATGGATATCCCGATCCCCTTCTCTAAAATATCGTTGAGCGCAGCCCTGAGGCCTGGCCGCGTCGGCGCATCGAGATTCAACCCGGTAGCCCGCAGGATCTGGTCCACCACGGCGTCAGTCCCCACGCCTTGCACCAATTGGCCCCTCACCGTGGCGATCACCGCGCGAACGGCCTCAGCCGGCAGCAGTTCATCTGACGAAGCATCCACCGGGCCCGGCGGCTCCGCGGAAGCCGCTCTCAGGAGTTCGGCGAACTCCTGGTGGGGTGCCGCGGCGATACGTTTGGCCGCCACATTCATGCTGAGTTTCAGCACAGGGAGGTTGGCGTCTGGGTCGCACAGCAGCACGAGTATCGCATTGCCCACGGGCCGCACCACGCACAAGACCTCGGCGAAGGCCATGTCGACCTCCCAGGCGCCTTCCTCCAGAGATTCCAGGCCCAGGAGCGTCTCCACCACGGTATCCGCCGCAGTGTGGATCTCCTCCGATGAGAGAAACGCCGGCAGCATGTTCACCAGAACGTTCCCATCCCGTGCCAAGAGGCAGCATCCCATGACGCCGGATGTGGCCGCCACCTGCGCCATCTGCTCTCGTACCATGTGGTTCCTTTCCTTTCAGTGTGACGGCTACCGTTCCCGCAGCACGACCCTGGCCTCCTGGCATGCCCGAGTCGCAGCAGCCGGGGATGAAGCCTCCAAGGCGACGAGGTTCGCGGGTCCCCGAATGAACCCGACTCGCCTCTGTGTCGATCCCGCAACGACATAGAGCACATCACCCAAGGCCAGCGCATCGCCGAGCTTCGTGCCGCAGGCTAGCACAAATGCCGTGGCCGCGGCTACGGCCCCCGCATTGGCCGTGCCGCTCTCCGCCAGGATGGTGGCGCTTCCGTCACATATCAGAGCGCCGGATACCCCGGCAAATCCCCCCAAGGCCTCAACGACTTCACGGGGCTCCATTAGTACCCCCTTGTTCCTGATTCTCTTCCTTGGTCAACGACCTCCACCGCGTTGTGTCTGCCGGCCCAAGCCCCGAGGGGCAAAGCCCCTTGGCCAGCCCATACAGCCTACGTTCGGGCAGAGATGGCCCCACGCAAATGGCCTTCGTGGCAAGAAACTCCCCTGTGGGTGCATACACCATCGTCGCATCCGCAGTCTTGACTACAGCGCCCAGCAACGCGCCCGCTCCCAAGGCTGAGCCAACGCGGTCGCTCCCCTGGATAACCAGGAGCACTCCGGCATGCTCGGCATCATCGAGCCGGACGGTTACCGGCGCACGAATGAGTCCCAGCGCGGAGCCGAGCCGTGCCGCCAGATCGCCCATTGCCACGCTCGCCCAGAACGGCTCGGTCTGCGGCGCCGGATGCTCTGCGGGGGCCGGCGCCTCCTGCGCAATCTCGGTTCCGGAGCCAGACTCCTCGGGATACTCTTCGATCGATCGCTCCGCCGGGGCCTCTTCCTGTCTGGTCAAGACGGGTGTCGGTGCGACGAGTGGGCGGGGGGGCAACGCCAGAGTCCGCCGACGCCACGCTTCTTCCGTCAGCTCCCGCCAGGGTTGATTAATGGTGACTGCCGGGGGCTCTTCACCGGGATCGGTCGATATCTGAGACTGGGGTAATGCCAGAAGTTCCAGCAATACGTCGCCACCGGTACGGTCACCGACAACCGCATGTACGATTTCGCCGCTCTTGATGAAAATGGATCCCTGCAGATCCCTCGTGCGCACCCCGACACGTATGTCCCGCCCCCCCATGCAGAGCATTTCCACCACCTCGATCAGGTCCAGCGTCTTCACCCGTCCTGCAGAGGCGCTCTCCATCACACCATCAAGGAAGTCGATAAGCTGCTCCAGGGGGAAGGGCTTCTCTATGTAGCGTATTGCCCCGCTCCGGGCCGCCTGGGCGTGCACCGCTGGCGATCCGTATGCAGTAGTCACCAAGGTTGGCACCCGAATCGAATGGCGTTTCATCTCCAGGAGAAGCTGGAGCCCGTCCTTGCCCGGCATCCGGATATCGGTCACCAATGCGGCAAACTGGCGATTCCGCAACAGGGCCAATGCCTGGTCGACGGAACCCACGCATACCGGCTGGTACCTGTCCCCACTGAGAAGCGAAATCCCCTCGGCCAGCGAACGACGAAAGGTCACCTCATCGTCTACTATGAGGACCGCCCGGCGAGCGCTGCCCGGTGCATGGTCACTACTGTCGTACTCTTCCATCGCGATTACCTCGTACTGCGTACCCCTCATCACTGGCGGCAAGTGTTGAAAGGTAGGCCCCCGGCGCAGTAGGTCAAGAACATCGTGAGGCGACACAAGTGGCGGCGCCTTTGGTTGTGTCTATCTTGTCTCCGCATGGAATGATGAAGGCACGGATACCATCCAGTCATCCGCTCGTCCGGCGCGCTGGATGAATGGATTGATGGATTCCGAAACTGAGAACCGGCAACTCCTCGCGACCCAAGCCCGGAGGCGGGTGTGCCTGAGCTCGCGCAAATCTACCTGCTGGAGACACGGCATTTCGAGACGTGGGTCGAAGGCTTCTTGGCCTCCAAGGGTGCATCTGTGTTGGTCTGCCGTTCGATGGCCGATCTCCCTGATCCCGGCAACCCACGCTGGGTGGGTGCCACTGCCATCGTCGACATCGATCAGACCGGTGCGGATGGCCTGGCGAGACTGGAAGCCTCCTCGCAATGTGTCGTGCTGACTGGGAGTTCTTCCCGAAACGAAGAGGTCTTCGACCGTGCCACCATTGCGGGGTGGGAAGTCCTCATCAAGCCGTACACGCCGGAGGAGCTGTATTTCCGACTCACCAGGTTGTGGAGTAATGGCCTGGTCTGGGAGCCTCCTTCAGCCACCCGGCCCCAAGGCTCGACGAATGGGATCACCGACGAGATCATTGTTGAGGCAGCGCGAAAGCTGGTGGGCTGCCGTTTTGCGCGACTGGCCGAAGTCCGGGACTCAGCCTTGGTGACTCTGGCCGAATGCGGCGACCTCTCGGGCGCGGCCTTGGTGGATCGAGTGGTGTACCCCGGCTGCCCGCTGCAGGGACTGGTTGATGCCACCCAACCGCACATCGTCAGGGAACGGTTGCCCAGTGATGAGTATGAACTCCGCTCCCGTGGTGAGGTCTTGGTGGCGCCACTGAGACTGGGAAGGACCAGGGCATACCTGCTTCTCGTGCAGGGCTTGGACGGCTCACCGTTTGGGGCGGGGGAGCGACACAGGGCCGCCGCGTTATCCACATTGGCTGGCGCCCTTTTTTCCGGAGCTGGTGAGTCAAGTTTCAAGCGAACCGTCGCCAGGCTTCTGGCCCATGTGCCCTCGGGCATCATGGTGTTGGACAGCGAAGGCACGGTGTTCTCCATAAACCGTCAGGGCGTCTCGGTGCTAGCCCTCACCGAGAAACAAGCCCTGGGACGGGACGCGGCGTCGCTTCTGGGCTTGAAGAAGGACGATGCCTTGGTCCGGGCCATCAAGACGGGTGAGCCTGCCATGCGTATGGAACAGAAGGTACGACTGCCCGGTGGGAAATCGATGATGTTAGGCGTGAGCGTGGCTCCCATCGAGCCGGACGACGAGGTGGCGAGCGGTTCGGTGTTGGTCTTTCAGGATCTCTCAGGGGTGAAGCGGCTAGAGGAACGGGTCCGCCGCGCCGACCAGTTGGCCTCTTTGGGCGCAATGGCCGCAGGCATGGCCCATGAGATACGAAATCCGCTGGCCAGCATGCTGACCGGTGTGCAAATCCTTGGGAGTCTCTCCCCTTCTGATCCTCGTGCGAAACGCCATACCGAGACCATCGTCGAACAGATCACCCGGGTAAACCGCATCGTACAGGATCTGCTCACCTTGGGCCGACCGGCCAAATCGAAGATTGAACCCTGCCCTATTGACAAGGCCGTTGCGCACGCTGTGCAGGGCATGGGTACAAGAGCGTCTGATCAGGGCGTAACGGTTCGCCTGGAACTGCCCACGCCCTCCCCCGTTGCCCTGATGGATGAAGCACAGATCCAGCAGGTGCTGCTGAACCTCTTCCTCAATGCAGTGGAAGCCATGCCGGAAGGTGGGGAGCTGATGGTGCGGGCCGGAGAGCGGCCGGAGACCGCTACCGTGCGCATCGAGGTCAGCGATACGGGAGAGGGCATCGCCCCCGAGAACCTCGGCCACGTTTTTACTCCGTTCTTCTCCACCAAGGCCCAGGGATCCGGGCTTGGGCTGTCCATCTGCAACCGCATCATATCGGATCACAACGGCCAGCTCGATATCAGCAGCACCGTGGGCAAGGGCACGACGGCGACCCTCGAGCTGCCGTGCCCGGTCGAACCCGAAGGTGGCTCGGGAGGCGCGACGGCTTTGGCGGGCCGCCTGCCGAAGCGACACGGAGGCGCCTCGTGACGCTGGAAAACACGCTATGACTAGCTGCGCCGCAGCCTTGCTCGTCTGCGTCTCCCTTGCGGCACACACCGACTCATTCTCAACCCGCCATGGCATGGTGCGGGTGGAGGTGAACGCGGGGGGCTTCTGCCGGATGGCGTTCACCACCCGCGCCGGTGACACGCTGCACACCCTGACGCGCTCTGCATTCCGCAGCCCACAGGTCTCCCCTGACCGTCTGTTGTTTGCATTCTTGGCCGGCGATCGCCTTGAGGTCTTGGACGGGCAAGGGAGGCCGGTGGCGGCCTATGCGGCCGGTTCTCCCTATGCAGTCAGCTCGGGCGCCGTGGCGATTGCGCAAGGATCCGCGATCAGAATCCAAGCAGGCGGCGTTCAAAGATCCACGGTTTTGCCCCGCCCGGTGGTTGGCATGACATGGACCCCTGAGGGACTCCTGGCGGCAACGAGTGCAGAGGCCTATCTGGTTGACGGCAATGGAAGAGCCTCAGTACTGCGGATCGAACCCGGTGAGCGCATCACCTGGTGTGGAGGTGACGCGCACGCAGCCCGATGCATCATCCGTGGTTGTTCCCGCGTCAACGACTGGGTAGTATGGGCACAATGGGACGGCACTGCCATGAGACGGGATTCAATGCGGGCCGTGTCACCCGTTCCACGCAAGGTTCGTTCCCGTGGATTCCCATCGCCATTCCTTCCTGACACGCTGCCGCCCATCGGCAACAGCTACGGTGAGTATCAGAAGTACGGAGTCACCCCCTACCGCCATCCGGGCGTGGACCTCCTGGGAAGCCATTACGAGCCCGTGTATGCCGTCGCGCCCGGGGCGGTCAAAGCGGTGCTTACTACCTCAGGGTCGTATCACTGGCGGGTGGCCATCGGCGATTCGGCAGGGCCGGCCCCCTCAGAGGGGTGGTTGTACGCCCATCTAGACCTGCCCAGCATCGCAGTGAGTGTAGGAGACACGGTGGCCCAGGGCGACTACCTCGGTGCCTTGATACCGTGGCCCGTGGCTGATTTCACCCATCTCCATTTCGCGCGGATCGCCGACCAAGGAACCACGTGGAACGGTCAATGGCTTTGCACCGGGAACCCCCTGCTCTTGGCCACCGAGATCCAGGAGACGGATCCGCCGTTTTTCGATGAGGCCAACGGCGCCCTCCTGGCCTTCTGCGACGACAACACATCGACCTATTTGGCCCCAGATTCACTCGCCGGCCTCGTGGATATCATCGCCCATGTCGGCGATCGAATAAAGAGCTCATGGGTCGTCTGCGCCCAGGAAATCCGCTACCATATCTATCCGCAGGATGCCCCGTCATTCCCGGTGGTCGACGACCGCCTGGCGGTCTACTTCGACGGTGAAATCGACGTCTATCAGGGTGGCGCGTTCGATGAACTCATCGTTCCCGTCCTCTGGAAACATGATACGGTATGCCCCACGGCCGGTGACTACGATGACCGCCGCTTCTACCACATTCTCACCAACAGCAATGGCACCGGTATCCCCGAACCCAGCGACGACGCGAATTCCTTCAACACCGCCCTCCTGCCGGACGGCCAGTACGTGGTGCGAGTCACGGCCCGCGATGCCTCCGGCAATGCCGCCGTAGACTCAATGACGGTCACCCTCGCCAATGGGAATCCGCCGCTGGAGTTGTGCTGCGAGAAGACCGGACACGACCTACTCCTGTCGTGGCGGCGGATGAACGGAGCAGCCAGGTATCTCGTCTATCAGATCCCGATGCCATACGCCGTCGAACCGGGCAGGCTACTGGCAGCCGTCGCCGATACGTGTTTTCTTGTACGTGAGCCATTTCTGAATACCACACAGGGGTATTACCGGGTGTTGGCCACGGATGCCCGCAGCCAACCCGGTGAGACCGACCCTTGCGCAACGCCGGCCCTCGAAGGGCCGTGACCTAAAGGAGCCTGGGAATGAAGCACCTGAAGATGGTCGATCCTGAGATTTTCGAGGCGATACGTGCTGAAGTCGTGCGCCAGATCACGACCCTGGAGCTCATCGCCAGCGAGAACTTCACCAGCCGTGCCGTGCTGGAAGCCACGGGCTCGGTGATGACCAACAAGTACGCGGAAGGCTATCCTGGGAAGCGTTACTATGGCGGGTGCGTGAACGTTGACGTTGCTGAAAATCTCGCCCGGGAACGAGCCAAGGAGCTTTTCGGGGCAGACGCCGCAAATGTGCAGCCACACTCGGGCACCCAGGCCAACATGACCGCCTACTTCTCCGTGGCCAATCCCGGCGACACCTTGTTGGGAATGAACCTTTCCCACGGCGGTCACCTGAGCCACGGGCATCCCGTCAACTTCTCGGGCCGTTTTTTCAAGGTGGTGCAGTACGGCGTCAGTCAGGCCACGGAGCAACTCGACTATGACGAGCTGCGCAAGGTGGCGCAGGAGGCCCGCCCGAGGCTTATCGTTGCCGGAGCCAGCGCCTATCCACGCACGTTAGACTTCGCCGCCTTCCGCAGTATTGCCGATGAGGTGGGCGCGCGCCTGGTGGTAGATATGGCCCATATCGCGGGTTTGGTCGCGGCCGGTGAGCATCCTTCACCGGTTCCCTTTGCCGACATCGTGACCAGCACGACCCACAAAACATTGCGCGGACCGAGGGGCGGGCTCATCCTCATGAAACAGGAGTTCGCCAAAGGGATCAACTCTCAGAACTTCCCCGGCACCCAAGGCGGCCCCCTCATGCACGTCATCGCCGCAAAGGCCGTGTGCTTCAAGCTGGCCATGACCGAGGAGTTCCGCGCATACCAGAAGCAGGTGCGCCGCAATGCCGCCGCCTTCGCCCAGGCCATGGCTGAGCTGGGCTATCACATCGTAAGCGGCGGCACCGATACGCACCTCTTCCTCGTGAGCCTCATTCCCAAGAAGCTCACCGGCAAGGTGGCCGAGGAGGCATTGGACAAGGCCGGCATCACGGTCAATAAGAACACCATACCCTTTGACCCCGAGAAGCCGTTCATCGCCAGTGGGCTCCGCATCGGCACGCCGGCGGTGACCACCCGCGGCATGAAGGAGCCCCAGATGCGCCACATCGCCGAACTCATCGATCGGGTCTTGACCCACATCGATGACGAGAGCGAAATGAACACGGTAAAGGCCAAGGTCAGGGAGTTGTGCGAGGCATTCCCGCTCTACTCCGATCTCCTGACTAGTGAGTAACCTGGTGGTATCTCCGTTCATCCTGATGGAGGGCGCGCCGGTTCGCGATCGAATCTACGCGGATTTGGCGCCACGCATCGCTGCGGCGTCTGCCGCCGGTCATGTGCCGACCCTGGCGACTCTGGTGGTCGGAGACGACCCGGCGTCTCTCTCCTATGTGCGTGGCAAGGTCAATGCGGCGGAGAAACTCGGTATCGCCTCCATTCAGGAGCACCTGCCCTCTGACGCGGGCGAGGCGAGGATCCGCCATGTCATCGATGAGTGGAATCACGCCGACGGCATTGACGGGATCCTGGTGCAACTGCCCCTTCCCTCAGGCTACGACACGGCTGGCGTTCAGCAAACCGTGCGGGCCGACAAGGATGTCGATGGGTTCCATCCGGCGAACATGGGGGCTTTGGCACTCAAAGGGTTTTCGCCGATGTTCGTCTCCTGCACCCCTGCGGGCGTCATGGAGATGCTGGCCTTCTACGGGATCGACCCTGCCGGCGCACGAGCCGTGGTGCTGGGCCGTAGCAATATCGTGGGGATGCCCATGGCCCTGCTGCTGACCAAGGCGGACGCCACGGTGACCATCGCGCACTCCCGGACCGGTAGTCTTCCAGAACTGTGCCGCCAGGCCGACATTCTGGTGGTGGCCATAGGAAAACCCCGGTTCGTCACCGCCTCCATGGTCAAAGAAGGCGCCGTGGTGGTTGATGTCGGCATTAACCGCGTGGATGACCGACTGGTGGGAGACGTCGCCTTCGACGACGTTCGTTCAGTCGCTGCGGCCCTAACGCCCGTGCCCAAGGGTGTCGGCCCCTTGACAGTGGCTATGCTCATGCACAACGTTGTCGTGGCTGCTGAACGAAAGGCGGGCTAGGGCTTCGGCGAGTCTGGAACAAGCATCCGGCTTCGGGTTTCCATATACGAGTTTCCCGCACCCTGCGGAAGCGGGCCATCGGTGGGTGTAGCTCAGCTGGTAGAGCGCTGGACTGTGGATCCAGTCGTCGTGGGTTCAATCCCCATCACCCACCCCAGTCGGCAGTCAGCAATAGAGTGAGGAGATAGGAGTGAGGAGTGAGGAGTGAGGAGGGAGGAGAGGCGGCAGAGGCCGCACTGAACCCTGAACCCTTGTGTGAGAGTACATCCAAAGCTCGTGCTCGACTGCTCAAGCTCGTCGACTACGACAAACGATGTCGATACCGATACCGATCCCCGGCGGGCGGCGACAGAGATAGGAGATAGGAGATAGGAGATGGGAGAGGCGGCAGAGGCCCGACTGAACCCTGAACCCTGGAACCTGCTCGCAGAGCGAGCTGAACCCTGGAACCTGCTCGCAGAGCGAGCCGAACCCTGAACCCTTAATCTACACCCCCTGACCCGAATTCGAAGAGCCAGAGCATGCTTCCTGGATTGGGTGCGACGTTGATTGCCGCCATGACCGCCAGTGCAGCCACCGTCACGTTCAGGGTGGAGCCTGACTCCTTGCCCGAGAACGCCCAAGTCTATGTTGTGGGCAACCTGTCCTCCATCGGAAGCTGGCGCCCCGGCGCCACGCCCCTGTTCATCCAAGCTGACGGTGCGTGGGAGCGCTCGTTCTTCTTCCCGGTAGGGACTCTTCTGGAATACAAGATCACCTTGGGTTCATGGGATCATGAGGCCCTAAGGGGTGATGGGTCAGTGCCCGACAACTCGATGCATACGGTGATTGGTGACACCGTCCTCACCACTGTTGTGCCGGCCTGGAAAGAGGAGAGGCCGCTTAGCGGCGGCATTACCGGTACGACCCACACCCATCCTGCGATGCGGGGGAAAGGCCTTCTCCCCAGAGATATCCATGTCTGGTTGCCCCCGGGCTATGACGAGGAGACCGTCGGCTACCCGGTGATCTACATGCATGACGGCCAGCAGGTCTTCGATCCCACCACCTCGTCGTTCGGGGCCGACTGGCGCGTGGATGAAGTCGCGTCCGAGCTCATAGGGATGGGTGCACTTCCAAGCATTATCGTCGTGGCCATCAACAATACGGGAGACCGCTACGCCGAGTACTCCGATACCGACAAGGGCGCGGCGTACCGGCGATTCGTTATCAGCACCCTCAAGCCGTTCATCGATCGTACCTACCGAACCCTGCCCGATCGTGAGCACACCGCGGTCATGGGATCCTCTATGGGGGGTCTGGCAGCCTTCCTCCTGGTCTGGCATCATGCCGACGTATTCTCTCGGGCTGCGTGCCTCTCCCCTGCCTTCTTTCTCGACGACCTCCGCAAGACCTCCGCGGGACCGGCACCAGCCCTCCCTGTTCGGTTATACCTGGACAATGGCGGCATCGGCCTGGAACACTGGCTGCAGGCCGGATGTGACCGAATGCTGGAGATTCTCCAGCGCAAGGGGATGGTGGTGGGTGAAAACCTCATCTGGTTCCAAGACATCGAGGCAGAACACAACGAAGAGGCCTGGGCGGAGCGGGTCTGGCGACCGCTGTCGTTCATGTTCGGCGTGGGGGATCAGCCCTGGATAGCCGAACTCCCTCCCATCCCGGCACCGCTCTATGCGGCCCGCGATGAAGAACCCCTGCGAATGCATGACCGGCCGCCGCTCACGGTTGCCGGCGTCGAGGGGGAATGCACCATCCATGAGTGCGGCGAACGGATCAAGGCTGTGGTGGAAGAAGGGCTTGGCATCCTGGAGAGGCATATCACAGAACCTGATGCGGAGTATGTAGCGGTGCTGGACGGTCCCGGTCTGCGGGCCAGGTTCACCATGATGATCGGCGTAATCACGGCGGACGCGCCGGAGGGCATGGACCTTTCAGTCAGAGCATTGCCTCCCGCTCGATGCCGCGTGATAGAGCATCAGGGCGGGCTGGATACGCTGGCCGAGACCCTTGACTAT
>JAFGKV010000174.1 GCA_016928395.1 Candidatus Fermentibacterota bacterium | reverse complement strand
GATGGGGCCTGGGTATGCGCACCGGGTGGCGGTGCTTCCCTCGGGGACGACGAGCTGGAGCAGCGCCGCGGGCATGGGCGATCCGGATTATAACTGGGTCTACCTGGTGATGGCGGTGGACGGCTCGGGCACTGAGCTGTGCTCCTCCAACCGCGCCGGCGAGTTTGACTTCGCGCAGCCGTAGGTGCTGGGATTCACACCTGTGGTCGCATTCGATCGCCGTCGCACCGCGGCACTGTGTGTCGCTCGACTGTGTGTCACTCGATCGGTTGGGCATCACCGCAGATATCTGCCCTCGTCGCTGGCCCGCTGCCCGATCGCCCGGCCGGTCTTCGAGCTTGACCATCCTCATGAACCCGAGTACCAAGCAGGAGAACGGCTGCAGTTTTGCGAATCGGACCCTGGTGTAAGACCGACGTGAGGGACCCCATGGGTCGGATCGACGGTTGGGAGATTCTCCATGGCAGAGATCTATGATGACATTCTTGACCATCTGGCTCCGTGTGGCCTTGACTGCACCCGTTGTGTCGCTTTTGCGGGCGGCGCCGTCAGGAGGCTGGCCGCAGAACTGGATGGCGCATTGGCGGGCTATGAGAGCGTTGCCGCGCGTATGGCCGGTTTTGTGCCGGTATTGACTCACTACCCAGAGTTCGAGAGTGTACTCCAGTTTCTGAAGAGCGGCTCATGCACCGGCTGCCGTGCCGGTGGGTCGAGCGTGCCCTTCTGCTCGGCCAGAACGTGTTTCCGGGACAAGGGCGTGGATTTTTGCTTTCAGTGCGACGAGTTCCCCTGTGATCGGAATGAGTATCCGGACTCCCTGGGAGAGCGGTGGCGTGCCTACGGCAAGAGGATGGGGGAAATCGGCCCCGAAGCCTTCTATCGGGAGCAGTGCGCGAGACCGCGATATTGATCGACTGGCTCGCGGCTTCGGGTACATCGTCGTGGCCTGTCCTTACCTCATCATCTGGGATTCTATCCCTGTCGCCACCTCGTACGCAGCGCTTGCTCCCTGTCGCATGGTCGCTTCCTCCCGTATGCATGGCCACTCCGCCTGCTTCGACACGGGACCACCCACAGTGAGTCCACCCTATGCTCCATAGCAATGGCAAGAAGATCTTCGTGCTCGATACGAATGTCGTGCTCTACGATCATCAGTCAATCTACTCCTTCCAGGAACACAACGTTGTTATTCCCTTCACTCTTCTGGAGGAGGTTGACAGGTTCAAGAAGGGGAACGAAACGATCAACTTCAATGCACGCCAGTTCGTACGGGAACTGGATTCGCTGATAGGCGATCGGCTCCTGAATGAGGGGGTCGAGCTTCCCAGCGGAGGATTCCTCGTCGTGATCGCCGACAGCCGAAAGGACCAGGCGCTGCGGGAGTTGTTCTGGGAAGACAAGCCCGATCACCGGATTCTGGCACTGGCTCACACTCTCGGGCTCTCCCACGGCGTACAGCGAGTGGTTTTGGTATCCAAGGACATCAATCTCCGGATGAAGGCCAAGAGTGTCGGTGTCCGCGCCGAGGACTATGAGACCGGCAAGATCAAGAGCATCGACGATCTCTATACGGGCAGGAACCGTATCGAGGATGCGCCGGACTCCACGGTGCAGTCGATCGCCTCAAAGGGATTCATTCCTCTCGAGGACTCGGGCATCCCCCTCGAGCCCAATCCCAATGAGTACTTCATCCTCCGCAACCCCAGCAAGAGCGTGCTGGCCCGATACGACTCCCCCCGGGGAGAGTTGGTTCTACTGGAGAAGATGGCGGCCTACGGCATCTCTCCACGGAACGCCGAGCAGGCCTTCTCGCTGGACGCGCTCTTGAACTGTGATGCCCAACTGGTGACTCTGGCGGGCAAGGCGGGAACTGGCAAGACGCTTCTCGCCCTGGCGGCTTCGCTGGAGCGCCGCAGTCACTACCGTCAGGTGCTCCTCGCCCGACCGGTCATTCCTCTGTCCAACAAGGATATCGGTTACTTGCCCGGCGACATCAAGAGCAAGCTCGACCCGTACATGCAGCCCCTGTGGGACAACCTCTACGTCATCCAGAGCCAATTCAAGGAAGACGCCAGCAACTACCAGAAGATCAATGAGATGGTACAGAATGAGAAACTGGTGATCATGGCGTTGGCGTACATACGGGGGAGGAGTCTTTCCAAGGTGTACTTCATCGTGGATGAAGCCCAGAACCTGACGCCCCACGAGGTGAAGACGATCATCACTCGGGCCGGGGAAGGCACGAAGATCGTGTTCACGGGAGATCCTTATCAGATTGACACCCCGTACCTGGATTCGCGGAGCAATGGGTTGACCTACCTCATCGACAAGATGAAGGGCCAAAGTGTCTACGCGCATATTACTCTGGAGAAAGGCGAACGATCTCAGCTGGCCGAGTTGGCGTCCAACCTGCTGTAGCGTGATCAAACGCTGAACGCCGTCTCCCCGGGGGGAGCGGGGGCGTTTCCCCTGATCCTTCTAGCCATAAGAATGGTCGGACCGCACCTGGTGTGGCCGAATCGCCTAATACTTGACAACTCCGATAGGATATGTATACTGAGGTGCTTCGCGTCTCCATATCGCATGGTCTCCCCGTTACGCAAAGGAGGTCTCATGAGCGAACGGCACCTGTCGTACCTGCTGACCATCGGTCTCATCGGTTTCGTGGCACAATTCGTGGATGGCACGCTGGGCATGGGTTACGGCGTGTTCTCGACCACTCTGCTTATGGCTGCAGGCCTTGCCCCCGCCATCGCCAGCGCTTCGGTGCACACTGCCGAGACGGTGACGACCCTGGTGTCCGGCGTGGCACACCACAGACTCGGCAACGTTGACCGGAAACTGGTCACGGCACTGGTGATTCCCGGAGTATTCGGGGGCGTGGCCGGTGCACTCTTCCTTTCCAACGTGCCGGGCAAGATAGTGAAACCGTGGGTGGCAGGTATTCTGCTGGTCATGGGCATCATCGTCATTTGGCGATTCGTGGCCCGCGGCGAGGTGGATGAGACCCCTTCGGCAGACGAGAAGTCTCAGATCGGGCCCAATGGGGCCGGTCTCTCACGGATGAGGCTCACAGTCGTCGGTTTCGTGGCCGCGGCCCTCGATGCCTTTGGGGGCGGGGGATGGGGCCCCGTCACAACGCCGACCTTGCTTCTGGGACATAATGTGAAGCCTCACAGGGTCGTAGGTTCAGTCAATATGTCGGAGTTCTTCGTCACCACGGCAATCACGGTGACCTTCCTCTTTTCCATCGGCCCGGAAAACTTCGACTGGACTATTGTGGCATGCATGCTTGTCGGCGGGGTCATCGCGGCTCCCACTGCGGCATGGCTGTGCCGGAAGCTCCCCCACAAGCTGTTGGGTATCCTTATCGGGGTCCTCCTGGTGTTAACCAATCTGCGCACCATCATACTGACGCTTCGCTGATCCCCTCCCCTCAGGCGGGCGCGAGGGCGGTCCCTCTTGGGGCTTGACCCCGCGCCCTTCTTGGCGTATCTGCATGCCCACTGCCCTCTACCGGCAGCATGCGAAGTCCTCCTCCTCCAACCGGAGAGCTCTATCCATGGCGAAGGTGACGCTGGAGAATGTAACGAAGCGATACCCGGGTGGGGTTGTGGCCGTGCGGGATGCCAGCTTTGAGGTGCGCGACAGGGAGTTTGTCGTTCTTGTCGGGCCTTCCGGATGCGGCAAATCCACACTTTTACGGATGGTCGCGGGGCTGGAGGAGATCTCCGAGGGGAGAGTCCTCATCGATGATCTGGTCGTCAACAAGGTGCCGCCGAAAGACCGAGACATCGCCATGGTGTTTCAGAACTATGCCCTCTATCCTCACATGTCGGTCTATGAAAACATGGCGTTTGGCCTCCGAATGCGGAAATTCACGCGGAACGAGATCGATCACCGCGTGAAAGAGGCAGCGGCGATCCTGGGCATCGGCGAGTTTCTCTCTCGAAAGCCAAAGGCACTCTCCGGAGGCCAGAGGCAGCGGGTAGCCGTGGGCAGGGCCATTGTGCGCCATCCAAAGGTCTTCCTGTTTGATGAACCGTTGTCGAACCTGGATGCCAAGCTGAGGGTTCAGATGCGAGCCGAGCTTTCCGGCCTCCATCGAAGGCTGAACGCCACCATGATCTATGTCACCCACGATCAGACCGAGGCGATGACCATGGGCGATCGAATCGTGGTGCTCAAGGATGGGTTCATCCAGCAGATCGACGATCCGTTGAAGCTGTATGACCGCCCTGCCAACACCTTCGTTGCCGGTTTCATCGGCAGCCCGGCGATCAACTTGATCCCAGGGGCACTGACAGGCCCACCGTGGGTCTTTGATGCGCCCGGCCTCCAGGCGTCGCTGCCCGAATCATTGACCCACGGTCTTGCCTTGACTGGCGGCACTCCCGTAATCCTGGGGATCCGGCCTGAAGACATCGCCAGCGGAGATGGCGGCGGTGCACCTTTGGACGTGGTGCTGGAGGTCGTAGAACCCATGGGACACGAGACCTATCTCCATTTTGATCTGGGCAGCGTCCGCATGACGGCCCGTCAAGTGGGAGCCGGGCACTACCGTGTGGCGGAGCGCGTCCGAGTCACCCTTTTGCTCTCTAAGGCCCACCTCTTCGATCCGTCGACAGGGAGTGCACTCCGCAGCTAAGCGCCTGATCAGGCCGCCCGCCCTCCGTCCGGGTGACGCGGTGGCTCTCGTATGTCCTGCCAGCCCGACTGCGTCCCGCGGTATGTTGCGCAGAGCCGCAGAAGCCACGAGGGCACTGGGGCTCGATCCCGTACTTGGTCCCCATGCGGCGAGGCGCTCTCGCTTTCTGGCGGGAGCCGACGATGAGCGGCTTTCCGACCTCCATTGGGCATTCAGCGACTCGTCGGTCAAGGGAGTGATCTCGATCCGGGGTGGCTATGGCACCATACGGTTGCTCCCTCACGTGGACTGGAGCCTGGTGCGACGGCACCCCAAGGTCTTTGTCGGGATGTCGGACGTGACGGCATTTCAGGCCGCTGCCCTCCGATGCGATGTCGTTACCTTCGCCGGTCCCATGCCTGCTTTCGGCCGCCAGGCGAGGCTTACCCAGTGGGCGGCTTCCGGATTCTGGGCCGCGGTGGGAGAGGGTGGGCCGGGCGTGACCATCTCCCATGCTCCCGGCGATCCTGCTCCGGTGGTCATTCGGGGGGGTCGTGCCCGAGGCGCCCTTGTTGGCGGCAATCTGGCGACGTTGGTGTCGCTGATGGGTACGCCGTGGGAGTTGCAGTTACGACAGCGAATCGTGATTCTGGAGGATGTTGGGGAGGCGCCCTACCGGGTAGACCGAATGCTGACACAGCTCATTCTCTCCGGGCGGTTCGAGGATGTGGCGGGCGTGGCGTGTGGTCGCTTCCATGAGTGCTACAAACTATCGGAGCGTGAGATAATCGACGTGATTGCCGAACGAATCGGGAGTCTTGGCATCCCCACCGTGTACGGTCTTGCAGTCGGCCACCAGCGTGACATCGCCACGTGGCCACAGGGCTGCCGTGCCGAGCTCGATGCGGACAATCACGTGCTGCGCTTACTCCAGCCAGGCGTGGTATGAGGCAGGTTCCAGATTCACTGTACCGACATCTGGTGCCTGTACTTGACCTGTCCGTGCCGGACTGGCAGGCAGTCTGGCAGAACATACTCGGCATAGCCCGTGCCCACGGGCTCGGAGGCGTACTCCTGCGGCGCGGTCGGGCTGATGAGTGGCGGCGAGTGGCCGACGAGGCCCGAACCATGTGCCACCCCCGGCCACTGCTCATGGCGGACTTCGAGCAAGGGGCCGCAAGCCAGGTGGCAGGCTACCGGTGGCTTCCCAAGGCCTTCACCGTCGGAGCGACGGGGTCTCCTGGTTGTGCGCGGCTGATGGGAGAGACCATTGCCGGGCACGCCAAGGCTCTCGGACTGGACATGATTCTCGCGCCGGTGGCGGATCTGCTGTTCTCGGGCACAAGTTCCGTCATCGGCACGAGGAGTTTTGGCGCGACTCCCGCCAGGGTCAGTGCCATGGTAGAGGCATTTGTGAGAGGGTGCCAGGGTGAAGGCATTATGGCTGCGGCGAAACACTTCCCCGGTCACGGGCGAAGTCAGGAGGACTCCCATCACCACCTGCCTCATCTCGAGGTTGGCTATGATGAGTGGATGAGGAGTGATGCGATTCCCTTTGAGAAGGCCATAGGCGCGGGAGTTGGCGCGGTCATGGTGGGACACCTATGGAGCGAGAGTCTGGATCCTGGGCCTCGGAGGCCGGCATCGCTGAGCCCCGCCATCCTGCGGGTTCTGCTGCGTGAGGAGTTGGGTTTCGAGGGCATCATCCTGACCGACAGCCTGGAGATGGCGGGCGCCGGAGGGAACGATACCACGGTTGCCGCGGCTGCGCTGGAGGCGGGGGCTGATCTTGTTATCGGGCCTGATCTGGGCTTTGGGCACTCCTCTGGGGGTGTCGCGGTCAGGGATTCCGAGACCATCGGCGAGGGCATGGGTGAGGAGGTGTTGGCCCGGGAGATCGCGGAACACGCGGTGGCCTGGGTAGGGTGCAAGCCGCCGCCGATGGGATCCCGCATTCCGGCATCTTTGCGCATAGTACCTGATCGGGCCGGTGAGTGTGGGTGGGCCCGTCCCCTGCAGGCCGCGCTGCGGCAGCGGGACGCTCTGCATCCGGCAGGCATGCCCCTTGTGGCAGTCTCCGGGGTATCCGCCACGGCCGCGGTGCTGGCGGCGGCTGACGAAGCCAAAGAACCGAGGGGAATAGCCCCTGTGATACTGGCCTGCGGCGCCTTGAACGCTGCGCGATGTCTGGCGGGACGCATGTCACTGATCTTGGCCGGGGATGCGACAACAGCTTCCCAAGAGGCTGCTGTCAGGTTGCTGTGCGGAGAGATAGAGGCATGCGGCCGTCCGGATGTGCCTGGCCTTTCGGCACTTCTTGATGCTTCCCCCGGGGATGTTCATCGCGTACATTGGTCACCATGACGTCTGGTTTGAGAACCCGAGGTGACGCGATGTGTGATTCTATGCGCCCCACCACTATCCACAGCGACGAGGACTGGTCGCCGGAATCACCCTCCCAGCCTCCGAAGGACCATCGTGCGATACGGCTCGGCGTGTCAAGGGGACAGCCATGGGGGTGAAGCCCCACAGAAGCCGGCGTACGAAGAGGATCAGCGGGTGCCGTGGGCATGCCGTCGGCGGTGCGTTTGTGCGGGGGAAAGGACTCACCCCAAGAGTATTCTATGGATCGTAGTCGGTTTCCTCCAGGCCTCACTCCATTTGCCAAGGTAGAGGCGCTGGGCAACGATCTTATCTGGATACTTGACCCCGCCGCTTCGAACTCGGTGCGGGAGATGAGCCGGCGCGCCCCGCGCGTCTGCGATCGCCGACTGGGCGTGGGCGCGGATGGCATCGTACTGTGGAACGGGGCGTCTCACAATCCCGAACTCTGGTTTCTCAATGCGGACGGGTCAACTGCGGAGGTCTGCGGCAACGGTCTGCGGGCCCTTGCGGTCGGAGGGAGAGACCTGGGCTTCTTCATGCCGGGGTCAATCTGCTTCAGGATCACCGATGCCGTGTTTCCTGTGGAGATAGCTGGCCCTGGCTTCCCGAGCGCGGTTGGGCTGGGCATCCCCAGGTTTCGGGCATCTCCGGCTCTTGACGAGATACTTGGAGCGTGGGATGCCTCCGGGGCACTGGTGTTCATGCCCAATCCCCACATCGTCGTGTTCGATGGCCCCGAAGCCCGAGAACGACAGGAGAAGCTGGCTGCGGAGCTTGTTTCCGCAGTTGCAGGAGGGGCCAATGTGGGCTTCTGCACCACGCGGGATGAGAGCATCGAGCTTGAGGTTCTGGAGCGGGGCGTCGGGTGGACGCGGGCATGCGGCAGCGGCGCGGCTGCCGCCGCCGCCGCTACGTGGCGGGCAGGCCGCTTTGCATCCGAGGTTACTCGAGTACGACAGCCGGGCGGCATACTTCGCGTGTGGCCTGACCCTGAGGGGCGAATCTGGATCGAAGGCGAGGCGGGATTGGTTTTCCTCGGATTCCTCCCACCGGACGAACAGGCGGAGGGATGCGGTGCAGGATGGAACGTGATGAGGCGCGGCCTCGGCGTGCTGGGCCGGCGATGGCCGGGCATCGACGGAGACTGTCATGACTGAACGGATCATCGGCGAACCAAAGGACATCGTGCTGCTCGGCCTGCCTGATGCCGATGTCGACACAACCCACGAGGTGCTCAGGGGCCATCGGGTCCATGCGATCGGCAGGGTCGCGCTGTTGCGCGAGCTTCTCAACAGCATACAACCCGTCGCGATCCTCAGCGAGATTTGGGTGAGAGACGGGCACTGCGTCGAGGTGAAGGATCTCCTGGCGTCCATGAGCCCGCACACCCTGATGATCGTGGTAGCCTCCTCGCTGGAGGACGATTTGGCTGCACTAGATCTTGGTTCCCACCGTTTTCTGGTGCTGCAGCGGCCTCTGCGGCGTCTTGAGCTTGCCTCGATCATTGAACACGCCGTTGATCTCCATGATATGCATGTCCAGTTGGCGGAGATGAGGGACGCCGTGAAGACGCTGCGAGGCTCCAGTGAGGAAGCCATCAGATTGAAGTCGGAGTTTCTCTCACTCATCAGCCATGAACTGCGTACCCCCCTCACCGAGGTCATCGGCTATTCTGAACTCCTGGCCGCGGGAGGTCTCGATCCGGAGAAGACCGCTGAGTTCGCAAGGAACATCGTACGCAGCTCCAACCAACTCAAAGCGCTTATCGAAGACTTGATGATGCTCTCCAAGGCCGAGGCCGGTGCGCTGCCCCTGGAGCTCTCGATGTTCCCGGCCGACCATGTGCTGCAAGGCAAGGTGAATGATCTGCTTCGCGACGCGCGCACCCGCGGTTTCGCCGTGAGCGTCAACATCGATTCTCGCGCTGGTCTGCTTACCGGTGATAGCGCCAAACTGAGCAAGGCCCTTCAGAATCTACTGTCCAATGCGGTCAAGTTTAGCCCCCCCGGCGGGGTTATTGACTTAGAGATCAGCGATGCGGGCAAAGCGGTGCTCTTCAGCGTTGCGGATGCGGGCAAGGGCCTCTCCCAGGAGAAGCTGCGCGACCTGTTTCTGGCTTTCCGGCAGGAGGATAGCTCGGATCGGAGGCAACATGGAGGCCTGGGCATCGGTCTTTCCATCGTGAAGCACTTCGTGGAACTTCACGGAGGGAGCGTCCGCGTCACTAGCCGTCCTGATCGTGGTACCGTGTTCAGCTTCGTGATACCGCGGCGCCCCGGCAAGATGGCCGAAGCTCTCGGCCGTGATAGGGGTTGACATGAGCGAAGCCCGCATCCTGGTCATCGACGACGATCCTCTTATCCTCAAACTCCTGCAGACCACCATCGAGCGGAGCGGATTCGACGTGCTGACCGCCCAAGATGGAGAGCAGGGGTTGGAGGTAATCCGGGGGGAGCATCCGGATCTGGTCATTAGTGACATCATGATGCCCCGGGTGGACGGCTTTGAGCTTATTCGGCGTGTCCGCAGCGATCGCCTGGTGGGAAATACGCCGCTGATGATGCTGAGCGCGAAGGGGGAGGAGGATGACAAGGTTCGCGGTCTGGAACTGGGTGCCGATGACTACTTGACCAAGCCCTTCAGCCCCCGGGAGCTAGTGGCTCGCGTCAGATCGATGCTGCGTCGCAAGGCTGAGGTTCGGGAACGCATCGACGCTTCGTCCCAGGGACCCTTCGAGGTGGAAGGGCTTCGTCACCTGGCGGAGTATCGATTTGACAACTTTGTCATCGGGGTGGGCAATCGTTCTGCTGCGGAGGCTGCGAAGTCTGCAGCGGAGAGCCCGGGCACTCGGTTCAACCCTCTCTTTCTGTTCGGAGGCTCGGGTCTGGGGAAGACTCATCTCATGTGTGCCCTGGCCAATGAGATCCACGTGCGGCAGCCCGACGCCAAGATCGAGTATGTCTCCTCGGAGATTTTCAGCCAACAGGTCCTGGATGCGCACGAGAAGCGGCAGGTGGATGAGCTGCGTCGCTCCTATACCAAACTGGATCTTCTCATGATCGACGACATCCAGTTTCTCGCCATCTCGCCCAGCCTTCAGATGGTGGCGGCTGAGATCCTGTATGACATGTACGAGCATGGCAGACAGATTCTCATCACCAGCGACCGAAAGCCCGAGGAACTGGAGACCCTTTCGGAAGAGATGACCAGCGGCTTCGCGTTCGGCTTGGTGGTGGAGATCGACCGACCTGATGCGACGCTGAGGTCGCGGATTCTTCGCCTCAAGGCGAGGCAGAAAGGGTGGGAGATCAGTGACGATTTGCTAGACTACCTTGCTTCCAAGCTTGATACGGACGTGAGGAGCATGGAGGGGGCGGCCCGCAAGCTTGTGGCCATGCGGGCTTTCGGGGGGACAGTGGTCACCAGGGAGACCGTGGATGAGCTGGCCAGACTCGTAATGCGTTCAGACGAAGAGGAGCGGGATGAAGGGCTGATCGAAGCCTCCCCGTCCTCGCAGGGGCCGCGGGGGGATCAGAGAGCGGGTCAGCTTGACGACAATACCATCGGGGAGGAATTCGGAAGGCCGGTGCCCATCGCCAGGGTTATCGGCTACCCCGAGGAGATCGCCTCGGCCCTGCCGCAGGCCGCGCCGGTTGTGGTGTTGGGACCGTCGTCGGCGTTGGTCATGGACACCGTGGAAGCCTTGGTGGGAAAGCGGGAGCATGCTCCCAAGATTCCCGAGGGCGATCGATGGGCGTATCTGGTGCATGTGGAGGGGCCAGGTGCCCGATGGGTTATCGTCGGTACCACCTCGTGGACTCCGGGGGATGATCTCAGCCGGGCCGTGGAGTCGCACTATCCGCCCACCTATCTGGTCGTCCTTGACAGCATGAGCCCCAAGATAATGGAGGCCCGCAAGCTCGTCGGCACGGTGCCCCAGGGAAGAGCGGCTGCGGTGGTTGTCTTGGTAAGCGTCGGAGAAGATGGGCTTCAGGCGGCCAAGGAGACCCTCTCCCGGAGTCTCAGACGGCTGTTCCGGGTTCCCGACGAAATTCCTCTGATGGTCAGTGGCACCCTCAGCACGGCCCAGACCAGGGCCTGGCTGCGTCTGGCCCGGGGATGATGCCGCGGCGAACGGTATTCAGGGGGGGATCGATCATCGATGAGGGTGGTGTGACCGTTGAAGACATGCTCGTGGAGGCGGGCACGGTTGCCGCCCGCGGCACCGTCTCTTCCACCGGGGCCGAGATCGTCCCGTGCGAGGGGTTATGGGTGCTTCCCGGTGTGGTTGATCCCCACGTGCACCTCTTCTTGAAGGCGCAGGGCGTCGCAACGGCAGACGATGTCGCCTCCGGTTCGCGCTCGGCTTTGGTGGGCGGCGTGACTACCGTGGCCGATTTCGCCGAGGTGAGAGGCTCCCTGTCAGAGAGCCTGGCGCGGCATGGGGAGACGTGGCGGGCCGCCGCATGCGACTGGGCAGTGCATCTCATGATCACTCGGCTGGACGGGGCAGTGGAAGAGGAACTCAGGGTGCTCTCACTGGCGGGCCAGATCCGTTCAGTGAAGGTCTTCACCACCTACAGATCGCGCGGTCTCTACCTGGACGATGAGACCCTGTTCCGGGTCATCGAGGCGTCGGCCGGGGGTGAGTTCGTCATCTTGGCGCACGCGGAGAACGACGCAATGGTACGCGTTCTATCGGATGCCACACGCCGCCGGGGAGAGGGCGCTCTGGCCGTGGCGCGATCCCATCCGGTGGAAGCTGAAGAGGAGGCGGTCTACCGTGTCTTGGCGTTCACTCGCCACGCCGGTGGGCGCATTCATCTTGTGCATCTGTCATGCGGGGGCTCAATTCGGCACGTGGCCGATGCCCGAGCCTCGGGTGCTTGGGCCAGCGGAGAGACCTGCCCTCATTACTTGGTGCTGACTGAGGAGATGCTGGGTGTGGATGGGGGGCACAGGTATGCCACCGCTCCTCCACTGCGGTCGGCGCTTCACGCTGACGCCCTGTGGCAGGCCGTTGCGGCCGGCGATTTGCACGTGGTGGCGACGGATAGCTGCGGATTTTCCCTGTCGTCCAAGGATGCGTGGGCAGGGGATTTTTCGCGTATCCCCGGAGGAATCCCGGGAGTGGAGGTGAGCCTTCGGGTCATGACCGGGCTGGGAGTGCACGGGGGAAGGATCGGTATCACCGATCTGGTACGGCTCATGTCGGCCAATCCTGCACGGCTTTTGGGTGTGTACCCCCAAAAGGGCAGCCTGGGTGTTGGCAGCGATGCAGACATCGTTATCCTTGACCCTCAGGGTCGCATGCCCATACATGCACAAAGGCTGGTGTCAAAGGCAGGGTGGAGCCCCTATGAAGGGCGCATGGTGGCTTCTCCTCCCGAGCGAGTGTATCTTCGGGGGAGTCTTGTGGCAGAGAGAGGGCGTCTTGTCGGCGATGATTCTGTCGGGCTTCCCCTTGTGAGAGGCCGCCCGGCTTACCCTCTCTGAGAGATTGGCGACATCCGCACAGCGCGGTGTCAGAAGGGAGTTCAGATGTCGAGATTCGTGGTGCTTGGGCTTGTTGTCGCGCTGCTCGGATTCGCGGTTGCCCCGGCCGGTGCTTCCGATGTGCGTTCGGATCCCGTGCTGGGATCGACCATTCTGCTTCACAGCGGGACTCTGGAGCCCACCCGCGTGCCTGTGTCCGTGCCCGAGGCGTGGCGCGGCGTAGCCGCGGCTGAATATGACTACTTCATCGTTTTGCTTTTCCCCCCCGCCTCACGTGCCGAGCGTCAGGCTCTGCGGGACATGGGCGCGGAGCTCATAGATTACCTGCCTCACAACGCGTACATTATTAGACTTCCCCTGACATCGCTTCGTGCCCTGGAGTCTTCCTCCGTCGTGTGGTTTGACCTGTGGCATCCGTGGTTCAAGCTGCCTCCGAACCTCCATGGCCGCGATGGATCCATGGAGCTGAACATTGTGCTGCATCCCGGCGAGGATGCCTCCCCCTTGGCGCAGTGGCTGGACTCACAGGGTTTTCCCCCGGCCGCCATGCGTCTCGGCCCCGATCAGTGGTTGATCCGGGTCACGTTTCCCGCGACCGGCCTGGCTTCGGTCGCTGCTCGACGCGAAGTGCAGTGGATCGAAGAGAATCTCCCCATTCATCTCTTCAACCAGAATGCCCAGTGGGTAACCCAGAGCTTCGCGGCCAACTCGCGGCCGATCTGGGACGCCGGGCTGACCGGCACGGATCAGATTATTGAGGTGAACGATTCAGGCGTGCGGACCACCCACTGCGCGTTTGTTGACCCCGCCGTGCCCATCACCGATTTTGGCGTCTACCCGACTCACCGCAAGATCGTGGCCTATCTTGACGGCACCCCCATGGGCAACGGGTCCTTCGGCGATGAGTATGATCCCTATCCCCCGTACGGACATGGAACTCACGTGGCGTGCAGCGTCGCCGGAGACGACGACACCTGGACCATTAAGGATGGCATGGCCAAGACGGCGAAGCTGGTTGTCACGGATGTGGGAACCGCGGGCGGCCTCTATTGCGGCACGCCGTACTCCATGTTCTACAGCGCCAGCCTCCACGGGGCGAAGATCCACAACTGCAGCTGGGGCAATGACAGCGAAGGCTCGTACGGCACGAATGACGCCAGTTGTGACTCCTACATGTGGTACTACCCATTCGAACTGGCATCCGTTGCAGCGGGCAATAATCCGCCCAACTTCTATGTGGGATCGCCTGCCTGCGCCAAGTCAGTGCTCTGCGTCGGCGCCAGCAGGAACAGCACCAACGGCAATCTGCTGGCCTATTTTTCAGCACGGGGACCCACGGCGGACGGCCGGCACGCGCCGACCTTCCTCACTCCGGGGGAAAACATCAGCTCGGCGGCCAACAACTCGGACACCGGGTATGCCATGGGCACCGGCACGAGCATGTCATCGCCTATCGCGGCCGGCAGCGCAGCCTTGGTGCGCTCGTACTACATGAACGGCTACTATCCCAGCGGGAGCGCCAATCCGTCGGATGGTTTCCTTCCTCTCAATTCGCTTCTCAAGGGAACCATGGTCGCCTCGACTCGGGACGCCATTGACTTCGCACCACCCAATGATCGTACGGGATGGGGTTTTGTCGTGCTGGATGATGCCCTCTACTTCGCCGGTCGTTCCCGGACCATGTGGGTCTACCAGGATACCAGCGGCATCGCAGAGGGCGCCACTCAGGACTGGCAGATTACTGCCGCCTGCGGTGGTGAGCTGAAAATCGTGCTCTGCTGGTCGGACAAGCCTGGGGCCTTGGCCGGCAGCGGCCCCAAGATCAAGAATGATATAGACTTGACGGTGCAGGCGCCTGGAGGGGCAACCTATCTCGGCAATGTGTTCACAGGCGGACAGAGCGCCACCGGGGGCAGTGCCGACCGCCTGAATACCACGGAGGTGGTGTGGCTGCGCACCCCCGAGGCCGGGACCTATGCCATCACGGTGCACTACTACGACAGTCTGCAAGATGACCTGCAGCGGTTCTCGCTGGTGGCCGTGGGTGAGGGTGTCGGCCCGGCCGGCGTTGATACCGAGCCGCCGACGGCGCCCGGCAATGCCGCTCTAGGTTCCGATGGCATGCTGACCTGGTCGCCCTCGACCGACAATGTGGGGGTGACGGGCTACAGCGTATACAGGAGCCAGGCTGCCTACTTCGAGGTGAGCGGTTCGGAAGTATTGGGCACGACGGCCGGAACGTCATACTCCGTTGCCGGCAGTCTCGGCGATCCTGCGGTGAACTATTACTTCCGCGTCACGGCCCATGACGCGGCACTGAATGAATCCGATCCGTCGGCTACTGTCGGTGAGCACGACTACGAGATGGACGACGGGTCCTAGACCCACGGTGAGAGTCTGACGCGACGGAGGGCTGCGTGGCCGGCCCTCCGTCGCTCGCGAATCAGCGGCGGCACATCCGAAAGGAACCCCATGGCATCCGACGCGATGGACAAGATTGCATCCCTGTGTAAGCGCCGGGGATTTGTGTTCCAGTCGAGCGAAGTGTACGGCGGCATCAATGCCTGCTGGGACTATGGGCCAGCGGGCGTTGAGCTGAAGCGCAATGTGAAAGAGCTCTGGTGGCAGGAGCTGACCCAGCTCCGTGACGATATCGAGGGGCTGGACAGCGCCATTCTCATGCATCCGCGGGTATGGCATGCCTCGGGTCATGTGGAGGGGTTCACCGACCCGATGGTGGACTGCCGGGTGTGCAAAGCAAGGTTTCGGGCCGACCAGCTTGAGGACGCCGTCTGTCCGAAGACCAAGAAGCCCGTGCTGCCCGAATGCGCCCCGAACCTCACGGAGCCCAGGGCCTTCAACCTGATGTTCAAGACCTTCATGGGTCCGGTGGAGGAAGACTCAAGCGTCGTCTATCTTCGCCCGGAGACGGCACAGGGGATCTACGTCAACTTCCAGAATGTGCTCAGCCCCTCGCGGCAGAAGATACCGTTCGGCATCGCCCAGATCGGCAAGGCATTCCGCAACGAGATTTCGCCCGGCAACTTCATCTTCCGATCGCGGGAGTTCGAACAGATGGAGATGCAATTCTTCGTGCCGCCCGGCGACGCTTTGACATGGTTCGAGTACTGGCGAGACCAGAGGATGGCCTGGTATGAGGGAATCGGGATCAGCCCCACGCACCTTCGATTCCACGAGCACGGCCCCGCCGAGCTCGCCCACTACGCGAAACAGGCCGTTGACATCGAGTACGAGTTCCCCTTCGGATGGAAGGAGCTGGAGGGCATCCATAACCGGACCGATTTCGATCTTCGCCGCCACATGGAACACTCAGGCAAGGATCTCTCATACTTCGATCAAGAGGCCAACCAGCACTACGTTCCGTACATCATCGAGACCTCGGCCGGGGCGGATCGCACCGTACTCACCGTGCTGGTGGAAGCTTATGCCGAGGAGCCGGAGCGGGTGGTATTGCGATTTCACCCCAAGGTTGCCCCGGTCAAGGCGGGCATCTTCCCCCTGGTCAAGCGCGACGGCATGCCTGACCGGGCAGCCGCCATCGCTGCCGACCTGCGGAAGCACTTCCGTGTGTTTTACGACGAAAAGGGCGCCGTGGGTCGCCGGTACCGCCGACAGGATGAGTTGGGAACGCCCTATTGCATCACAGTAGATTCCCAGACCCTTGCCGACGATACCGTCACGGTACGGGAACGCGACTCAATGGCCCAGGCACGGGTGCCTTCCGAAGGCCTCCTGGCCTACTTCCGCGAGCGCTTGGGGTGAGAACTGTGGCGGTGGGGGTGGGATTCGAACCCACGGGCCCGCAGGCCAACGGTTTTCAAGACCGCCTCCTTCAACCGCTCGGACACCCCACCGGGTGTACGTCACCAACTAGTGCGACACGTATCGGTCACGCAAGCGTGGCCCGCGGAAAATCCCATGGGTGACCAGGGAGTCTCCGGGAATTTGCCTGCCGGCCGATCTGTACGGGTCGTGGTTCTCACGGGAGCAGGCATCAGCGCCGAATCCGGGCTTCCCACCTTCCGGGGGGTGGGGGGGATCTGGGAGGGCCGTCGCGCCGAGGATGTCGCGACGCCCGAGGCATTCCGGCGCGATCCCGCCATGGTATGGCGATTCTACAATGCCCGTCGACGTATGCTGGATACGGTGCAACCGAATCCGGCCCATCACGCCTTGGCGGTACTGGAGAACTACCAAGAACCGGAACGCTTCACCCTCATCACGCAGAACGTTGATGATCTTCATCAGCGGGCGGGAAGCCTCTCTTTGATCCCGATGCACGGTGAGCTTCGCAAGGTGCGATGCACGGGATGCGGGATGATTGAAGCACGGCCTGAGGAGTTGGAGGAGCTGCCCCGTTGTTCATGCGGTGCTCTACTCAGACCCCATGTGGTGTGGTTCGGAGAAGTGCCGCTGGAGCTCGATCGAATCGCCCGCGTGCTGCGTAGAGCCCAGGTGTTCCTTGTGATTGGCACCAGTGGCCATGTGTACCCAGCCGCAGCCTTCATCCACGACGCCCGCGCCGCCGGGGCCTCTACCGTGGGCGTAAACATCCAGGAACCCGAAGTTGACTGGGTGTACGATGAGTTCCACCTTGGCAAGGCTGGCGAGGTGATCCCCGCTCTCGTGGAGCGATGGACTCATTGCCCCGACGAGGACGGTCCGACTCCTGCCGTGCCGCCCTCCCACACGGATTCAAACGAGAGGCCTGACCGAACCCTGAACCCCGGTACCTCACCATGATGACGGCCCTTGTGCTCCTGTGTGTCTGCGGAGCAGATCCTGCTCTCAATCTGGAAGACCGCCTGATGGCCCATGTCAGCGTTCTGGCTGCTGACTCCATGGAAGGTAGGGCGTTGGGCACGGCAGGCATCGGCCGTGCCGAGGCCTATCTCCGCGGGAAGATGGATACACTGGGAATGATCCGGCCTTCGTGGGGCGGGCCTGATACCGTGAGCCTCGTTCCCGGCCCCGTGGTGAACGTGGTGGGAGTCATGGGTCCCGACACGGCGGTTATCGTGCTCTGTGCCCACTATGACCATCTTGGTCTCAGCCCTCCCGACGGCGAGGGCATTCAGCAGCCCTTCAATGGAGCGCACGACAATGCATCCGGCGTGGCCGTGGTGCTGGAGGCGATCAGGCTGCTTCACGGATCAGAGCTTCCGGTGGGAGTGGCCGTTCTCTTCTCCAGTGGTGAGGAAACAGGCCTCATGGGCGCGCGGGGATTCTTGGCCGGCGTGGATATCGGCCGGATCCGGGGCGCCATCTGCATTGATGCGGTGGGCCACCTCGACTCGACCCTGTTGGTCATCGGCGGCCAGGGGCAACCCCTTCTAGACTCGCTGGCGGTGGGTGTTCTGGAGGGCCAGGGGATCACGGTGCAGCGCGTCCCCGCCCTGGCATCGGGCGATCACGTCGCCTTTTTGGAGCGGGGCGTACCTGCTTTGGGGTTTTCTACGGGCCCTCATCCTCTCATGAACACCGTGGATGATGATGCCCAGACGCTGGACTACCAGGGATTGGCTGTGCTGACGCGAGCCACGGTCGACCTTGTGCAGGCTGTTGCGGCGTTCCCTGGTCCGTTCGACACGCCACCCCCTCCCGTGTTGCTCGAGAGTTCGCCGATAACGCGGCGGGTTCGTTTCGGCACGATGCCCGATTTTTCCTATGAAGGACCTGGAATGCGGGTCGCGGGGGTGACGCCGTTATCGCCGGCGGATTCGTCGGGCATTGCTGCCGGGGATGTGTTGCTGCAATTCGGATGCGACCCTATCACCGGCGCTGGGGGCCTGGCTCGCACCCTTGCAGGGTATGCCCCGGGCGACACGGTGCGCGTGGAGTTTCTGCGGGGCGGGGTTCGTTGCCATGTGGATGCCGTCCTCCGGGAACGCTGAAGCGCAGCCGTGATAAGGTTCTCCAGATGAGGCATACCGTGGTTCCAGGCGGCAGGCCTCCCTGGATTACCGGGTGAGAGGAGCGCGCAGTGCGAGGGCTTGTGCGGTTGACTGCTCTGATAGTTGTTGGAGCATTGCTCTATTCGGTGGTGATCGAGGTCTGGCGCGCGATCACGTTTGACAGCGAGTTCACCGGCCTCGTTCATCGGGCTCGTCGGGCCGATGCGCAACTTTGCGAAGATGTGAGGAGACTGGCTGAGGCCAAAGACATCGTTCTTGTCGACAGGTCCATGGAAGTCACCCCCGCGGGAAGCCGTAGCCAGGTGTCTGTTCGGTACACCGTACCGCTTGGGCTGGGAGGCGTCGCGGTGACCTGGGAGCGGGCCGTTTCAGCGTTCACCGAGGGCGCCGCGCCTTTCGGTGCGCCCCTGGCGGGAGAACAAGCGCCCAGTGCGCCGCGCCCGGGATCGGGAACGATGGGCCTGCCTTCCCAGGTCCGCAAGAGCCTACGCGGCGCACAGGGCGGCAGGTGAATCTGGCAGGGTCGAAGCGCTGAAGCCTAACCGGGCACGAACGCGACTGTGTTTTTGGTCTTTTTTGCCTCGTACATGGCGCTATCCGCGCGCAGCAAAATGTCGCGAGCCGTAGAGCCGTCAGTGGGAAACGTCGCGACGCCGATGCTTGCTGTGACAGATGTCGTTCGCTCGGCATCGGCTAGAAACCGAGCTGCGGCAACGGCCCTGCGGACATCCTCCAACGCGGCGTACGCCTCGGGCTTGTCCCTACCCGGCATGAGTATGACATACTCGTCACCCCCGTACTTGACGAGGATATCTTCGGTCGTCAGGGCCGTCTTCATAACCGCGCCGACCTCTCGCAAGACTCTGCTGCCCATGAGATGACCATGGGTATCCACCACCTGTTTGAAGTTGTCCAGATCCGCAAACGCCACCGAGAGCGGTGTGCCACAGGCGCGGGCTTCGGTCAGCAGCTCGTCCAGCGTGGCATAGAGGTAACGGGCGTTTGGCAGGCCAGTATACTCGTCGGTAACGGTCAGCTCTTGGATGCGTTGCACGTATCGCGAGTTCTCGATGGCGATGGCAGCGTAGTCGGTCAGCACGCGAAGCAGGGGAGCCTCTCGATTCTGGAAGACGTTCACATCCTCCACATTGACTACTTCCACCACGCCCAGAACGCTGCCCCTGACGGTCAGCGGAAGACAGATCACCGAACGGGTCACGAACCCGGTACGTCGGTCTACATCGGGATTGAACCGTACGTCGCGACGTGCATCCGGCACGTAGAGCGGCTGGCCGGTCTCGGCGACATATCCAACGAAGCCCACACCTTTGGGCAGGCGCAGATCCTTGACCAGAGCAGGGTCAAGCCCAACCACTACCTGGAAGGAGAGTTCCCCTGTGTCAGGATCCCGCAACAGCAGGCTCCAGTTCTCGGCCGCAATGATCTGACTTCCCGTGTTCATGATGAGGTGCAGCACTTCGGGCAGATCAAGGGTGGACGTAAGGGCTTTGCCGATCTCAAGGCAGGCGAGCAGTTTCTCCCGTTCGCCCAGGTCGATCATCGGAGGGCTTGTCCTCATGGGATGACTCCCGCGGTTCGGGTGCGGCCGGATCCCGCCTGGCGTGCGCGGAGCCAGAAGGCGGAAGCAGGATGCCTGTGATTCTACCATGCCACGCACGCACCGGCAAGGCCGGCCTCGTCTACTGGACAGATGGGCTGTCATGGGGTACTCTGTGGGCATTATCCATGGCCCGGTTCCATAGATCCCCAACCGAGGGAGTAGTCTCGTGACGCGATTCTTTGCCATTCTGCTTCTTCTGATAGCTCACTCACGGGCAGATGAGCGGTGGGTGTCTTTCGCCGGCGAGGGGGAGCCGGCAGGGATTGCCATCACCATGCTCTCCAATGACCTGTCGGGCTGCGTATACGAGGTGGGTCTTGGCGGTATGTGGGTCGAGGACATAGAGCACGAAGGCGGGCCGTTCCAGCGGCTTCGCCTGCCATCCTCAGGACGGACTGCAGACGTGGGGCTGCCGGAAATTCCGTATGTTGGGCGTTTCATCGGCCTTCCCCGAGGGGCCGCGGTCTCGGCCAGCATCGCCGTGCTGGACAGTGTGATACTTGAGGGTTTTCGTGTGTGGCCCGCGCAGGAGCCGGTCCCAGATCTCGATGGCGCCCAGGTGCCCTTCATTATGGACAACGGCCACTATCGAGGCGGCCAGGGGTTTCCCGCCGAGAGGCTCCTCGTGAGCCAACCCTACACTGTGCGGGGCCTGCAGACGGCGCTCGTCGGAGTGTTTCCGCTGCGATTCTATGCCGAGACATCCCGACTGGTTGCGTATACCCGGTGTCGGGTTGACGTTCGATTCACCGGCGGCGCTGGCTTTTTCGTGCCGCAGCGGCTCAGGTCACGTTTCTTCGAGCCTCTGTATGCCGGCATGCTACTGAACTACGACCAGGTGGGCGGCGTTTCTCCGCTCCCCGCCGTGCGCGAGGGCGAAGGTGAACTGCTCATCATCGTGCCCGATGGGTTCTCCGAGGCCGTGCAGCCTTTGGTACAATGGCGCCGCATGTCGGGTATCCCCACGGTGATGGTTACCCGCACTCAGGCGGGCTGGGATGCCGAAGGTATTCGCGCGTATGTCCAGACTGCGTATGAGACCTGGGAGACGCCTCCTAGTTTTGTGCTCCTGGTTGGTGATGCGGATCTGATGCCCACGAACTACCTCTATACGCATCCCTATCACGGCACTTTGACGGGGACGGATCTATGGTATGCCACCGTGGATGGCGACGACTACTTTGCCGATATCCACCATGGGCGCATCTCGGTGGACAGCGCAACCCAAAGCGGGCCGTTTGCGAAGATCCTTGGCTATGAGCAGAACCCCCCGGCAGGCGGGTGGAACAACCATGTGTTCCTGGCCGCATACGACGAGGCGGGCAGATACTTTGTCACCGTGTCCAACATGATCTACGACTATCTGATCTCCCTCGGCTTCGACGTAACCCGTGCCTACGAGGCGGGAACGCCGCCAGGCTCCACGGCCGATGTCATCGCCAACTTTAACGCGGGCTCATTCATCGTGAATCACCGGGATCATGGCGATACCGATGGATGGAGCCACCCCAGCTTCACCCTGTCGCATTTCGCGCAGCTCGCCAACGGCGCAATGCTCCCGGTCGTGTACAGTCTGAACTGTCTCACCGGCTACTTTGATTCGGAAACCGACAGCAATAGCAGCACCTTCGAGAGCTTCTGCGAGGAGTTGCTCCGGCTCTCCCCCGGGGGCGCCGTCGGGGTGGTCGGCGCGACCCGGGTCAGTTACAGCGGGTACAACGACGAGCTGGTGAAAGGCATCTACGATGCCATGTGGCCCGGGTTTGATCCCTCCTATCCCGGAGGAACCAGCCAGAATCCGTGGGGCAGCCCCACCTACCGCCAGGGGGTGGTGGTGGACTTCGCCAAGTGGTGGATGTATGACAAGTACGTGCTGACCAACGGCGCGGGGTATCCCTGGGCTCCGGATCCCACCACGACGCGCACGGAAATGGAGATGTTTCACTACTACGGCGATCCCACCCAGGATATCCACACCGCAGAACCCGCGGCCATGGTCGTCAACCACGATGCTGCATCCGTAGTGGGCGTGACAAGTTTCACCGTGTTGGTCGACACCGACGGTGCAATGGCTGCCATGAGTCGTGACGGTGACCTGCTGGGCCGGGCACTGGTTTCCGGCGGCACTGCCCACATCATCTTTGACGAGCCTCCCACGATACCCGGCCCGGTTGACCTGGTGGTAAGCGCTCATAACAGGATTCCCTACCAGGGAACGGTTCAACTGGCGCCGGCGGAAGGCTGGTATGTGGTGATAGACTCCCTCATGGCAGTCGATACCTTCGGCACGGTGAATGGCATTGTGGAACAGGGAGACTCTGTGGCCCTCGACATACGGCTCTGGAATGTTGGCCAAAGTGAGGCACCTCCGGTCACAGGCACGCTTTCGTCCGGCGATGGCATGGTAGCTATTACCGATGCCGTACAGGGGTACGGATCCATGGCGCCGGATGCGACGGCCCAAAGCACAGGTCCCTACCGGTTGGCCGTGGCCGGGGGAGCGGCCGACAACCATGTCGTGCCGTTCGAGTTGGCCTTGTCTTCCGGAGACAGCGCCTGGATTCGGCAGTTTGCCATGGTGCTTCATGCTCCCGTGCTTCAGATCGACTCGGTTGCGGTGGACGATGCGGGAGGAAACGGCAATGGCCGGGCAGATCCCGGTGAGACAGTCGATCTCTACGTCTATCTGCGCAATACGGGCTCCGGTTCGGCATCGTCGGTGCAGGGCACCGTTGCATCCACGCATCCCGATGTGACCGTCGGATTTGCGATTGCTCCGTTCCCGTCCCTGAATCCAGGGGGGAGTGAAACCAATGCCCAGCCCTTTGTCATCTCCGTGGGCGGCGAGTGCCCCGAAGGGGCCGTAGCGGCGTTCTCCGTGCAGGTCGATGCCTTGGGGCCGTGGCAGGCGACCTTGCCGTTCACCCTGGTTCTCGGTCAGCCCACGGTCCTCGTGGTTGATACGGACGACGAACCCATCGAGGGCCGGCTGTTGGACGCCATGAACGCCTCCGGTTACAGCTTCGACTGGTGGGATGTACCGGCTCAGGGCTCCGTGCCTTTGGCTATGCTGTCTTTGTATCCGGTTGTCGTGTGGACCGCCGGTGACCAGAACGTCTCCTCCATGTCACCGACGGACCAGCAGACCTTGGCGACCTATCTGGACGGGGGCGGTGCGCTGCTCTTCTCGGCAGAGAACTACCTTACCTCGTACGGATCCAGTTCGTTCACTTCCACCTACCTGCACGTGGCAAGCTCCACGACGAGTATCACGGTCAATGAAGTGCGGGGAGTCCCGGCGGATCCCATTACCGCCGGGATGGTGATGCCCACGGACTTCCCCGCCGGCATGTCGGAGTATCCCGATGCCATCGTGCCCGACGCCGGGGCCGCAGGCATCCTCACGGTGGGAACCTCGGCCCAGATTACGGCCCTGCGCTACCCGGCCTCCGGCCAGACGGCCTACCGCGTCGTATTCATGGCCACCCCATTCGAGGCATTGACCTCTGGCCAGGCGCCGCCCAGTCAGCCGCTCATCTTCCTTCAGCAGGCCCTGGCATGGCTCTTGGATGGGGCGGACGGCGTGCCCCCCGAGGGCATTGTCGATCTAGGCATCATGCGTGGAGTGAATGGAGAGGATGTCGTGCTCACCTGGTCAGCCCCGTGGGACAATGTGGGTGTCACGGAATACCGTGTGTACCGGAGCGTCATCCCCCATTTCACACCCGGCCCCTGGTCGTTGCTCACCACGGTGCAGAACCCTCCGTGGACTGATGAGGGCGGGGCCGGAGATCCGGAACTCAACTGGGTCTACGTGGTGACCGCCCGGGATGCATCGGGCAATGAGGGCCCTGCATCTAACCGGGTGGGTGAAACTGATTTCCTGACCCCCACGGGGCCGTAGCATGTCACACGGGCATACGCTCTCTGCGCCAACGGAGACGCCAACGGAGCACACAGCCGACACGGTGCCAGAGTGACGCAAGGGCTGCATGATGCCGCCAAGGCAGGGCGGGTGGTGGTGGCAGGCGGCTCGGGCTTCATCGGCCGGGCCGTGGCGGCGCGCCTCGTGGCGAGCGGGCTCTCCGTGGTGATTCTTACCAGGCGCTCGGGCGTCGAATTCTCCAACGGGGGTGTCCGGTATGTTCAGTGGGACGGTCAGACAGCCGGACCATGGTGTCTTGAGGTTGACGGGGCGGACGCAGTGATCAACCTGGCGGGCGAGCCCATCACCGGCGTATGGACATCCGAGAAGCGTCAAGGGATCCTGGCCAGCCGCATTCTGGCGGGAGAGGCACTGGTGGAGGCAATCGAAGCCTCCGCCACACCTCCCAAAGCGTTGATTCAGGCCTCGGCGGTTGGGTTCTACGGCGATAGGGGAGAGGAGCGGCTCGACGAAGCCTCGCCTGCCGGCAAGGGCTTCCTTCCGTCGGTGGTCGAGGCATGGGAGGCCTCCACTGCCGCAGTGGGGCAGCGAGGGGTACGGCGGGTTGTCATGCGCATGGCAGTAGTGATTGGCAGGGGTGGATTCCTGCCCCGCGCCGCGGGGCCCTTCCGAATCTTCTTGGGCGGCCCATTGGGCAATGGGCGCCAGTGGTTCCCGTGGGTGCATATCGAGGATGTGGCCAAAGCTGTGGAGTTCGTGGCGGGAAGGTCGGATTTGGCGGGTGTCTTCAATGTCTGTGCACCGTCGCCGATCCGGCAGGGTGAATTTGCCAGGGCTTTGGGCGGGGCTCTTCGTCGCCCGGTTCTGTGTCCCGTGCCGGCTTTCGCCCTGCGTCTCGGTCTCGGCGCCATGGCGCGGGAGGTTCTGCTGACGAGCCAACGCGTGTATCCCCGACGACTGGTGGCAGAAGGATTTCGTTTCGGCTATTCTACTATTAGAATAGCTCTGGATTCCGTGCTGTAGGATCATGCGGATCGGCTACCCGTGCATCAATCGGGGCATAGGCTGTACGGGTGCCGCGACGTTTCGTCTCAAGTCCTACAGCGAGGAACGCCTCATCGCCACCGTGAAGGGCAATCTGGCCTGTCTCGACGCAGTGCTGCGCTACAATCTGGCACATGATATTCTCTTCTTTCGGATCACCTCAGATCTCGTACCGTTCGCCTCCCATCCCGTGTGTACCTTTGACTGGTCCGCCCATTTCGGTGAAACCCTGGCTCGGCTGGGAGAGTTCGCCCGGTGTCACCGGTTCCGACTCACCATGCACCCGGACCAGTTCGTGCTTCTCAACTCGCCGTCGGACGATGTGAACGCCCGCAGCATCGCCGAGTTGCTCTACCACGCCGAGGTGCTGGATGCCATGGGTATGGGCCCCGACGCAAAGATTCAGATCCACATCGGCGGTGCCTATGGCGACAGGGAAGGGAGCCTGGCGCGGTTTGTCCGCCGGTGCGCGGTCCTTGACCGGCGGATACGGAGGCGGTTGGTGGTGGAGAACGATGACCGCCTCTTCACTTTGGCCGACTGCGTCAGGGTCAGCGAAGATGCTGGTATCCCGGTGGTACTTGACTGGTTTCATCACCAGGTGAATTCATCCGGGGAATCCTTGAAGGAAGCCCTGGCTCGCGCGGCCGTAACCTGGGGGCCCTCGCACGGTCCGCCACTGGTCGACTACAGCAGCCAGAAAGCCGGCGCCAGACAGGGAAGCCATGCCGAGTCCATCGACATGGGCGATTTTGCCAGCTTCCTTGCCGAGAGCGACCCTCACGATTTTGACCTGATGCTGGAGATCAAAGACAAGGAAGCCAGCGCATTGAAGGCTGTGGCTTCGGCGCGAGGGGATCCTCGCTTCTTGGGAAAGGGCCCATAGCGAGCCCCGCGCATCTGCGACTTGCCCTGTCTTTGCCGCGAGACGGGGCCTTTCGCGCTAACTCCGCGGTTTTTCCGCCAGTCCCCGAGCCTTGAGGTCAGCCGTGATGACGTCCACAATGGCCTTCATCACCATACGGTTCCCCAGCGCATTGTAGTGGCAGCAGTCGTCAACATAGATATCGGTGCTCACGTCTTGGAACAGCATGCTCAGGTCCGTGAAACAGACACCTTGGGCACCGAGCTCCCTCCCTGCGGCGCGGAGGAGCGGGTAGGCCCGCTCGGCTGCCTTGGCGCCCAGAGTATTCGGCAGGTACGCATGAGCCAGTTCCCCGCTGGTGAGGGTCTTTGATCCTCGATGGTACTGGTTGGGCTGGAGGAAATGGTAGTAAGAGAAGCCATTCGCTCGCGCCATCCCGTCCATTTGACGGGAGCACTGGGACCAGGTGGCGACAAGCCTGGCATACATCGTCCCGAGGCCTGTGAAGGCGAACTCGGGGCCTGTCGTCTGGTAATCGGCTTCACGATCGTCTCTGATGATGGCCAGGATTTCCGTATTGAGCTCCTTGATTCTGGTGGCCGCGTGCGTATCGAGCGCAGACCACAGGACCAAAGCGAAGGAACTGTGGCGGAGGAGTGATCCCTGGGCGACCTTCTTCATGGCGGCCCTCCGGTCGCGGACACGGGTGATCTCGCCTATTTTGCCCATGATTCGCTTGTCCAGGGCCTTGCGGGCGTATGCCTTCCAACTTCGAGGAAAGAAGGGATTCACGCCGGCGAGAATGTTCTCCTCGTGAGGAAGCGCAATCTCATTGTACCCATCGACATTGACCACGATGTCAAACTCGCCGCCGATGGCGTGGAAGTAGGCGAGGGCCAAAAGCTGCTGGGGCTGCTTATACCCGGCCAGTGCGCCGCATACGATCTTGATTTCCCGCTCCGGGTAGAGCGCCCGGAGTCTCTCCACGATATGCCCTCGCGATCCCCGATAGAGAATGTTCGCGACTGAACCCCCGAAGATGCCGACGATGAGGGTGGCCGGGTCCCGCGTCTGAATCGGATCCATGCCCACGAAGCCGAAGGTGTTCACATAGTGTGGGTTGCCGGGCGAGAGGGTTGCTGTATGAAGGTCAACGAAGCCCAGATACGGATGAAGTACGTGATCCTGGGTGAACCCGGGCTCGTCCAGAGCGACGACATCCTCGAAAGTCACCTGTGCCGCCTCGAGGCCAGCTGTCGCTTCCTTCCGACTGAATGAGCGGCCCATGTTCGCCCGGAAGACGACCGGCGCTGCAATCTCCAGAAGCGTGAGGGCGATGGCCGACGCCATCACCAAGACCAGCAGATTGATCAGGGAACTGCGGCGAGATGTCACGACAGGAGTCATCGGCCCTCACCAGCGGTGCCCGGGTGTTCCTTGACGAGGTAGATGGCCGGGAGGGTGAGCACGGTGGTGAGGCCTTTGATGAGGATATTGCTCAGCACGATAGACCAGACCACTTTCGAGGGCAGAATCCCGCCGAAGGCAAGCCATGCAAAGGTGAGGCTGTCGATGGGCACGCTGATAGCATTGCTTACGAGAACCCGTGACCATTGGTACCGGCGGGTTACGTACTGCACCCACAGCCGGTAGTTCTCAGTATCGATCATCTCTGAGAGAACCTCGGCGACGATGGACGCAATGACGATGCGCCACACCGGGGAAAGCACAATCCCGAACTCCAGTTGGGGGCCGACCGCCGGATCAGCAGGCAGGTGAGCCACCAGCCAGAAGAAGCCCGCCATGAGGAGGTTCACCGCAGCGGCGGCGAGGATGAGAACCCGGGCGGCCTTGATGCCCGCTGTCTTGTGCACCAAATCCCGCAAGGTAAAGGTCAAGGGGTAGATGAACGTGCCGGCGTCGATGGAGAATCCCGCCAAGAGGACAATCCGAAGGCTTGCCACGTCGGCCAGCATCTGCGCCGCAATGTAGGCCGCGCTGACAATGATGGCGGGTGTCACGGATTCAGCTCG
>JAFGKV010000173.1 GCA_016928395.1 Candidatus Fermentibacterota bacterium | reverse complement strand
GCGTCTCCTCACGTCGAGGAGTGCGATGCCTTTCTGAAGCTCTGCCCCTCAACCCAACCATCCACTCGTCCATTCATCCACTCACTCCGGCGATGGCCCCGGATCCGTGGGAGGGCATCTGCCGGCCGCGCTACAGCGAGAGGCTCTGACCGCCGTCTATGACCAGGATCTGGCCCGTGAGCGCGTCGTTCTCCAAGAGGGAGAACACCCCGGCGACCACCTCGTCTACGGTGGGCAGCCGGCCGCGGGGTATGCGCCGGCGGAATCGCTCGATGCGCTCAGGACTCCAGCCGGGCGGCGGGTCCACCAGGCCGGGGGCGACGGCATTGACCCGAACCTCGGGCGCCAGAGCCAGCGCGAGGCACTTGGTGAGGTGATGGAGGCCGGCCTTGGCTGCGGCATGAGCCACGTACGCCGGCCACGGCTCAAGACCGGCCAGGTCGCCGATGTTCACGATGGCGCCGCCTCCCGCGGCCCGCATCTGGGATCCCGCCCACGCCGAAAGCAATGCGGGCGCCCTGAGGTTCAGGGCCAGCACATCATCCCAGGTCTCCGAACGGAGGTCATCCGCGGGTGTGCGTACCAGAACCGCGGCATTGTTCACCACAATGTCCACCCGCCCGAAATGCCTCACGGCAGAGTCCAGGAGAACACGGATCTCCCCAGGCAGCCGCAGGTCTGCCCGAATCGCTATGGCCCGGGCGCCTCCCCCTGCCTTGTCCACGACCGATCGAGCACCATCGGCGCTGCCGTGGTAGTGGGCGGCGACGCGAGCCCCCCTCGCCACCAGAGCTTCGGCAAGGGCGCGGCCCAGCCCGGACCCGGCGCCGGTTACCAGAGCCGCAGCTTCCCGCATATCCATCATTCACCTCCGCGCCGTGCACGCTGCAACAGCCGCCCACTGAGGAATCGATCCGAGGGACTGCAGCAACATTGCTCTCTGCCCGCAGAGTAAATACCTTAGTCTAGCTACTCATGCAAATAGTGGTCGGAAACCGCTGCCGCCAGCCGAAGGCCGCGGCACACGCGGTCGAGTAGGGAGGTTGAGTGTGCCAGATCGGTGGGATGTTCTCGTGGTCGGGGCCGGCCCCGGGGGGTATGTGGCCGCCATCCGCGCTGCCCAGCTGGGCAGGCGGACCGCCATCGTTGAACGCGATCGCATCGGCGGGGTCTGCCTCAACTGGGGCTGCATCCCCACCAAGGCGCTGATTCATGGCGTCTCGCTCTACCATGCAGCCAAGGGAGCTCGCCAGGCGGGCATCATGGTCAACGCCGAGGTGGATCTTGAGGGTCTGGTCCGCTTCAGCCGGCGCGCCGCCGACAATCTGTCCAAGGGCGTAGCCCACCTTCTCCGGCAGCACCGAGTCACCGTGATCCCCGGGCATGCCCGCCTGCGAGGGCCGCACACGGTCGAGGTGACCGATGCCGAGGGACGAACGGCATCCCATGAAGCCACCGGCATCATCCTCGCCACCGGATCCCGTCCCCGCATACTCCCGGGCCTGGAGGAAGGGGGCGACGCAGTGATGGATAGTTCCGCAGCCATGGTACCGAAGTCGCTTCCCGGGCGGCTGGTGGTGATCGGCGGCGGCGCCATCGGCGTTGAGTTCGCGTACATATATGCGGCGCTGGGTGTAAAGGTCGTCATCGTGGAAATGCTGAATCAGCTTCTTCCCACGGCCGAGGCGGAGATCGGCGAAGAACTGGCCAAGGCATTCCGGAGAATGGGCGTGGAGGTACTGGTCGGCACCCGGCTTTCCCGTCTCGAACACCGGGAAGATGGTGTGAATGTACGCCTGGCACAGGGCGACACAGAGCTGGTGCGCCAGGCCGACCGGGTTCTGATTGCGGTGGGAGTGCGCCCCAACATCGAAGATATCGGACTGGAGTCGGCAGGGATCACCCTGCGCAACGGGTTCATCGAGGCCGACCGGTTCGGCCACACCAAAGTCGCCGACATCTATGCCATCGGAGATGTGGTGGGAGGGATGATGCTGGCCCACAAGGCGTCGGCCCAGGGCATGGTCGTTGCGGCCCGCCTGGCGGGCCTGGATATCCCTCCCGTGGACCCGGCCCTCATCCCCTCCTGCTGCTACTGTGAGCCCCAGGTCGCCCAGGTTGGCCGCACCTCCCGGGAACTGGACGAGGCGGGCATCGCCTACCGTGCGGGAACCGTGCCGTTCGCGGCCAACGGCAAGGCCATGGCCACGGCCAGCCGCATCGGGTTCGTGAAGCTGCTCTTCTCGTCGGATGACGACCGGCTCCTGGGGGCGCACCTCATCGGCGCCCACGTATCCGAGATGATCTCCGGCCTGGCGCTGGCCCTCCGAGAGGGGGTCACCGCGGAGCGGCTAGGAAGGCTCGTGCATCCCCACCCGAGTCTCTCGGAGACCATCATGGAGGCCGCCAACGCGGCCGGAGGCAGGGCCATCCATGTCTGAGATGCGGCGCCCTTCCTGGCTCAAGCGCCCGATAGGCAAGGATCCTGAGTTCTTCGCGCTGCGTCGCATGGTGAGAGCCAGCGGGCTTGCCACCGTGTGCGAAAGCGCATCATGCCCCAATCTGGGTGAATGCTGGAGCCGGGGCTTCCTCACGGTCATGATCCTGGGCGATACCTGCACCAGAGCATGCAGGTTCTGCGGCGTCGCGCACGGTACCCCAGGCCCATTGGATCGGGAAGAGCCCATTCGCGTTGCAAAGCTGCTTGCAGGACTAAACCTGCGCTACGTGGTGTTGACGTCGGTGGATCGCGACGATCTCCCCGACGGCGGATCGGGCCTGTGGGCCGCCACAATCCATGCGGTGCGAACGGCGTGTCCCGAGGTCTATGTCGAGGCTCTCATCTCAGATTTCGGCGGGGCGACCCCCGCGTTGGACCGAGTCATCGAGGCGTGGCCTGATGTGCTCTCTCACAATGTGGAAACGGTGGAATCTCTCCAGCGCACGGTCCGGCCCCAGGCGAGCTACCGTCGCTCACTGGGCGTGCTGGAACGGGCCGCGGCCAGAGGTTGTGTGACCAAGAGTGGCCTCATGGTCGGTCTGGGAGAGACCATGGAGGAAGTGACCCAGACTCTGCGTGATCTGGCCGCCACCGGGGTCAAAATGGTGACCGTGGGGCAGTATCTCCGGCCGTCGGCCGCATGCCTTCCGGTGGCGCGCTACTGGCCGCCGGAGGAATTCGACGAGATTCGGAAGACGGCCGTGTCTTTGGGTTTGGATGCACAAGCCGGACCTTTGGTCCGCAGTTCATACCAGGCAGACCTTCGGGTGCGGGGATCTGCGGCATGACCCACCAGCTTCCGGGGGGAGACTGTGTCACACATTGACGACACCAGAGATGATGTAGCCGCCGACGAAGCGCGGCAGCGCCGGCGGAGAATCAACGACGCGTTTCGCAGCGGCGATCTGCATGTTTGTCTAGAGGAGATAGCCGCTGGGTTGGCCGCCGACCCGGATGATGAATCACTGGGCAAGGCCTTGGTGTTAGTCCAGAGTCGCTACCTCGCCGAGGTCATCGAGCCTGCGGTCCACGCATCCCAATGGGATTCGGCCGAGAAATCGCTGGCAATGCTCCGCAGTGTAGGCCACCTGAACCCCGAAGTACAGAAACGCGTGGAAGCCTGTGGCGACCTTGTGCGCCATCGGCAAAGATCCATAGCCGAAGAGCAGTTGGATGTCCGTGAGAAGACTCTTCGCAGGGCGGAGGAGGCGTGGTCTGCAGGTCGGAAGCGGGAAGCGAGGGATCTACTGCGAAGCCTTGACGGCCTTCCCCTGGACGATCACGATCTTGTTCTCCGGCGGGATGGGCTCCGCAGGCTCATTGAGCAGGAGACTGCTCGGCCTGACAGAGACGGGGTCCAGCCCCATAATGCGGCCCGATGGGTATTTATTCTCATTGGCGCGGTGGTGTTGGCAGGGGCTGTGTACACTCTGCGCGGCGTGGTGTCGCCAAACCCGGTGGAAGCGCCTGGGCCAACGGCGACGCCTGCTCACGATCCCGAACCGGCACCCCTCCCCCAGCCACCTGACATGGGGTGGGCTGTGATCCATACCGTGCCTGAAGAAGCAGAGATTGCCGACGGCAGCGGTGCGCTTTTGGGATTGGCGGGCGAAGCTCTCATGCTGCCAGCAGGCACACACACCGTGCGGATTACTGCCGACGGCTTCCAGGACACTACGTGGGTCGTGAGTATCGCTGCTGCCGAGAGTACTGCGGCTACCATTTCCCTTGCCCCTGTCCTTCCCGCCGTGGGAACCCTGGCGCTGCACTCTTCGCCCCAGGGGGCGGAGGCCCTTTTGGATGGTTCGGGTCGTCTCGGCACGACGCCCCTTGAGGTTTCGCTGGCGCCGGGGCGTTATCGGATCATGTTGACCGCCGACGGGAAAGTGCCGGAATGGGTGGACGTTCATATCGCACCCGGCGACGTGTGCGATACCACGATCACCCTGTGGACGCGATATCACTTTGGAAAGCTGCAGATCAATGCGACACCATGGGCCTTCGTGTTTGTGAACGGCGACAGCCTGGGGTCTACGCCCCTGACCACCGGTGATCTGGCTACCGGGGTCGATCACGAGGCTATGTTCAAGAGGCCCGACGGATCGATCATCCGGCAGCGGGTGCGGCTGGACCCCAAGCGGGCGACACCGACCCCTCTGACCGTCGGGGCTGCCACGCCGGCAGTGCTCTCCATCGCAACCCGTGACAGCCTCAGCGGGCGGCCCACCTGGGCCACCGTCTGGGTAGGGTCACGTCTGCTGGGGGAGAGCCCGGGTGAGTTCGAGTTGCCGCCGGGCGAGGTGACGCTTCGCGTGGAACGGGAAGGGTATTCGCCTTTGGTACACACGCTGCAGCTCAACCAGGGACAACGCATTGCACTCAGTCTGACACTGGAGCCTTTGGAGCAGTGAGGCGCCCGGGCAGCGCCGAGGGAGGGACCGTTCAGCGATGATTACCCGAATATTTCTGATAACGCTGGTAGCATGGGGATCTGCGGCAGGTCAGGTCGTTGGCGCCTTGGACTTCAGCGTGCGCGCCGCACTGGAGGGGGTGTTTGCCGATGTCGCCGTCGGACCGGAGGGTAGGGTGTATCTGCTGGATGGTCGGGGCGAAAGCGTGATCGTCTACAGCGGGGACCTTCAGAGGCCATTGGCAGTGTATGATCTCAAGAAGGGCGCTGCGAAGATCGGCCGGGCCGCAGCCATTGCTGTTGCTTCCGATGGTGCATTCTGGATCGCCGACGAAGGGGGCGTGTTGACGCAGTTTGACCCGCTGGGGATTCCCACGGGCCAGCTCAACCTTTCCGGGAAGGGCGCATATTCCCTCGGGCGCCCGTCAGCTATGACCATCGCCCCGGACGGCGCCCTCGTGGTCGCTGACCGGTCCCGCAAGGCGATCATCTTCCTCGACGGCGACGGTGTCGTACGGGCGCATGTTCGGGGTACCGATTCCCGGGGCGTCACCTTCGACGATCCAATCGATGTGGCCGTTGATCGAACAGGGTATCTGTACGTGATTGACGGCAGCGGCGGTGGAGTATGCAGGATTGATTCGTGGGGTGTGTTGCGGCATCGCTGGACCGCATCCACCTCAGGTTTGACTCCGCTCCAGGTTCCGCAGTGCGCCGCATGTGACGACGCAGGGCTCCTCTATGTGGCAGACGCAGCGGGGCGGTGTGTTGTCATGGCCGATACCTCAACGGCGGCCATGTTTGGCACCCTGGGACGGCGGCCCGGGCAACTGCAGAAGCCGGTGGCCATGGCGACCACCTCCTCGGGTGACCTGGTGATCGTCGATGCGGATCCTCCGCGGGTTCAGGTATTCGAGATCCCCGGGCTGGCCGAGGTACGGCGGAGCATCCCGCCCGAGGACCGGTTCCTTGCCGTGCGGTGCAGCCCTGCTGAGACGTGGTCGTGGAAGGCGAGCCGGATTGACGTTCATGACGGAGGCCTGGCGCTGGTCGGCACCGACGGAAAGACCCTGTCGGTGGGTGCCTGGAAGGCGGGTCCGGAGAGTATCCAGCCTATAGCCTCCGTGGCGGGGAGACTCAAAACCGTATCCGATGTCGCCTTCGCCCATGACGGGCTCGTGTTTGTGACTGATGAAGGTGCCCGTGCCGTCGTGGCAGTCGACGTTGTGCACGAGACTTCGACGCCGGTTCCCTGCCCCATGGGGTCATGGAAATCGCCACATCGGGTGATCCGCGGCCCCGGTGACGCGATGGTAATATGGGATCGGGGTCACAAGGCCCTGGCCATTGTCACGGGAACAGGTGAGGCCAGCGTGCCGGTGAACCCGAAGGGTGAGGTCATAGACCTGGGAACGACTCCCGAAGGAGACATCGTGTTTTTCTTTGCGGACGGGTCGCCGGCTCGAGTGACGTCGGGCGGCATTCTGGAAACGGCGCCCACTGCTCCTTTCCGCCGGCTCAGGGCAGCGTTGACCCATGGGGAAGGCCTCACCGCTGCAGCAGACGAAGGTGGGTTCACAGGAATGAGCTGGTCGGGCGAGGTGCGTTTTCTTGGCGGCGTTTCCGCGGCAGTGTCTCCTTTGGCCCTACGAGTGATCGATCTGGCGGCAGACGACAGTCTGATCGCCGTGGTGACCGATGATGGCCGTGTTGCCGGGTTCACTGTGGAGAATGCGGGCCGGGCCGGCGTCATGGGCGACATTGCAGCGCCTCGATCAGGCTCTTTTGATCTGCATCTGGCGCCCCTGAGCCCTGAGGGGCGCGAGAGGACTGTCTCATTGGAGCTTGGGCCATTCTCCCTCGAAGGCATCGTACCGGGCATGTATGACTGGCAGATCGACGCGCCAGGGTGGTTGACCTTGAGGGGCGAATCTCCAGTGTGGTTGAAGAGCCTTCGGGTGACGGATCTGGGAAGGGTGACCATGGAGCCGGCCGGGGGTGCCATCGGCCAGGTTTATCCACCCGGAGTGAGTGCCCGGGTCAGCGCGGTACGGGCCGGCAAGGCCATGGCAACCGTGGCCTGCGATGAGACGGGGAGCTTCACGTTCGAGGACATCATCCCCGGGGAGTACGAAATCGCCATCGACGCACCCGGCTATCGCGCTGAATCATCCGCTACCCGGTTCACCGTCGATGCCGGGGCGGTCGCCCGGATACCGCCTATAAGGCTGATCATGCTTGGGAGTCTCAAGGGATACGTGAAGCCGATGGCGCCTGATCAGGAGATCTGGCTGCTGAGAGACGGGCTCCTACTCACCGTGCGCGGCCCTGAACCTTTGGATGATCTGTCGGATGAAGACCGGGAACCTTTGGGTCGTTTTGAGTTCGATGATCTTGATCCGGGGCTGTACGCCATTGTGGTGCGGACCAAGGGATTCTACCCCGACACCTCGCTGGCGCCGGTGGCAGTTGAGCAAGGGCAGACTGTCCGCTGCGGGACCGCAGTCTTGACGGCAGCACCTCCCGACAGTTCCGCAGTCGGCGCAGTGGCCGAATTTGATCGAGCCATGGAGGACTACCTGCAGGCGCGTTTCTCGGTTTCCCAGGAGCGCATGGAACGTCTGATCGCAGCCCGGGGTGTTCCGTACGCCGACCTCAGCAGGGCCTATGAGTTGCTTGGCTGGTGCGCCGTGGCCCGGGGCGCGGCTCATGGAGAGACTGCCCGCGGGGCGTTCCGGCTCGCATTGATGGTGGACCCATTCCTTCAGGCCAGCCCCGACGCGTCGCCCACGGTGGCCACCGTCATGACGAGCGTGCGGCAGGGACTATTCGGTGAGAGTGGCCCTCCGGCCGGGCTCTTCTCACCGTAGTGCCAGTCTACTGGCGTGGGCAGCGTTGTAAGAATGATGGGTTCAGGGTTCAGCACGAGCCCTGTGAAGGCGGACTCTCAGACAAGTCATCAGGTCGGACAGTCGATGTGGCACTGTGGAGTGTGAAAACGAAGGCAACCTGCCGCGCTATGGGCGGTGCGATCTAGGTCAACCGCAGCACGCCATGCATACTATGCGCGGTGATCCTGAAACCGGTGGGTGCTGGTGTTCGGTTTGAGCGCAGAATCCCAGGCAATCACGTTTTGGCACGTTTTTTCACGGAGTTGGGTGTGAATTACTGGATTGTGTCCATTTTCATTCTCTTGTTCAGTCTGGTATGCCATGAGGCGGCTCATGCGTGGATGGCCTACCGTAAGGGAGATGCCACGGCCTATCTGGCGGGGCGGTTGAGTCTGAATCCACTGGTTCACCTTGATCCGGTCGGCAGCGTGCTCTTGCCGTTGTTGGGCATTGTCACCGGCGCGCCGGTGATTGGATGGGCCAAACCCGTTCCCGTGAATCCCCGCATGCTTCGTACGCCCTCGGATTATGCCTGGGTTTCCTTCGCGGGACCGGGCGCCAATCTCCTGCTGGCTGTGCTGTTCACTTTGGGCTATGGCGCGGTTCGGGCCGTCGGGCTCGGCGGCCCTTTGGGCTACAGCCTTGTCGTCCTCTTCAGCCAAGGGGTCTTCATCAATCTGTTGCTGGCGGCGTTCAACTTGCTTCCCGTGCCCCCGCTGGACGGGTCGTGGATCTTCGGTCATCTCTTTCCGAGCACTGTCGGCAGGCTGGTCGACACCCTGCGTCCCTATAGCATGATCGTGCTCATCGCTCTGGTCGCCTCGGGGATCCTGCGATGGGTGCTGTATCCTGTGCTGAGTCTGGCCACTGTGCTCCTACGCTTTGCGGGAGGGCTGTGAGCGGCACGGAACCCTGGGCTTACCGCCTGGGCGATCTGACTGCGCTGGTGGGCGAAGCCGAACGCGGGTCTCGGCAGCCGCATGAGATTCTTCTCATCGATGTTGTGCACGGGTGGATCTGCACCTTGGACTCAGAGGGATGGGGGGATCTTGACGTGGCCGGGTTCTTCTTCGCATTGGCATCGAGGCTTGTGGTGCTCAAGCTTCGACTTCTCCTTCCCAGTCTCGACGACGAGGGTCCCCTAATGACGGTACCGGTCGACCCGGGGATCATCGGCGGCCTCGGTGATCGACTGGCCATGCTGGAGGCGCGCCAGCAGGATTTTGCGCTCTGCACTCTCGAGCATGACCCCTCCACTCGCAGGGTATTGGCTGAGGCAGATTCGCTCAGCGCCTTGCTGAAGGCGGCCGGAGAGATTATCCGATCGTTGACCGCCACTGGGCTGCAGCCAGTAGTGGGGGAGTTCATGTCGCCCGAAGAAGCCCGCGCCCGGGTGAGTGCCCTGCTGGCTCGAGGGTCGTGCTCGCTTGCTGATCTTCTCGGCAGCGCCCACGGTCTGCTTGAACTGCTCAGCTACTTCCTGGCACTCCTGGAGATCGTGCGTCTGGGCTGGTACCGGATTCGGGTCGAGTCTCACACAGTCTGGATCGACCCGGGCGCTGCGGTGAGAGGCGAAGCGTGAGCGACAGCTCTCCCATGGAGTTCAAGCTGGAGTGCCTGATCTTGGCCGGCGGTGCTCCTCTGCGCCTCACGAAGGCCGGCGATCTTCTCGGCATCTCACCCGAGGAGGTGCGTGCTGCAGCGGATGCCCTCAACCGCCGCAACCTGGCAGAAGGACACAGCTTCACCGTTGAGGAGCGAGGAGGCGTGCTCGTCGCCCAGACAAGAGCGCAGTTTGCGGACTTGGTTCGCGCTCTGAAGGAGGAGCGAACACGCTTGAGCCCGGCCCTGCTTCACACCCTCGCTGCTGTTGCGTATAGGCAGCCGGTAACCAGGGCGGAAGTCGAGTCGCTGAGGGGAGTGGATTGCTCCCATGGTCTGGGAAGACTCATGGAACTGGGGTTGATTCGCGTGGCCGGCCGGGCCGACAAGCCGGGGCACCCGCTGCTCTACCGCACCACCGAGCAGTTTCTGATACACTTCGGTCTGCCTTCTATCGAGGCCCTTCCATCGGCAGAGGAGTTGCGGACCATGCTTCAGGAGCCTGACCATCCCCGAGGTCCGGGTACCGCTTCGGGTGAGGCGTGAAGAACCTGCCTCCTCTCGTCATCGCCATCGACGGGCCGGCAGGTGCCGGCAAGAGCACGACGGCCCGGGAGGTGGCATCTCGTCTTGGCCTTCTCTGGGTGGATACCGGCGCGATGTACCGCGCTGTTACTCTGTGGCTGCTTCGCCACGGCATTGCGCCCGTGGCCGGCGAAGCGATAGAGGAGGCGCTTGGCACCCTCACCGTTGATCTCGTCCCAGGAGAGTCAACCTTGCGGGTCTTGCTCTGCGGCGAGGATGTGAGCCAGCGGATTCGCGACGATGATGTGACCGGCCTCGTATCGCAGGTGTCGAGTCTGCGGCAGGTACGCCACGCCTTGGTCCGCTGGCAACGAAGGATCGCCGAACGGGGCAATGTCGTCATGGAGGGGCGTGACATCGGCACTGTGGTGTGCCCTGACGCGCCGATCAAGATTTTCCTTGAGGCGTCGCTGGCAACACGGGCGCGACGGCGTGCACGGGAACGCTCACGTCACGCCGACGGCTTGGACGAAAGACAGATTCTTCGGGAACTGGCGAGGCGGGACACAGCAGATTCCACCCGCGAGGTCGCTCCGATGGCTGCAGCGACGGACGCCGTTCGCCTTGATACCACCAATCTGAGTATCACAGGCCAGGTGGACGCTGTCGTGCGGCTCGTGAGAGAGCGAGGTTACGTCTCATCGTGACGGAGAGGCTCGACGTGGGCCTTTATTGTAGAGGCAGATGAACGCTGTTCTTGTGTTCTGATTCGATTCCACCTAATATGCACGGTTCTCATGAACGGCTGAGACACACCGAACGCCGACGCATTCCCGATTCGTGATTTCGGAGATGTGAACAACGACCCGCGGCGGTCGCCGTGAGGCGCGTGGTGGTGCTGGTGTCCTGATATGGCGTTTTCTAGCGGGCCGCATCTGGTCTGCATATGAGGCCAGGGGATATCCCGGCTGGCTGGGGCTATGGCCCCGTCGTTAACACACGCGGACGATGGTCCGCACAACGATTCTTCGATGGTGAGCAAGGACGAACGCATGACGATGACGGGCGATGATCACGATGAAATGACGCCTTCCGTGAGTGAAGCGGTACTCGCCGAGGAACGAGAGCTGGAGTTGCTGGATGCTCCGGAGTACTCGGAGGACGAGTATCAGCAGATGATGGATTTCTACCGCCAAGGCATGCAACCCCGCGGTGAGGGTGAAGTGGTTACCGGGAGGGTTGTGGATGTCACGGAGACCGAGGTGGTGGTGGATGTCGGCTTCAAGTCAGAGGGCGTGATTCTGCTGTCTGAGTTCAAGGAGCCGGTTACTATTCGCGTTGGCGACGAGGTGGATGTCTTCCTGGAGAAGATGGAGAACCAGGACGGCCTCGTAGTATTGAGCAAGCAACGCGCTGATTTCGTAAAGGTGTGGGGTCACATCAAGGACGCGTTCGATGAGCAGAACGTGGTGGAGGGCCGGGTGCTGCGTCGCATCAAGGGTGGCCTGGTGGTGGATTTGTTTGCCGTGGAAGCATTCCTGCCCGGCTCACAAGTGGCGCTGCGTCAGGTTCCCAACCTTGATGCCTATCTCGGCCAAACACTCCAGTTCCGCATCATCAAGCTGAACAAGCGGCGCCGCAACATAGTGGTGTCACGGCGGGTTGTGCTTGAAGAGGAGCGGGAGCGCCTCAAGACTGAAACCATGAAGACTCTGGGCGTGACTGATGTCCGGAGCGGCACGGTGAAGAACATCACCGACTTCGGTGCCTTCATCGACCTGGGCGGAATCGACGGACTGCTGCACATCACCGATATGTCATGGGGGCGGGTCAATCACCCGTCTGAAGTTGTCACCATCGGCGATGAGTTGACGGTTAAGGTGCTGAGTTTTGACAAGGACCGTGAGCGGATTTCCTTGGGCCTCAAGCAATTGACGCCCTACCCCTGGAAGGACATCGCGGAACGCTACCAGGTCGGAAGCCGGGTGACAGGCAGAGTGGTCAGCATCACGGATTACGGCGCGTTTGTCGAGTTGGAGAAAGGTGTCGAAGGTCTCATTCACATCTCCGAAATGTCATGGACGCGCCACGTACGCCATCCGTCCAAGGTGCTGGCGATTGGTGACTCGGTGGAAGCGGTGGTTCTCAAGGTCGACGAGGAGAACGAGAAGATCTCGTTGGGTCTCAAGCAAACTGAGCCCGATCCATGGCTCACGCTCGACGAGAAGTACCCCGTGGGGAGCCAGGTGAGCGGCAGGGTTCGCAACCTCACGAACTTCGGGGCGTTTGTGGAGATTGAAGAGGGCATCGACGGGCTTGTGCATATCTCCGACATGTCGTGGACCAAGCGGGTCCGCCATCCGGGTGAGGTCCTCAAGAAGGGCGACAAGGTCGAGGTAATGGTGTTGAAGATCGATACCGCCTCTCGCCGCATCTCGTTGGGTCTCAAGCAGACGGAGCCTGATCCGTGGGATCGGCTGGCTCTGGAATTCGCCATCGGAACCGAGGCTGAAGGTGCCGTGGTTCGACTGCTGGACCGAGGCGTGGTCGTCGACCTGGGCCGGGACGTCGAGGGATTCGTTCCTGTCTCCCAACTGGCCATTCCGGAGCTGATTAAACCCGCCGCGGCATTCGAGGTGGGCGATGTCATGCCCCTGCAAGTGATCGACGTGGATCCCAAGAACCGTCGTATCGTTCTCTCGGTCAAAGCGGCGCTCTCCAGCCGCGATGAGGCCGATCTTGATGCGTGGAAACAGGATCATCCCGTGAGGCCATTGACCATGGAGGATCTCGTCGAGAACGCCGACCTGGAGCAGGACGACGACGTGTACGAGGAAATCGGAGAGGAAGAGGTAGACGCCTCAGAGATAGAGGATACCGATGCAGATGGTACCGAGGTAGATGTTTCGGATGCAGATGCCACCAGGAAGGGGGAAACCCCGGTCGACGAAGGTGGCACTGAAGAGACCACGGTAACGCCGCCCGAGGCGTAGACTTCCGGGAGTAGAAAAGCGGGTGAAGGGCGAGCCCTTCACCCGCTTCGGCTTTCTATCTCGACCTGGCCTTGATCAGAGCTTCTACCAGAGCCAGGCCACGCCCGCACAGAGCTGCAGAGGAGAGGGGTCGAAGCTGTACCCTTCCTCCAAGTACCTGAACTCGGCGAGAAACAGAGGCATCTGGGCGGCCAGCTCAATTCCCCAGGAATCGTTCAGGTAGTATCCCGCGGAGAGTCCCAGGTTAAGTGCAGCATTGAGTTCCTCGCTGTTTCCCGCGATTCTGGCCGTGTATCCTCCTACACCGATCTGAACAAAGACCATCAGGTTCTCGCCGATGCTTACCCCCGGGTAGAGGGAGACCCCCACGCCATACAGTGAATAGGCGCCGAGAGACGTGCTTAGCGAATCGGTCTGGGCCAGACGATTCTCTACATCCTCCACTCCCTTGCCCTCCATGACGCCGCTCTTGAGATAGTCCAATGAGAACCCCAGAAGTACGCTGGGGGTGATGCCACGGCGATACGAGAAGGAAACGCCGAACCCGGGGTCGCTTTCCAGCGGTTGCATGCGCAGCTCATGTTCGGCGGGGAGTTCATGGCCTATAGTGTTGCCAAACTTGTCATTGCCGCGTAGGCCCAGGCGGAGTTGACCGGTAAGCATGCCGCGATCCGACATGTCCAAGGCAAACGCAGCCGAGAGGGGGAAGAGAAGAGTGAGGGAAACCGTGAGAAATCGATTCATACCAAAGCTCCAGCGCGATGGCAGGCTCATGTGCAGCGCGATATCGCCAGCGTGCATTCAGCCCGCGTGCCAATTCAGACCACTACATGGTGACGTGGCCACACAAGATCATTCCCAACGGTGAGGCCCGCAAGCATACCGTGGGTTCTTATGGGTGAGTGCACCGATACCCTTGAGCCAGACGCTTAGGCGATGCATAATGCCAGCTCCAAGGCTTTGTCCGCGCTCTGTGGGGCGCATATCCCCGTGCCGGATGGAGGAATACGGTGATTCAGTCGCGATCCGCCGGGTCTCACACACGGGCGAGTGGCTCGGGCATGGGCGTCAGAGGGTTAGTAGGATTCGGCGGTCTTCTTTGCTCCCTCGTCATGGTATCCTGCGGGCCACGAGGAGCGGGGGACTTGGTGGTGTGGAACACGATGAGGCCTGAGGGCCGGGCGATCCTCGACTCTCTGCTCACGGAGTTCGGGCGGATGCACGGCGTATCATGCGCCCAAGTGTACTATGAGCCGGAAGAGCTGCGCAGCAACTATCAGATCGCCACGCTGGGGGGCAGCGGCCCGGATCTCGTGTATGGCCCGGGAGACCAGGTAGGGCCTTTCAGCGAGATGGAACTTGTCGCTCCTCTCGAACAGCTTCTCTCCCGAGAGGTGGTGGATGCATTCCTGCCGGAAGGGCTGGTGTGGCGCCGCGGGCATCTGTACCAGCTCAGCGACCAGATCGGCAATCACCTGCATCTGGTGTACAACAGAGCCCTCGTTCCGCAGCCGCCTCGGGACACCGATGAGATGATCCAGATCGCCCGCGATTTTACCAGAGACGAAGACGGCGACGGCCGGATGGACTACTATGGAATGGCATGGAACTTCGAGGAGCCCTTTTTCTTCGTGCCGTTTCTCGGGGGATTCGGCGGATGGGTGATGGATGACGAGGCCCGGCCCACCTTGGATACCCCGGCGACCGTGGCTGCCTTCCGCTTCATGTACGATCTTAAGTTTACCCATCGCATTCTGCCGCCCGAGAGTGACTACGATACCGCAGACGCTCTGTTCAAAGAAGGCCGTGCGGCCATGATCATCAATGGGCCATGGTCCTGGGCGTCGTATTTGAACATGGGTATCGATATGGGGTTGGCCCTCATTCCCAAGGTCAGCGCCACCGGGCTCTGGGCAACGCCCATGGTGTCCACCCAGGGGTATAGCGTGAATGTCCATCTCCACGGTGAACGGCTTCGCATGGTGTTGAATCTCCTCACCTACCTTACCTCCCGTGACGCCCAACTGGTCTATGCGCGAGCGATGAAGACCATACCGTCTCGTCTCGACTGTATGGATGATCCGGCGATAGCCGACGACGAGATGATCCAGCTGAGTATGGAGCAAGCCCGAGTCGGCAAGCCCATGCCGGTGGACCCGGAGCTCCGGGCTATTTGGGATACCTTGCGCCCCAACTACCAATCGGTTCTGAACGGAACAAAGACGCCGGAGCAGGCGGCCCAGGACGCCCAGAGGGCGGCAGAGAAGGCCATTGAGGAGATGAACCGGTGACGAGAGAACAACGCATCGCATACTCCTTTGCCTTCCCCGCTCTGGGGATTCTGGCGCTGGTGGTTGTGTTTCCCTTCGTCTACAATGTCGTGGTCAGCCTGTCCAACATGAGCATGAAGCACTTCTGGACATGGCGCATCACGGGGTTCGGGCAGTACGTGAGCGTCTTTAGCGAAGGCATCTTCTACAGCACGTTGCTCAAGACCGTCTTGTGGACGGTGATCAATGTCGTCTTCCACGTCGTGATCGGTGTGAGTCTCGCATTGTTGCTGAATCGTCCTCTGCCCGGGCGGGCGGTGATCCGCACGCTTCTGGTGCTTCCCTGGGCGGTTCCTCAGTACATCACCGCACTGACCTGGCGCGGCATGTTTCACTACGAGTATGGCGCAGTGAATCTGGTGCTCGACAAGGCGTTTGGATTGCCCGGCGTAGCATGGCTTTCGCAACCGGTCAGCACCTTTGCCGCGTGTCTGATCACCAATATCTGGTTGGGGTTTCCCTTCATGATGATCGTTGCCCTGGGCGGACTGCAGAGCATCCCGGCGGAGCTGTACGAAGCCGCGGTAGTCGATGGTGCGAGCCGATGGCAGAGGCTGTGGAGGATCACCATACCCTTGCTGAGGCCGGTTCTGGTTCCCGCGGTGACGTTGGGTGTCATCTGGACATTCAACAACTTTAATGTCATCTGGCTTGTGTCTAATGGCGGGCGCCCGGCCGACCAGGTACACATTCTCGTGTCCTATGTCTATCGGGCCGCGTTCAATCTCTACCGATTCGGGTATGCAGCAGCCTTATCCATGGTCATCTTCGGCATTCTATTGCTCTTCTCCATCAGGTTCATCAAAGGGACGAAGGGAACCGAGGCGGTGTACTAGCCATGCATCAGAAAGACCCTCTGTGGATGACCATCGTCATCTATGCCGTGCTTTTCATCTTTGTCGCGTTCAGCATCTACCCGGTCCTCCGGGTGGTCACCGTGAGTCTCCGGCCCGGAGATCAGCTCCACAGCAGAAGTCTGGCACTCATACCCGACAATGCCACCCTTACCTCCTACGTAACGCTGTTCACAAAAACGGACTTCCTGCGGTGGCTCACCAACTCCTCTATCGTAAGCCTTTTCGTGACCCTGCTGGGTGTCACCTTGGCATCCACCGCAGGGTATGCGATCAGTCGGTTTTCCTTCCCCGGAAGGCGGGCTGCAATGATCAGCCTGATCACGACTCAGATGTTCCCGGCGACCATGCTCCTGCTCCCCATGTTTCTGCTGTTGCGGACCTTGCATTTGTGGAACACCTTCGGGGGTCTGGTGATCATCTATTCGGCCACCGCTCTGCCATTCTGCATATGGACCATGAAAGGCTATTACGATACCATACCCTCAAGCCTTGAGGAAGCTGCCGCCATCGATGGATGCGGCCCCTTCAGGGCGTTCCACAAGGTCGTCCTGCCACTGGCCCTGCCTGCCCTGGTCATCACCGCCTTGTTCAGTTTCATGGCGGCATGGAGTGAATACTTGGTGGCGGCGGTAGTCTTGAGCGACAAACGGCTGTACACACTGCCTCTTGGCCTGAAGCAGTTTCAATCCAACTTCAGCACGGAATGGGGTCTCTACTCGGCGGGTGCATTGCTGGTCGCCGTGCCGGTCATGGTGCTGTTTCTCTCCCTTTCCAAATGGCTGGTGGGCGGGTTGACTCTAGGAAGCGTGAAGGGCTGACTGTTGCGGTTGGTGGCGGGCTGCGTGCTCTTCATCGCGAGGGAGCGCTGAACACGGCGAGACCTCGACGAACGGATCTTGTCGCTTCATTGAACCCCACCAGCCGAGCTGTTGCGATGCCACATACCCTGGAGGAATATGATGAGTGAAGTTCGCGCCATGATTGCCAATCCTGAGAAGGATGCCGACCTCTACTGGCGAACCGGTTTCCTTGCCCCTGATCCGCTGGTGTATCTAGAGGTCGGCGACACCAAGACTTTGATTGTCAGCGATTTGGAGTTGGGGAGGGCGAAGGAGACAGCCCGGGTAGACCAGGTTGTGGCGATGGCGCCGTATCGGGAGAAGCTGAAGGAGTCGCTCCAAGGAATCCCGACCCTGGCCGACATCCTGCACGCCTATTTGCAGGACACAGCGTCGGGAGCCCTGCCCCTGTGCATGCCGGGCGCCACGGCGGCTCGTCATGTGGACCGGCTTCGCGAGCTTGGCCATATGGTGACGCTAGGTGACTCCCCATTCTGGCCTCAGCGGCGGCATAAGACAGCGTGGGAAATCCAGCAGATGGCCGAGGCCATGCGTCAGACCGAACGGGTTCTCGACATGGCCCGGCACATGATCCGCGGCGCCTCGGTGCGCGGCGGTGTGCTCTACTCAGACGGGGACATCCTCACCTCGGAGCGGGTGCGGAGCTTCATCCAGGTCGAGTTGCTGAAAGCGGGATATGCAGGTGCTCCTCCCATTGTATCCTGCGGCGACCACGCGACCCTCCCCCACGAGCTCGGTCACGGCCCAATGCGCACGGGCGAGACCATAATCCTTGATGTGTTTCCTCTGTCGCAAGCGACACGGTATGGTGCAGATACCACACGCACGGTGGTGCACGGCACGCCTTCGACACAGGTGGTCAAGATGCACCGAACGGTGGCCGACGCCGTGATTGCCGTCTTGTCCAATATCAAGGCAGGGGTTGACGGTAAGGACCTTCACCAGCGGGTGCTGGACATCTTCGACGACCGGGGTTTCGTGACTGAGACGGTTGACGGAAAACCTCAGGGATTCATCCACGGCACTGGTCACGGCCTTGGCCTGGATATTCACGAGGCCCCCCGCATCTCCAAGGACAGCTTGATTCTGGAAGAGGGGGACGTCGTTACTGTGGAGCCAGGGCTCTACTACCCGGGAGTCGGCGGGGTACGCATTGAGGATGTCGTGGTGGTGACGTCCACCGGATGCCGCGACCTCTGTTCCCTGGACTGGGAGCTGTAGTGATCCGACTTCCGCATCGCATAGTCCATCTCGTGGTGGGAGAGCTTCAGACCAACTGCTTTGTCCTCCTGCCCGAAGCGAAAGACCCGGCAGTGGTCGTGGATCCCGGCGGCGATGGACGGCTCATCGCGCATGAGCTTCTCCGCAGAAATCTGCGCCTCGGCGCTGTGGTGCTGACCCACGGTCATATCGATCATCTCTTTGGCCTGCCAGAGCTGCTGGAGGCGATGGGCCCGGCACCTATCCTGCTTCACGGGGATGACCGGCCGCTGTGGGAGGCCATGGGGCTGCAGGCGGAGTTCTTGGGAGTACAGGTACCGTCATTGCCGAACGAGATCCAGGAGATTACCGGCGGGCAGGTTATCGATGAGGCGGGGTGGTCACTAAAGACCATGCACACCCCGGGACATTCGCCGGGCAGCGTGGCGTTTCTACTGCGCGGCCATGGTGCGGTGCTTTCCGGCGACACCGTGTTCCATGAAGGCGTCGGGCGCACCGATCTTTGGGGTGGCTCATGGGACCATCTGGTCGAATCACTACGGTCCATGTTCGCGTTATCCCCCGAAACTGTTCTGCTGCCCGGGCACGGCGAGTTCACGACGGTGGGTGAGGCCAAGAGATGGGCATCCCACAGTGGGATTATGACCGTTGGTTCCGCGTGGTAAGACGCCCATGATGAGCGTTTCTCCGACACCGCGCGCAGATGGGGGAGTCTTCTGATGTTGGCGGGGAGTTCACCCGAGGCCAGGCGCCGTTTCGTGGCCAGGGCGGACGACGCCCGGGGCCCCTACTTCCGAGACCAGACTGCCATAATCCACAGTTCGCCTTTCCGCCGCCTGAAGCATAAGACCCAGGTGTTCTTCGCGCCGAGGAACGATCATATCTGCACGCGCATCGAGCATGTGCTGCACGTGGCCACCATCGGCGCCACCATCTGCAAGGGTCTCAATGCCAAAGGGTTTTCCCTGGATCCGGAGCTGGCCGAAGCCATCGGCTTGGGTCACGACGTGGGCCATGCACCTTTTGGTCATACCGGAGAGGAGATACTGGATTCCCTGGCCGAAGAGTGCGGCGGGTTTGTCCATGAGATTCACAGCCTCAGGGTGCTCGATTGCCTGTGCAATGGCGGCAAAGGCCTGAATCTTACCTACGCGGTGCGGGACGGCGTGCTGTTCCATTGCGGCGAACGCTTCGAACAGAGCCTGTGCCCCCGAGAGGAGCCGTTGGCATTGGAGACGGTGGATCGCGATCGTTGGCTCAAGACCTACCCCATCACCTGGGAAGGGTGCGCTGTGCGCATGGCAGACAAGGTGGCCTATCTGGGCCGTGACGTGGAAGACGCCGTGGAGGCAGGCATCATCGAGCTCGGGTCGGTTCCCGCCGCGGTGCGCGCCAATTTGGGGACGCGCAATGGGGAGATCATCGACGCGTTCGTTGTGGACCTCATCGGCACATCGTCGCCAGATCGGGGCATCGCCCTGTCAGAGCAGAAGTACGATCTCATGCGTGAGCTGTTTGCCTTTAGCTTTGCGCACATCTACCGCAACGAGAGGCTTCTGGCGTATCACGAGCACTGCGAACGGATCCTCAAGTGGCTGTTTCAGTTCCTCCTTGAGTTTGAAGCGGACGAGCTGCGGCGCAGCAGACCGCGACTACGGCTGGAGGAGGTGTATGCACACTACCGTAACCGCTATGCAGCGGTACACGACGCAGAAAACGCCCCAGCCTCACGCCGTGTCATCGATTTCATGGCGGGCATGACCGACCTGTTCGTGCTGGACAGCATGGCCGAACTGAGCTTGCCGACTCCGTTGTTCTAGATCCTCGGATTCACCCTACTGCGCGCCTTCGACCGTCGCCTTATCCCAACACACTGTGTCCCTCGATCGGTGAGATATCGCAGCGGGTAGTTGCCCTCATCGCTCGCCCGTTGCTCGGTCGCCCTGCTCTCACTACGTGGCCGTACGAATGAACCCGATACTGAGCGTGGGCCACCGGCAGCCCACAGCCCGGAGGTGGTCTCTGGCCACTATTCTAATATTAGAATAGTGGCCAGGAACGCCGTTGCGCCGGGCTTCTGAGGGCACGGCCTCTGGGAGCCCCGCCAAAACTCTGACTTCCGTCGCCTCTCGCACCACACGCCTCCGACCGATGGAGGGCTGACTCAGACAGGCCGACGGAACGTGACCCGGGCTAGCGCAGCACACCCTTGAGGAAGGCCTCGATTTCCGGAATGCCCCCCTGGTAGATCAGGTAGCCGTCGAAGGGCTCACGGGCGGTGATCTCGCCAGCCACGGGAGTCAGCATGATGCGGCCGATTTCCTCCAGGTCGTCTGTCTTTCCCAAAGCCCAGCCCAGTTTCATGTACGCAACCTCGGGGAGCATGTTGGCGGCGGGTACCACGCCCAGGGCCATCATGTCGCGCCCGGTGTCATAGACGTACATCTGCACGTAGCCCCAGAGTGTCTGCACCGTCATGAAGATGGCGACCTTCGCCTCCTGGGCCCGCTTCAGTGCCGGGTACAACGGTTTATTGACGTGTCCCAGACCGGTGCCGGCAATGACGATGCCGCGATACCCGTGGTCGATGAGCGCGTCAATGACGTCGGGCTTCATGCCGGGATAGTAGTAGACGATGGAAACGCGGTCGTCGAAGTGATCTGCCAGGTGCACCTTGGGCGACGCGCCGCGGCGGTGATAGTCATCCCGGAGAGGATAGACCCCCTTCCGATCGACCCGGGCCAGGGGAATGTCACCCAGGGTTCGGAAGGTCGACCGGTAGGATGAATGCATCTTGCGCACACGGGTGCCGCGATGCAGCAACCCATACTCGTCGCTGGTGGGGCCGAACATGCAGACCATGACCTCCGCGATGTCGCCCCACGCCGCGGTTCGTGTTGCATGAATGAGGTTCAGGGCCGCATCGGACGAGGGCCGATCGCTGGACCGCTGGGATCCCACGATCACCACCGGCGCCGGGAGGTTCTGGAGCATGAAGGAGAGGACGCCCGCGGTATGGTGCATGGTGTCCGTGCCGTGGCCGACCACGATGCCGGCGACGCCCTTGTTCATCTCCGATGCGATGGCTCGGGCCGTGCCCAGCCATTGCTCCGGCCCCATATTCTCGCTGAACACGGCATAGAGTTTCTCGGTCTCCAGATTGCAGATGTCCGCCAGCTCAGGTACCGACCCATACAACTCACCAGGGGAAAACGCCGGGATCACGGCCCCGGTCCGGTAGTCGAGCCTGCTGGCGATGGTACCGCCCGTACCGATGAGCTTCACCCGTGGTCTCCCGGGATCGAAAGGGAACTCCTTCTCGGGAATCTTGTAGTGGGCTTCGCGTCGCCCAATTTCGGTGATGCGCTCCACCAGATTGGTGGCGAGACCTACATTGTAGCCGTTTCGGAGCTTGATGACGAGATGGCGATCGTCCGCCTGTTCGCTCCTCGGCAAAATAATGCCGGCGAAGGGCCCCCGGGAGGTGGCAACCTCCACATCAGACCAGACGCCGACATTCTCCCGCTCCAGAAGTGCGCGCGCGGGGCCGCGATACCCCTTGAAGCGTTCGTCTGCACTCATGGCGCCACTCCCTGATCTTCCAGGAGATCGAGGACCGTATGTGCCTGAACCCGAGGGCCGAGCCTCTTCATGATGCGCACGAACAGGCCCTCCTTCTTGCCTTCGCTCAGTTCCTCAGCGATCATCGGACCGATGTCGTCCGCTGAAAGCAGACTGAGGCCATGCTCGCGGGCTAGTGCTTCATAGTCATCATGGGGCTTCGCCCGCAGGAGGTGGAAAAGGGCAGGCATGGCCTTGGGGTGAATCACTCCGTCGCAGGCCGCCTCGATCACCTGGCAGGCCACCCGTTCGTCACGATTCCCCCCAGAGTCCCACATGGCGACAAAGGCCTGCACCAGAGCCTCAGAGAGATCGCGCCCTGAGTTCGTAAGAACCCGAAAAACTGCAGTTGCGTCGCGCCGTCTGGCCAGGTATCCCGCACTACGCGTAGACAGGCCCGCAGCTCTGAGTCTATTCGCACGCTCCCACGGAGGCATTGGAAGGTCCCTTTGGACTGACTCGATCCGCTCAGGCGGCACCTCAATGGGCGGAAGATCAGTGTCGGGGTACATCCGGTCGGGGCCGGGAAGTATTCGCTCGAAGCCTGTCGTCCCGTCAGGCAGCACCTGGCGGGTTTCCGACGGGACGCCGTCCCACGCCTCGCGACAACGGTCGGCGACCTCCCTGCAGGCCGTGACAAGGTCTTCTTCATTGCCTCCCAGGAGTACCAGTGCATCATCCTCTCCTGCGCCCGCGAGGGACCGCAGGGCAGTCCAGGCCTCGGGCACGTCGTCAGAATGGACGAGATTGGGGCGGTCGATGCAGGCCACCACTCTCACGCGATCGGAGATCTCGTGGGCGAATGTCCGGGTACCGCCCAAGGGCCACGCGAGCAAGCTGCGGAATCCGGGCAAGACTACCACCGCCATGGGTTTGGCAGTGTCCCATGACGGCGGCAACAGCGTCGACACAGTGCCGGGATCGACAGGTACGGTGGTGGTGAGCCACTGGGCCGGATTGCCACGGCGTGAGGCTTCATCCCTCAGGGACAAGAGCCCTCTCTGGCGCAGGGCCTCGTAATGGATGAGGGGCCCCCACAAAGGAATTCGTTCGACGCCCTTGATCTCGACCCTTCTGCCACCTGCGACTGAGACATTGACATCCTGCCTGGCGGCCCCGATGCCGCGTCGTACCTTGCCCGTGGTTCGAAGCAGCAAGCGGTGAAGCTGTCCAAACCAGACCGCCTCCCACGGCGTGAAGAGCTCGGGATAGGTGACCGTCTCGATAAGCGGCATGCCCAATCGATCAGTTCGGTAATACCGGTCGTGCCCGCGATCACTCACCTCCCGGCAGGCATCTTCCTCCAGTCCGAGCTGAATAATCCTGATGGCCCTGTCGCCGAAGGGTACCATGCCTTCGACGCCGACGATGGTGGTGCGCTGGAATCCCGTAGGTATACTGCCGTCCAGGTACTGCTTCCGGGCGATATGGATCTCGCTCACCATGCGGCAACGCAGTACCAAAGCAATCTCGATGGCTATCTGCAGTGCGCGCTGGTCCATGGGGAAGGGAGGCGTGTCGTCCATCTCGTAGGTGCAGACGGATTCCCGGTTCAACATGTAGGTGATATTCTTCTTGGTCTTGAACTCCATCAACGCGGTGCCGTCATATTCTCCCAGCTCGCTCAGGGTCGGTCGCATGTGGCGCAGGACCGACGCATGGTGATCAAGGGAGTAACGCCGCGCCGGGCAACGGCAGAACAGCTTGCCGGCGGTCAGGAGCTGCTGGTGTACTTCGATGCCGCACTTGAGCCCCAAGGCGGCATATTCCTCCGCGCTGAGATAAAGCGGGCGGGGGATACGCCGTGCCGGGGGTATGAGATCGCCAAGCGGAAATCCCTCCTGCAGAAAGTCCGGATTAGGAAGATCACGCATTGAAGTACAGCGCGAACTCATGGGGATGGGGGCGATCCGCGACCGATCGTGCCTCCTTGGACTTGATGCTCACCAGCGTTGCCAGGAGAGATGCGGGAAACACGCCGCCATCCACCAGGTATCCCTGATCCGCCATGAGCGCCTCCATGGCTTCCTCCAGCGAGACCGGGACCGAGCGGATGCTCCTCTTGAACTCCTCGTCGGGATGGTGGAAGAGATCTTGATCGAAGGGCCCGAAGTTCATAGCGGAGGGGTCGAGGCCGCGGCGCATCCCGTCGATGCCGGCGAGAAGCATTCCCGACATGGCCAAATAGGGGTTACACGTCGCATCCGGCGGCCGATACTCCATGCGTTTGTCAAGGGGTGCCGTTGCATACTTGGGGATACGGATGGCCGCGCTGCGGTTGGCAAGGCTGAAGAACAGCTTGACGGGCGCTTCGAACCCGGGAATGAGGCGCTTATAGGAGTTGGTGCTGGGGTTGGTGATGGCGCCCAGAGAGCGTCCGTGATCGAGGATCCCCGCGATATAGGAAAGCCCAAGCCCACTGAACCCTCCATACCCCTTCTCATCATAGAATACCGGCTCGTCACCCCGGCGTAGCATCTGGTGGAAATGCATACCGCTGCCGGCCTCGCCGTAAATGGGCTTGGGCATGAAGGTCGCCAGCTTGCCGTAGCGCGCGGCCAGCATGTGAACGAAGTACTTGAGAATCATCGTACGGTCAGCCATGACAGTCAAAGGCCCCATATCGACCTCGACTTCGCATTGGCCGGATGCCCCCACTTCGTGATGATGGTACTTGACGGGTACTCCGGCATCCTCCAGGAGTTCCATGAGCTCGCTGCGCCAGTCGGCCAGGCTGTCGAGAGGAGGAATGGCGTGATATCCCTTCTGGGCGCCCATCTGATAGCCTTCGTGCGCCAGCATCTCTCCTTCGAGGAATGCGTGCGATTCCTGGGAGAAGACGTCGGCCAGCAGGAAGGTGCCGGAGTCATTGTAGCGGGCCCGATCGAACACGTAGAACTCAAACTCGGGCCCCCAGATGGAACTCGTCGCGAATGTGCTGCCGGCCAGGTAGCGCTCCGCAGCCAAGGCAACGGTTCGTGGATCATTGGGCACGGTCGCGCGGGTATCAGCCTCAGCGATGGTGCAAATCAGGCACACGGTGGCCACTGAGGGAAACGGATCAACGAATGCCGTGGAGAGATCGGGAATGAGCACCATGTCGCCTGATTCCACCGTGCGGAAGCCGGGAATGCTTCCGCTGTCAAACCCGACGCCCTTTTCCATCAGTTCATCATTGGCGGCTCGGGCCGGGATGGTGATATGATGCCAGGCGCCTAACAGATCCACGAAACGTAGATCGATGGCCTGGATCTCTTCAGACTTCACATACTGTTGGAGTTCTTCAAGCGAGGAGAACATCGGGGGCTCCTTTATCAATCGAGACGAGCCATACACGGCATATCGGCAAGGGGGCTTCAAGGTAGCTCTCATCGGGTCTAACGTCAAAGCACGAACGAAGATCGGGGAACGGTTCGGCGGGGGATATCGCAACGGAGACCTGGCCCTCAGAGGCCCGACTAAGCTGTAACTTCACTCCACGCGGCACCCATCACCCTCATCCCCCGCATCCGCGGGTGCGGGGTGAGGGCGCATGATGCCGGAT
>JAFGKV010000172.1 GCA_016928395.1 Candidatus Fermentibacterota bacterium | reverse complement strand
GAACTATTTCTATCGGATTACGGCGGTGGATGCGGCGAGCAATGAGTCGGCCGCCTCCGCAGCCACGGGTGAGTTCGACTTCGAGATGCAGCAGTAAGCGCCCTTACATGAGGAAGGCGGCGCCGGGGAATTTCCCGGCGCCGCCTTCGTTGCTGCTCAGCCGGTCGCTTCGTCCTGTCCAGGCGGGCTATCTGGAATGCAGGGCGGGTAGGCCGTCGCCAAACTGAATCGCCCCTGCCCGGGCGTTTCCAGAGGCGCAGTTTCCGTCGACATCAACGGGAACAACCTCGTAGAAGGCCGCTTTGACACCGGAAGCAAAACCCTCTATGTCCACGTACAGAGGAGGCTGTAGAGCTTCGACGCTGTCGACCGGCACATCAAGATCGAACCATGCGGTGTGTCCGCGAAACACGAGGTAGCCGGCCATGCCGAGATTGTCGGTCACTGTATCCCAGGAGACCAGGAGAGTGTCGCATAGCCCGGGAACGATGTGAACCGTCTCTACCGGTGGAGGTGGAATGGTGTCGGGGAAAACCGTCAACGCCGCGCTGTCGGGCAGTGACCACACATCCTCATCATCCCGGCATCGAAAGGTGATGGTGTGCATGCCGGGCGCCAGCGAGCTCGCGGGGAGCGTGAGATCCTCTTCGATGCCCAGAAGACCATTGATATCGGACATCCATTCCCATGTCTCTACTGCATCCCCGCCCTCATCGTTGTCAAATGTGGTTCCCAGCATGGTGAGGTCCGCATCGATGCCTCGCCGCACAGGGTTGGGAGCAATCTCGTCGATGATGGCGCTAGGCGGGAAGTGGCTGGAGCCGATCTGGCCGTAGAGGATGCCTGAGGCAGCCGCCCGTACATAGTAGGCAGACGTTCCCGCGCACACGTCGATGGAGCCCGCGCCGGGCAGCGCCACGATTGTGTCGGCATTCACTGCATAGTAGCTCTCGCCGGCGGAGTCCAGCGCCCAGGCGACATAGCGGTTGCCTGCGTCGTCAAAGGCAATCCGAGGTCCCGCGGCACCGGTGGCCTCCGCGTTCGCGGAATCGATGAGAACCGTTGCGCCGTCCGGGTCGACTGCGAAGACCCCTTCGTACACGGCGGGCGACCCGGTGACATCCTGCACGAGGTAGACGATTTCCACGTGGCCGTCGGGGGCTATGGCGATGTCCGGAGGTTGGGTGGTGTAGTGGCCGCTGGTCAGGCCAGTCAACTGGCGGATGGTGAATGGCCCCTGAGGAGCTCCCGAGGCGTAGAACAGGTTTACTGTGCCTCCGGCTGAGCCTCCCTCACGCCAGATGATGTGCACGACGCTGTCACGGTACGCGATGGCAGGGGTCATGACCGTATAGGTCTCGGCCTGCGTCTGTTTGATCACGACCTCTGTCCCCTCCGGCCGGCGGTAGATGATCCTCCAGAAGTATGGCCAGAAGATGTTTGTCTGCCGGTAGACCATGTGTGCTCCATCGTTTTCATCCAAGGCCAGGCCATAGTCCGACCTCCGCAGGCCGTCATTCCCGATGGTGGCGGTGGCCCAGCCCGATCCGACCGTATCACTCGCCGCGGCATGGGTGAAGTAGGCCAGATCGTTGGGGTAGGAGCCGGTATTCGTGCCGTACAGTGCCTGAGCTCGCCGGGCCAGCCCGACTTCCACCAGAGGATAGGTGGGTTCATAGCACGGGTCGGAGGCGGGAAAGGTGAAGGCGCTGCTCCAGTTCACGCCGTTGAACCTGCCATAGTAGGAATGCGCCCACCCCCCGGTGGTGAATACCACATGGATCGCCCCGAGGCTGTCCATGGCGGCCCTCAGATGGATGCCGGTATACCCGGTGGGATCGCCGGAGCGGGCAACTCCCCCAAGGAGAGCAAAGAAGAAGACCGCGGCTGTCCGCCGTGGCATGGAGCGAAGTCTCATCGGAGTAGCCTCCCTCACGTTCTCGAACCAGCGACCCTACACGCCGGGTGATGCAGCCGGCCCTCGGTGACGCCTCCTGTGGAATCGATACCTCGGGTGATCTGCCTCCTACCTGAGCGCGGTCACGAAGTCGAACTCTCCCACCGGATGAGACCGGGCCACCTTGTGGTAGCCGACAAACCTAAGATACGTGCGCGTCTGCGGTTCGCAATCTGCCTGACACGCTCATCCAGTTGGCCTGCACCCGCAGACGACTCAACACAGCCCGCCACAGACACTGCTCACGAATCGTCTGTCGGTGAGTGCGGGGTCGTAGAGGGTCAGGGGTCGATACGCTAGTCGGGGAGAACAATCAGCGCCGTGCCATTCGTCGAGGCGTGCCGGCTGCGCAGGGTGTACATGCCGGGAGCCGAAGGCGCAGACACATGCACGCGGGATACTCCGCGCGCAACAGAGAGAATCGAGACACACCGCCCCGCCAGATCCAGGAGTTCGATCCGACAGGGTAGGGCCGGCACATCCACGCGAATTCGCGAACCGGTCCTTGCCGGATTCGGGAAGACCCCGAGTCTCACGCGCGATGGCGCATCCGGCGCCGAGACCGGCGGGGCCCGGCGTATGTCTGCCACATGGGGAAGGTGGTCGGAGGCGAGTCTCGTATCGTCAGGAGACAGGCCGTACAAAGCCCTCAGTTCCTCGCTCAACAGCGGCGTGTGCAGGATGAAATGATTGGCGATCTCCATCACGCTTCCGGTGTAGGCGAACCTGTCGATGTGCGCCGGGGCAACGGGGCTGTCCTCCTTGTATGTGGTGAACGCCAGGCGACGATTTGGCTGGCGGGAGATTAACTCCTCCAGGGAGGACCCGTCCCAGTCGGGCGAGAAATCAGGCCCATAGGTGTCATTGTCCGAAATGTCGCCGAGATGCATCGTCGCGAGTTGCCGCGGATCACCCAGCATATTGGTATCACCGGTAATGAGAACGGGCGTTCCGGGAGGGATGCCCGGGAGGTTTCCCGGGGTCATGACGTCGCGGAGAAACCCCATGAGAGCGTCGATGGCGTGCTGTCTGCCCTCGTCATTCGTGCCCCACGGCAGATGGAGGTTGAACAGGAGCAGCAGGGAGTCGCTTCGGCTGGGGATCTCAAGAAGGTGGGCGCTGGCATACGCGGTGCCCGGTTGCCAGGTTGCGAGGATCGGATAGCGCGACACGGTCACCAGATCGGCCCCCAGGCGTGCCGCGTACCAGGTTCCCGAAAACAGCTCCTCCATCCACTCGGCTGTGGCCTCGGCGTCGTGGCTGAAGATCTCCTGGAAGGCCACCACGTCGGGTTCGATGGCTCCCAGGATCTTCCTGAACCGAGGGGCCTCATGCCAGAGATTGTCCCACAGCACATTGTAGGTGACGATGCGCAGATCGGTCGAGACCTCCCTCTCCAGCAGGATCGGGTCGGGAACCAGGCTCTGGCTGTCGTCGAAGGAATGGCGTGCGCCCTCGGCATCGGGCATCACATCTCCCCCCGGCCTGGCATCCTGCACGAGGAATGCCGCGGACGGGCCGACGAACAACCGCGTCGCGCCGTCCGGCATGATGAAGCGGTCGATGGCGCATTCGATGGCGGAGGCCGCATAACAGGGCGCAACCAGGATGCCGGCCCGACTCCACAGCAGCGTGTCAGGGCCGGCATCGCCGTGGAACAGGCCGAGAGTGCTGCCGAACCGCCATTCTAGATCCGCGCCAATGCCGTTGACAGGAAGTCCCGTGGTTGCGTCGTCATCTCCGTCGATCCACAGGATCATGGTGTTGTCATAATGATGCAGGAGTTCCTGACTCATCTCGATGCGTAGGAACAAGGCAAAGCTGTCATTCGTCGCGGACAGGCGAAGGAAGTCGATGCCACCGGCCGCGGCGTCACCCTCGGGATCCAAGGAGAGCGGCGCGACATCGTCCCAATCGTCGAAGTAACCCTCCAGCATGATGGGATGAGCAGCCATGGCGGATACAGGCGGAAGAAGGGCGCAGAGCGCCATGAGCGGCAGGGCAAGGGCTTTCATGATGACTTCGGTTCTGGCTGGAGGTGCAATCACGATGGGATCTGACCGGGGCAAAAGTAGGGTTCCCCGAGGATCCTGTCAGCCGCTACGCTCGCAGGCCCCAGGGTTCAGGGTTCGGGGTTCAGCGCCGACTGCCTACTTGCTTCCCCCTCCTCACTCCTCACTCCTATCTCCGCTTCGCTCCGCTCGCGGGCCCCAGGGTTCAGGGTTCGGGGTTCAGCGCCGACTGCCTACTTGCTTCCCCCTCCTCACTCCTCACTCCTCACTCCTATCTCCGCATCGCTCCGCTCGCGGGCCCCAGGGTTCAGGGTTCGGGGTTCAGTCCGGACTGGCTACTGCCTACTGCCGACTGCTGACTCCTCACTCCTCACTCCTCACTCCTATCTCCGCATCGCTCCGCTCGCAGGCCCCAGGGTTCAGGGTTCGGGGTTCAGCGCCGACTGCCTACTTGCTTCCCCCTCCTCACTCCTCACTCCTCACTCCTCACTCCTATCTCCGCATCGCTTCGCTCGCGGGCGACAGGGTTCAGGGTTCGGGGTTCAGCGCCGACTGCCGGCTTCGCTCACTTCGTTACCTCTTCACTTCTTTACCTCTTCACCTCTCTGCGTGAGACCTTTGCTTCTTCATGTTCTTCATGCCGCAGGCCCTGAGCCTAGTCGAGGGGGTGAACATAGCCCTATCCCGAGCTGGCAAGCCTTTCTCGGTACCACGCCAGGAAGTCTCCGGCAGTGCCGATCGGAAAGGGCAACTCCCCTGCGCGCGGATTCCCCACGAGGTGTTCCCGATCGAACGACACGAGGTAGTCCGCCTTCAGTGTGAGTGCCTCGGCTACCACCGCCGCGTCAGGTACATACCCGATCACTGAGCGAGCGAGATCCACGGACGCAGCATCCGATTGCCCTCCTAGCCTCACCTCGGACCGGTCGAGTAGCAGCGCGAAGTAACGCTTGCTCCCGGGGGACTTCCTGTCCAGCACTGCTTCCGCTTCCTCAAGAACCCGGGGGCCGACCCACAGGGAGATTGCTCTCGCTTCGCCCAACCTCAGAATCTGACGCGCGCCCCCAGTGTCGGACCATACTGCCGCGAAGAGCGCACTCGTGTCGAGCAAGACCTTGAGTTCAGTCCCCACGCCGGGTACGTTCATCGCGAAGTGCCGTGAGCATTGTCTGCAGCGATTCGCCGTTCTCGGCCCACTGCGCAGCTACCTTGTCCGCGATCACATCGATCTCGGACCGTCGTCTGCTGAGCACGAACACGCCACCCAAGTCAATCAGGGTGAAGCTGTCTCCAGGCCTCAACCCGTAGGATTCCCGTAGCTCCTTGGGGACGGTGATAACCCCTCTCTGCGCCATCTGGAGCGTCATACTCGCCATAGTCACACCTCTCAGTTGTCCTGATGATCTGTCTGTCAGCATAGCAGACAAACAGATCACTGTCAACTCAGTTGTCAGCATCCGGCTACCGAATGGCCGAAGGAACGACGGGTCGAGGTGGTATGCCGAAACGAGCTTCAAGCCGAGGTCAGACCACGAATACCCCATTGTCGACGCCGGCGTGAAACATCTCGAAATCGCCGGTCACCTTGCATGGCTGGCGAAGTGGCGAGAAAGGCACGGCGTGCAGAATGCACCGCCGCAAGATGCTGGACCTTGCCGCCGCACTCCATGTAGGGGCGGAGCTCTGACTCCGCCCGCGGGCAAGGTTAGAGCCTTGCCCCAAGACGCCCGTATGCGCCAGCGAGGAGCGGAGAACGAAGGCTTCGGCAGGGGAGAAGAGGCCCCGTTCAGATTGGCCGAAGAAGAGCCATTTCGAAACGGCGTTGACAGGGGTGCAGGATACGTGAGCCCGATGGGTGACCGGCGCGGATCAGCAGAAGCTCATCGCCACCTCATCTGCGCCATGTAACGGGTGCGATTGAAGACGAGGGAACGACGCCTGCCAGAACAATGCTCTGCTCGCACTGACTCTCGTCGCGTCACCGGCTTTCGCCCACTGCGCACTGCTGACTGCCGACTGAATCGCCCGCCTTCATTGGGTGACCCCTAGCCGACTCTGCACCAGCGGGCGCTTCCCCACGGGTTTGTCACAAGTCAAGGCCTGCCCCCGGGCAGCTCCGCTCGCAGGCCCCAGGGTTCAGGGTTCGGGGTTCAGTCCGGACTGTCGACTCGCTCTCTTCTTCACTTCCTCACTTCTTCACCTCTTTACTTCTTTGCCTCTTGGGCTTCGCTTCGCTCGCAGTTCTCAGTCATCAGTCTTCCGTTCTCAGTTCATGGCCCCGACTGCTTATTGCCTACTGCACGCCTAGCAGGCCTTTCCGAGACCTCCCCCTTTTCGAAAAGGGGGATCGAGGGGGATTTCCGGACTGCCGACTGCCTACTGCTGACCGCCGACTTGCTTCCCCCTCCTCACTCCTCACTCCTCACTCGACAGCCCCGCAGGGCAAGGCGCTTCGCGAGCAGTTGCCAGGGTTCAGGGTT
>JAFGKV010000171.1 GCA_016928395.1 Candidatus Fermentibacterota bacterium | reverse complement strand
ATCCTGGGCGCACACCCCCGGGGAAGTGCTGTAGCCCTGGATGTCAATGCCTCGGGCGGCATGGCTGCCCTGGACGCCCTCATCGCCCAAAGCGACGTCGTGATCAGCCTGTTGCCCTATGTGTTTCACCTCGATGTTGCCCGGAAATGCCTTGCCCACAAGCGTCATCTGGTCACCACAAGCTATGTGAAGCCCGAGATGCAGGCTCTGGACGGGGCGGCTAAGGAAGCCGGCCTCCTGTTCCTCAATGAACTGGGCTTGGACCCCGGCATTGATCACATGTCGGCCATGCGGGTGATCGAGGCAGTGAAGGATGGCGGCGGGACCGTGGTGTCATTCCGATCTTACTGCGGAGGTCTCCCCTCTCCCGACGACAACGACAACCCACTTGGGTACAAGTTTTCCTGGAGCCCCAAGGGCGTGGTGTTGGCAGGGACCAATAGCGCGAAGTTCATCGAGGATGGGCATTTGAAGGAGATCCCCAATACTCGCCTTTTCGCCACCCATTGGCCCGTGTTCGCGGCCGGCGTGGGCGAGTTGGAAGGCTACCCCAATCGTGACTCGGTGAGCTACATCGAGACGTATGGCCTCCATGGCGTGCACACCATGTTTCGCGGCACGCTCCGGAACCTGGGCTGGTGCGCCACGTGGCAGAAACTGGTGGAGTTGGGGATCGTGAATCCAACGCCACGCGCCGACCTGCACACTTTTACCTTCGGTTCGCTGGTGGGGGAGATGGCAGGCAGGATGCCCGGCGAAGACGCCCGCGGCGCCGTGGCCCGCTTCCTGGCGCTCCACCCACAGAGTCTTGAGATGAACAACATCGCCTGGATGGGATTGCTGGACAACCGGCCCATCCCGCGCGGCGCCGAGTCCCTGGCGGATGCACTGGCGATGCGCTTGGCCGAGATGATGCCCTACCGGAAAGGTGAGAAGGACATGATCGTGCTCCTGCACGAGTTCCTCGTCTCCTATCCGGGCCGGTCCGCCCTGCGGCGTATCACCTCAACCTTGGTCGCCTGTGGTGAGCCGGAAGGCGATTCCGCCATGTCCAAGACTGTGAGTCTTCCGGCGGCGGTGGGCACAAAGCTACTGCTGGACGGTCACATACGCCTGACCGGTGTGCATATTCCGGTGGTGCGCGAGCTGTATGAGCCGATCCTCGATGAACTCAAGGGGCTGAGGATCGAATGCGTCGAGGAGTGGGAGGACTGATCTCCTTGGAACACACGGGAAAGAGAAGCAACTGCCGGATATCCTGATGACTGGTGGGGAGGGAAGGTCCGGAGGAAAACGGACTATTCCGGGTGGGACGCCGGAGCCCACCCACAGGGTGCGCGGCTACTGGGCCGCACCCGGAACGGCAACACAAGGGTGATACCGAGGCCTGCCCGGCGCCTGAACCCTGAAAGTCAGCCTCCCGCACCCCTTCTGTAGATGCGGCGGCCCGCGTGGACAAGCCCCCACCGGGCCGCCCAGCGTTTCGGCAAATGCTCCTTCCGCCCCAACACCAACCACCCCCCGGGTGAAAGCAGGCTGACAATGCGTTCCATGGCTTCCTCCCGGGGTGCTCCGTGGAAGTAGGTCATGATGGCATTGCGGCAAAGGACAAGGTGGGCGTACCGAAGCGGGGGAGATTCCCAGAGATTCGCCTGGATTAGGATAACCTTGCGGCGCTGTAGAGGATCGAGCGCGGTTGTGCCGCCCGAGTCCGAGAAGAACCGGTCTCGAAGATCCGGAGGAATCTCCTTCAGTTCTCCCCTCGTCCATTCCTCGCCTGAACTTCGACGCAGCGCGGGGGCGTCGAGGTCGCTCCCTATGATGTAGACCGGGCGGTGCTCTTCCTGCTCCTCTGGGAGCCCTGAGGCCGCCATGGCCAGGCTATAGGCTTCCTGGCCCGACGCGGTTCCCGCTGACCAGGCGATCAGCGGTTCCCCTGGTCCAAGTCCGCGCATGATTTCCGGGAGAACCACCTGCTGGAGGTATCTGAACACGGCCCCGTTCCGCCAGAACAGGCTGAGTGTCACCGTGAGAGCCCGAGTCAGGACGCGCTGTGCACCTGGATCATAAAGACTCCGGCTGAAGCCCTCCCAGGAACAGGCGCCCCACGCCTGCAGTGCCCTCGCGATCCTCCGACGCATGCCTCTGCTCATGAAGCACTGCCAATTGTACCCCAGCAGCGGTAGTGCTGTACGAAGAAACTGCTCGTAGGTCACGGCAGGGTCCCTTCAACGAAACATAGACGGCTCCCGGCCGAAGCCGGGAGCCGTAGTGTGTAGAACGTCCGAGGATCAGCGCACGACTACCACGTGCCGTGAGGTGCTCCTGGATCCTTGCTCGAGACGGCAGACATACACGCCATTGCCGACTCGCGAGCCGTCAGTGGCGGTGAGATCCCAACGTACGGTGTCGAGGCCGGCATCAACGCGCCCGTCCATCAGCGTTGCCACGCAGCGGCCGCTGACGTCGTACATCGCGATGCGCACCTGCCCCGCCTCGGCTACTGCGAAACGAATGTCCGTACCGGATATGGCCGGGTTGGGCGACAACCCATCCAACTGGAGGCTGGAAGGACGTTGGGCCGGGCCGCTACCCACCACTATGGAATCCACGCGGACACAGGCGTGATCAGGTATGGGATAGAGGTGATGCAGATTCACGTCGTAGGGTACGAACGTGTAGTAGACCGTGCCTGCGGGAGCAGTCTCATCGGTCCACTCCGTCGGCATAGGTTCACCCTCCTCCGGCTCCAGCACGAAGACGTCATTCTCCTGATCGTACAACCATTCACCCGCGTCGTTCAGCGGAATGAGGCCACGCCGCAGGCCGACCAGATGACCTTTCCCCGTGGTCAGCCGGATAACCTGAACGCCAGCCAGATCCTCATCTGCAGGATTAGTCCACGTGAAGGTCACCGGGCCGTTCTCAACGGGTCGAGTGGGGACGATATCGGTCAGAGGCCCGGGGGCTGTGAAGTCGGTGAGACGAACGAACATAACCTTCTCGGGCATATAGCCGGTGTAGGTCTCGTCCCACACGGCGCAGGCGCCGCCGGTCGGCATGCGTTCCGGAACCTTCGAGTACTTCACGCCGATACTGTCGGGGCGAAGGTTGATGTCGGATCCGCGGGTCCACACCCATTCGCCGTTGCGGTTCAGATCCTTGGCCGCGATCCACTCCTCAGGCTGCCAGTTGCCACCAGCCAGATCGGAGTTCATGTCACTGAATCCGGTCAGATACCCGCCATTGTAGTATTCGTAGGCACGGGTCGCGACGTAGATGCGGTTGTTGGCATCGAGACCAACCTGGGCAAAGCTGCAGAACTGCAGCCAGGTGGAATCAGGATAGACGCCTTCATAGCCCTCATAGATTCCATCGGTGCCGGGGTAAATCGCCTCGGGGGCGCCCCAGTTCCCATAGGTGCCGCTGATCATGTAGAGCTGCGCCGCCACGGGCATTCCGACCTGGGTATCAACCCAGATGTAGCCTGGGTCGGTGTTGGTCGTCTGGGCATAGAGAACATGCACTGTCCCGTCGGGGCCCACCGCTGCCGACGGGTACATGACGGCGTGGAGAAGCGGCTCATCCGGCCCACCGGCGTAGACGATGATCTCAGGGCCTTCCCACGTATCGGTGGCCTTGTTGTAGTGATACACGATAAGGTCATCATACTCGTCCGCGGGATCCACGTCGGGATCGAAATCGACGAGATAGATATCCCCGGAGATCGGATCCACGCACATAGCACCGTAGATCCTCTCTCCTCCCTGAGCGGCGACCCGCACATTGTCATCGCTCCAGGTCACGCCATTGTCGGTGGAGGTGTTGACCGCGTAGCCCCGGTACTCCGCGATCCCGCCCGACGCATCCCGGAGCAGCTCTGCCCACCGGACCGTCACGTTGCCGGCATTGTCGACGCCGACATTGGGGAAGTTGGATTCCGTGGCGTCCGCCAAGGAGACCCGAACCGGTGCGCTCCATTGAAACCCGCCCGCGGGAAGCTGGGCGTAGAAGATCTCGTATACGCTGGTGGAGGCGCTGTAGTTCTGATGCCATGCCGCGTGAATCGTACCGTCCGCGCCCCGCGCCAGATCCACCCGCCCGGCATCGGTGGGGGACTCGCTGATAGGAGCCGGGGGGCTCCATAGACCGAAGAACGAATCCCAACTGGTGATCATGATTTCATTATCGGCGTCGGAGCCGGCTTCCCAGCCGGCCACGAACACCTCGTCATCGCCGCCAACAACCTTGCGGGTATTGTAGTAGCAGAGGGGGCCGAGCATCTTGCTGCCGGTGGCTGTGGACGGATACATGATCCCCTGGCCCAGCACCCAGTTAAACCCTGCATCGGGAAAATCGGCGGGCGAACGCTGCGATTCCTGTGCAGGAGGCATGGCCGGTGACGGGGGGCCATTGGGATCCTGGGCGAGGCCGTCGCGAGGCATGGCGACGGAGGTTCGGCCCGGCGCCGGCGCCTTGGCGTCTTGATGCAGAGTGGCCGATGCTGTGCCGGCCAGCATCAAGGATACAATGACACTTAACACTGTGAGTCTCACGCGTACACCTCCTGTCGGTGGAAGACTCCTTCTCCTACTCGAATCCGTTGCCTGTGGCGTTCATGGAACACGATGCACCACGAGGAGCCACCACACAGAAGGCAATCCTCGCGACGCACCCATGAAAGATTCCGTCACAGTTGGAAACGTCACGAAGCCTCGGGTACAAACCACAGTTCAGCGAGCATCCCTGAGGCTGAAACGATACGGCACCGCGACCCAGACCGCCACGGGCTTGTCCCGCTGCTTGGCGGGAGAGAAAAGTGATGAAAGCGCCGCCGCCTTCACCTGTTCGTGGAAGATATCCGGGCCGCTCATGACGCGCACATCGTACACCTTGCCATCGGCGCCTACCAGAAGCTGCGCCAGTACCGTGCCCTCTATGCCGGCCTTCTTGGCCATCTCGGGATAGTCGGGCGTGGCATAGCGGATAAACTCAGGCTTGGTGTCGTACGCAACGAACTTGCCGAATTCCGGAAGCTGAGGCGGCGGTTCGGTGGGAAGAACGGCAGCGGTTTCCGCGTCGAGAATGGTCTCCTGGATGGTGACATCCTCAGGGACATCCTCGTCTTCCTCGGCCTCCACCGGAATGGTCGGCCTGGGGACTTCCGCCTTCTCCTTCTGCGGTACCGTCAATTCCGGCGGAAGATCCAGAGTCTCGATCTTGCGTTCCTGCATCGTTCTAATCTTGATCTTGTACTCGGGAACAGCCAGGAGCGTGAACAGGCAAAGCAGAAGTGAAAGGAGCACTCCCTTTTTCAGGATCTCAGGCGCCTCCCGCCTCAGGAGGAATGTCTTGATCTCTGCCATAGATAGCCCTCCGGCGCTACTGCTTCCGCTTCTGAGTCGCGAACTGGACGCGATATGCTCCCGCAATACGGCAGTTCTCCAAGATCTCATTGACCACATTGTAGGGAGCATTGGAATCCGCCCGCAAGCCAACGACCATGGCGGGGGTGGTCTGCAAGCGCTTGTTCAGAATCTGGGCCATCTGGTAGGGGCTCACCGGCAAATCATTGACCGATATGGCGCCCGCCCGATTGACCCATACGTGCTGAATATCCTGCTTCTTCTGGATCTTCTTGGTCATCTCGGCCTGGGGCAACACGATCTTCAGACCCTCCTCGGTCTTAAACGCCGTGGTAACCATAAAGAAGATCAACAGCAGAAACGCCATATCCGCTAAAGAGCACGAAGGGATCGATGTATCGACCTTGGTCCGTCGTTTGAAGCTTCCCATCGTCCCCCTCCTAGCCCTCGGTCGGCTTGAGCTGACTCAAGGAGATCCGCTTGGCATCCGCGGCCCGCAGCTCGTCGAGCACATCTATCATTGCTTCGTAGGGAGCGTCGGGTGCCGGCTTGAGGCTAACGATGAGGTTCTCGTTGAGTTCCAGGCTGGAACGCACGAAACCACGGATCTCGCTAACGGGCATCTGCCGCTCCTCGTCCTGATGCTTCATCACAACCCTGTTCTTGGCGTAGACTATGAAATACATCATGTTCTTCTTCGGAATCCTGACGGATACCGAAGGGTCGGTGGTGGGCTCCGGAAGGATGAGCCCAAGCCCCTTTTCCTCCATGAAGTTGGTCGTGACGAGAAAGAAGACGAGCAGCAGGAACGCGATGTCTGCCATAGAAGCAGTCGGGATCTCAGCAGCAACCCTTGTCCTGCGCTTCATGGTGTCCTCCCCCCTAGATCAGCACCCCCGACTCCGCCGTCTGGGTTCCGGTGGTACGCTCCAGGGTATCCAGAAGGTGCGCAGAGCTTTCCTCCATATCAAGGATCAATGCGTCGATCCGAGTCACAAAGTAGTTGTAGAAGATGTTCATGGGAATGGCGACCGCCAGGCCCGTGACGGTGGTGATCAAGGCGATTTTGATACCGCCGGCCACCAGCGTAGCTTCAACCTCGCCGGCCACTTCGATAGCGTTAAAGGCCGACACCATGCCCAATGTCGTGCCAAGGAAGCCCAACATCGGAGCGATGGTGGAGATGGTGGCCAGCCAGATGAGCCCCCGTTCCAGGAAGGCCATCTCGAGAGTTCCGGAGTTCTCGATGGCCTTGGCCACCGATTCCGGCCCTCGCTGAACCCTTCTGAGGCCGGCGAGCATGATCACTGCCACCGGACCACTGGCATTCTCACAGATCTCAATCGCTTGCTGGATATTGCCGTCGCTGATAGCCTGTCGGAGCGCCTTGATCACCCTCTTCGATGAAGCGCCGGCTCGGGTGAGCACGACGAGTCTCCAGAAGATGACACCGATACCGAAGATCGCACATGCGAGCAACGGCCACATAAGGTCTCCGCCATCGTGAAAGAACTTGACCACGCCATTCCCTCCTTCTCTCCTGTACCTCTCAGGACACACGAGATGGCCCGGCTCCGCTGGCTTGTTCCTGCGGACCATCCACCGCCAACGACAACAAGCCAGTTATGCATACCACCCGCGCCTGTGTCAACCCTTTTGTCCGGCGCATCGATACCCCGCGAGATGATTCCTTGACCGCGAGGCCTCCTCCTCTACACTTTGGCCCTTCGACAACCCCAGCAGTGCCCGCCCCGGGCACTGATAGCCCCGTTGTCAGAAGGGGGCATCAGACCCTAGCAGGAGGAATCGTCCGTGGAGATCCGCGTTTTCGGTGCACGGGGCAGCCTGCCATTGGGCAGTCGTCCCTCCGCATTCGGCGGCAACACCCCGTGCGTTGCGTGCACCGCCGCTTCCGGCGCGGTGCTGATCCTCGACGCGGGCACCGGCATCTTCCCTCTGGGAAGGCAGTTGGCCGAGGCCGGTCCCCGCCGCGATATCTATCTCCTGTTCTCTCACGTGCATTGGGATCACATCCAGGGGTTCCCCTTTTTCGGCCCCGCCTATGATGCCGGGGGGTGCCTGCATATCATGGGAGGACCAACTGCCGGCGGGACGTGGGAGCAGGCCTTGTGTGGTCAGATGCAGCACCCATACTTCCCCGTACCGCTGTCCGCCCTCCATGCCTCTCTTGATTTCCAGAAATGGCCCAATGCAGCGAGGTGGCAGATGGGACCTTTTCTGGTTTCCCGCGCGCAGACCAACCACCCCGGAGGTGGATTCGCCTATCGCATCCAGTGCGAGGGAACCTCTCTCGTGTACGCCACCGACACGGAGCACTTCCCCTCCGGCATCGACACCAACCTTGCCGCCTTGGCCACGGGCGCCGATCTCCTGTTCTATGATTGCACGTATTTTCCCGAGGAGTACCCGGCACACATTGGTCATGGGCACTCGACATGGCGCCATGGAGTAGAGCTGGCCCATGCTGCAGGAGTACGCCAACTGGTTCTGTTCCATCACGAGCCGTCCCATGAGGATGAAGCTCTGGAGGAGATGGAGCGACAGGCCGCCCGAGAGTTCCCCCGCGTGTGGGCGGCGCGGGAACAGAGTGTCCACATCGCGTGAAGCCCTGGCTCGTCTGCCTGTTCGTGGTGGCCCTTGGCCTCCGAATCCCCCACATCGGCGGCCCTCTGCGCTGGGAGGAACGTGACCTCGTGCCTGGCCTGAGGGACATTTCACTCTCGCCCCGTTCCTTCTATCTGCCCCCAAAGGTAGGGGATCACACTCCCCTGGCTGTCATCGCCGCATGGCCTCTGTATCGCATGGCTCCCCACGACCCATGGGTGCTCAGAGTCCCGTCATTGCTGGCCGGAGCCCTCATACCGGTGTTGGTGGCCTGGTCCCTGTGGCGCTGGGCAAACCCTGCCGCCGGGCTCGTCGCAGGCCTGCTGGCAGCCTCCAACAACTTCCTGATCGCATGGTCGGCATACTTCATGCAGGAGATGCTCTACCTGCTGTTCGGGATTGTGGGTTTCATGCTGGTACTCCGCGCGGAATACAGGAGGTCTACCGTCGAAGCACTGGGCGCAGCTGCGCTTCTGGCTCTGTCGTTCTGGACCCACGAGTTTGCCCTGCTTCTGGCGCCGATGGCGGGGCTCTATCTCCTGGCCTCCTCCCAGTCGCGCCGGTGGCTGCGCACTCCTGGCCCGTGGGTTGCCGTGCTGTTGTGGGGCATTCTCATCATGCCGTACTTCGCCTGGAATCTCGGCGCTCGGGAGCGTTTCGCGACGCTGGGAGGGATCAGCATCGCTCAGCAGCACATCGCATCGACGGTGCTCGCCAAGCGCGCCATAAACGGGCGGTTCATGGAGTTCTTGATAGGCGGAGGGCTGAGCGATATCCGGAAGTGGCCGCGGTTCGAGCTGAACCACGTCGATCCGGCCATGGGTGCGATTCTGCTTGCCGCGTCGGCCGCGTGCCTGATCACGCACCGGGCCAATCCCCTTGTCCGGCTCTGTCTCGTGGCCTTCTGGTTTCTGGTTGCGGTCTTCTCCTTCATCGATCTGGAGTTCAGAATCTACCGGTTTTCCCTGTGCCTGGTCACCGGCTGCGTCATGGCAGGAGTCGTCCTGGGAGGCTTGTGGAGGAGGAAACGGCTGCGGCCTGTGGTGATGCTTATCCTGTGCTACGCGCTGGTGAGCGGAGCTATGGCCAGGCCCTGTGCCGGTGGGGCGGCTCATGAGGGGTTCCGGTGGTGGGGAAAAGGCCCCCTCTTCCAGGAGTCATCCCTCATCGACACCGTGGTTGCAGCGCAGAGGTCCACCCCTGCATCGCTCATTCTCATGCCGGCACCATTCTGGGATCACATACCCCTTCGCCTGGAGTATGAAGCCGGAGCCCGCTGCGTGGGCGGCAGCCGAGAGATGATCTACGGCAGTACATTCCTGATGCGACCATACCGCGCCGACGAGGCCTGTGCCCCACGCATCGTGGTATCATGCCAGGAAGATGTCATGTCATGGTGGGAGTTCATGCAGCAGAACGGATACGAGACATCAATGACCCGGCACGACATGGCGTTTGCGGGCGCCCTTGAAGACACGCTGTTCCCTTGCCCTGTGTTCTTCATTGATGGTCGCACCGATTCGCCGCCACCGGTCCAGATCTTTCTGGATCAGATCTATCGACGGTAAGAGGAAGAATCGCACAACGGAGGGCTGCGGGGGCGTGCCTGGACCATGGACCCTTGAGCCTGCCCTCGTAGCGTGGGCAGTGTAGAGTGACGTCTACGCACCCCTGCACACCTGGGAGGCCAGGCTCAATCCCAGAACAGCCAAGTGAACCCGGCGCGGAAGCGAAGGCCGTCTACCGAATAGCCTCGTTCCTCCTCATGGCGCGCGCCAGTGAGATTCTCGACCACCAGCCGAAGGACGAAATCACCGATCTCCACGGCTGCGTGGCCATCGACCTGCCAATAAGGATCGAGGGCAAGTGTGCCTCCCTCGCCGGCATGGCGCGTCCCTACGTACTTGACTGTCAGGTTGATCTTTGGCGTCGCGGCGCGTCCAATTGCCCGCTGTAGCGTGACCGTACCGGCCCCCATCGTCTCGGGCCACCGGGCGAGTGGGTCATCGCCGACCCGCCACGGAAGGACCCGTGCCCGTGCACCTATCTCGACCCCTCGTGCCGGCGCGGCATACCATGCGGCAGTGACACCGGTCGCGGTGGTCGAAACCGGTCCCCAACGGCGCATAGCTCCGGGCGCCAGATTCTCATCCTGGCACCACCCCCACACCTCTCTTCCCCACCCCGCCGCAATGCCCGCGGTAATGCTGCCAAGAACCGACTCCCGCGCGACTTCAAGCCATGCCGATCCCAAAGTGCCGCGGGGCCGGGGGGACGTGTCGCCTCCCGCAAGGCGGTCTTCCCATAGGTCTTCGAGCCGCCGCTCCTCCGCCGTGGCGGACATGCCGGCATCCACAACGAGCGCTCCAAAGCTGCGCTCTGCCGTACCGCCCCACGAGAACGCAGTTCCCCAGGGTGAATTGGTGGCAGTAAAGGTCGCCTGGATCCCCGGTAATCCGAACCCTACGCCGGCGCGCACCCTTCGCAACTCATCGCTCAGGCTCTCCGTCCAGGCTGAATCACCCTCAGACCATGCCAGGTGCACATCCCGGGTAACATGCTCCAGCGACAACCCCGCCCAGAGGCTTTCTTCGTCGGCGGCAACCAGCGATACTCGCGAGACCAGAGCCCTGCGACGTGCCCTCAGATCTCCCTGGGCAATCCGTCGCACGGGTTGATCCCCCATGATCGGAACGCTCTGCACCCGTTCGACATCAAGCTCTTCTTCCAAGATCACTGCCGACAAAGGCCGGCGGCGTAGTGGCACATCGAGCTGAAGGGCCAGGAGCGTCCTGTCGATACTCTCGCGATCATCCAACCACATGGCGTCCCGGGCACCGGATTGCTGCGAGACCCAGAACCACGGGCTACGGGGGTCGCCAGTGCCATCGTCGGGCCACAGACGAGGATCAGGCCCTGGATCTCCTCGGTCGAGACTACCGCGCTGGATCGTGATCCGGCAGGCGTCCACTACCGGAAGCCTCAGATCCAGGCGAAGATCATACTGGGTTCGGCTGTAGTCGGCGTTTGTGCGAGCCCCATCACCCTTGCTGAGCGCAACGGAGAACAACGAGAATACCGAGGTGCTGACCCCCGTGGAAAGTCCCACGCCATAGGAGCGGTCATTGTGGTCGCCTCGCAACACTTGCACTCCGGTCAGGGGTGAGGCAACCACCGCTTCCCACGGCTCCACGCGGATGGTTCCGGACCCTGAACCCATCCAGGGTGGAACCCGGCCGGTGCGCAGCTCAGCGCACGCCGCGCCAGCCATCGGGCTTATGTCGCCACCCAGCTCAGCGTACCACTCCAGAGGCAGGCCGTGCCACACCACTCCTGGAGTACCCGGCGTGAGCTCTCCGACAACGACGCATCCGAGCCCTCGTTCCCGCCCTTCCGTGGTAACTGGGGAATGACCCAGCACCTCCTCCACACCCGGAGGCCACCAGTTCATGCTGTCCGTGGTCACGATACCCATGGGAGGCACTATGAGGCCAAGGACTGGACCCGCGAGAAGACTCACAGAGTCAGCAAGCGACACCGCGGTGGAGTCTGTGGGGGCTCTGGCCTTGGTCGCGGGTCCGCTCGCCAGAAGGAGCGCAAGGCAGGCGATCAGCGAGGCTATGTGGGCGCCTCGCGGTGGGAGGATGCCGAATCCTCGAGTTGGCGCACGATCGCGTTGTCTACGGTGTATCTCCCCAAGGTCTGGGCCCCCTCCTTGTCGTTCCCGTGGAAGTCGGATCCTCCAGTCATGATAAGGCCAAACCTTCCCGCCAGGCGACGGTAGCGCTGGACGTCATCCCGTGAGTGATCGGGATGAACGACCTCCAGTGCCTCAAGTCCCATGTCGACAAGTGACTCCAGCCACTCGTCATGGCCCTCCACGGCAGGATGGGCCCATCCCGCCACACCGCCGGCCGTGTTGATGATGCGGATAGCATCAGCCGGACTGACTCGCTCGCGAGCCGTGTACCCAGGACAGCCGTCACCGATCAGAGTCTCGAAAGCCTCGGCCTCGGTGCCCACGAAACCGTACTCGACCAGCGCTTTGGCGATATGAGGCCTCCCGACGGCCCCTGGGCCGCCCAAGGCGATTACATAGTCATAGTCGATGTGGATGCCGATATCGTCAAGCCGCTGCAGAATGCTGCCGATGCGATCGACCCGTATGGCCTGAAAACGGCGGAGCCAGGAATCGAATTCGGCATTCGTATGATCGATCCAGTAGCCCAGAACGTGAATCTCCTGTGTGTCGATCCCGGCGCTGATCTCGACACCGGGAACGACCTCGATCCCCAGCTGCGCGCCACTGGTCAGGGCCTCCTGCACTCCGCTCACCGCATCGTGGTCAGTGATGGCAATGGCCGCCAATCCGCAGTGCGCGGCCCGCTCCACCAAGGCCGTCGGGCTGAGGAGCCCGTCGGAAAACGTCGTGTGGGTATGGAGATCGGCCCGCCAGGGCAGTTCTCGTGTTCTCACAGCCCTGGTTCGACGTTGCATGGCGGGATCAGTCGCTGTGGGCTCCGCCGACGATGACGGTGCGGGCCAACTGAACACCAAAATGATAGGCAATCTCGCGGTAGTCGTCGATATCCCAGATCACAAGATCCCCGCGCTTGCCGACCTCCAGGCTCCCGACTTCACGTGCCAAACCGAGAGCATGCGCCGCATTCACGGTAACGCCGATCAATGCCTCCTCAATGCTGAGTCCACCGTATAAGCACGCTAAGGTCACCATGAGAGGGAGGTTCTCGCAGTAGCAGTTCCCCGGATTGAGATCCGACGCGATGGCAACAGGCAGCCCGATCTCGACCATCATCCTCCCCGGGGCGAATGCGGTCTTGCCCAGCCCCAGGCAGGTACCGGGCAAAATGACGGCGATGGCGCCGCTGTCACGAAGCGCCTGGAGGTCTTCACGCGTCGCCCGAAGGAGATGGTCGGCACTGCACACACCCAGTTCTGCTCCGAGACGCGTACCGCCCGAGCCTGCCAGCTCGTCGGCGTGGATCTTCAGACCCATGCCGTGACCGCGGGCAGCCTCCAAGACACGGCGACTTTCGTCCACGGTGAATGCCCCGCGCTCGCAGAATACATCGCAGAAGCGCGCCAGCTTCTCATCTGCCACGCGGGGGAGCATTTCGTGGACGACCATGTCTATGAAGCCTGCCCGATCGTGACGCCATGGCGGCGGAAGGGCGTGGGCGCCCATGAAGGTGGGTACGATACTCATGGGCACCCGGTGTGACGTCTGACGAATCAAGCGCAAACTCCGTAACTCCTGATCAGTAGACAGTCCGTAGCCGCTCTTGATCTCACACGTGGTAGTGCCGAGGCGCAGCATCCGCCGCAGCCTTCCCACGGTCTGATCCACGATGTCGCCATCAGGCGCCTCCCGCAGCATGCGGGCCGACGCACTGATACCGCCGCCTTCGGCCATGATCTGCTCATAGGTGGCTCCGGCCACCCGCATGGCGAATTCGCCGGCTCGCGACCCGGCAAACAGGGCATGGGTATGGCAATCCACAAGCCCAGGCGTGACCACCATCCCTCCGGCATCGGCCTCACGACACTCGGCGAGCCCGGCGGGAAGGTGCCTGTCTTCCCCGACCCACGCAATCCGGCCGTCGCGCACCACCACCGAGCCTTGACGGATGATAGCCAGATCATTGGCTGAGGCACCCGCTCGGGGACGTGAATCGCCGGCGCACGTTATCAGCATACTGGCATTGCGCACCAGCACGTTCATAGCAGTGCCTTCTTCATCCACGACGCCGTGCGGCCCAAGAATGCGATAAGGAAAGCCAACCTCATGAGTTCTTTGCCGGAATCATGGGCAGGCGTATACCCTTTTCCCGCGCGAAGGCCACAGCCTCGGGATAGCCCGCGTCGGCATGCCGCATGACCCCGGATCCGGGGTCATTGGTCAGAACGCGGGCAATGCGACGCGCAGCTTCGGGGGTTCCATCAGCCACGATGACCTGGCCGGCGTGGATCGACAGCCCCATGCCTACGCCGCCACCATGGTGAATCGAAACCCATGAGGCGCCGCTGGCCACATTCAGCAGTGCATTCAGTAGAGGCCAGTCGGCGATGGCATCACTGCCGTCACGCATGGATTCGGTCTCCCGGTTGGGGCTTGCCACCGATCCACAGTCCAGATGATCCCGGCCAATCACCACTGGCGCCGTGATCCTGCCCGCAGCCACTGCTCTGTTTAGTGCATTGCCGAAACGGTCACGCTCGCCATACCCCAACCAGCAGATACGGGCAGGCAGCCCCTGGAAGTGCACTTTTTCGCGAGCCAGACTGATCCAGCGGCGGAGCGGCTCATTCTCCGGGAAGAGCTTCAGCACCATCTCATCGGTGGCCCAGATATCCTTTGGGTCTCCCGAGAGGGCCGCCCAACGGAAGGGTCCCTTGCCTTCGCAGAACAATGGCCGAATATAGGCTGGCACGAAGCCCGGATAGTCGAATGCATTCGCGACGCCTGCCTTCAGCGCTGCTCCGCGCAGATTGTTGCCGTAATCGAAGGCAATGGCTCCTGCCTTCTGCATGGCCAGGATAGCCTCGACGTGCTCGCCCATGGCACGATAGGCCTCTCGTATGTACGTGGCCGGGTCTTTCCCCCGCAACGCAAGGGCCTGCGCAAGGCTCATGCCGTTGGGAACATAGCCATTGAGGGGATCATGGGATGAGGTCTGGTCGGTCACGACATCGGGAATCTCGCCCCGCCGCATTAGCTCAGGCAAAACATCAGCCGTGTTGCCGACCAACCCGACGCTGAGCGGGGCCTTGCGGCTCTTCGCCTCGTGTACCCATGCCAGGGCTTCGTCGAGACTTGAGGTCATCCTGTCGCAGTAGCCAGTGTCGATGCGTTTCTTGATGCGGTCCGGATTGATCTCCACACCCAGGAAGGCAGCACCGTTCATAGTAGCGGCCAAAGGCTGGGCACCGCCCATTCCCCCCAGCCCGCCCGTGAGCACGAATCGGCCAGCCAAATCGCTTCCGAAATGCTTGAGTGCCAGAGCAGCAAATGTCTCGTACGTACCCTGAAGAATGCCTTGCGTACCGATGTAGATCCAACTGCCTGCCGTCATCTGGCCATACATGATGAGACCGAGGCGCTCCAACTCCCAGAACTTCTCCCATGAGGCCCAGTTCGGCACCAGATTGGAGTTGGCGATCAGCACCCGCGGCGAATCGCTGGTGGTACGAAACACCCCAACGGGCTTGCCTGACTGCACCAGGAGAGTCTCGTCGTTCTCCAGCTCGGTAAGGCTGTGCACGATGGCGTGGTACGCCTCCCAGTTGCGGGCGGCCTTTCCCCGTCCCCCATACACCACCAGATCATCCGGATTCTCCGCAACGTCGGGGTCGAGGTTGTTCATAAGCATGCGCATGGCCGCTTCTTGAATCCATCCCTTGCACGTGATGGTGGCACCGCGCGGTGCCCGGATGGGGCCGGTCATGGTATCCTCCTCGGTCAGTTCAGCTCAGGTCTGGGTCTTCTGATGATCTAATATCCTGGCTATGCGGGCAGTCAAGAGCGACGCACGCACCGGCCGATGGTTCGTCGCATCGAAGGCGCCGTGCTCGGGGGGCACCATCCATGGTCACCCGGGAGCGGGGAATTTGGAAATCCTTCCCTGGGTTGGGAGTCTCGGTTGACGGTGGGCAGGTCACGGCCCGCGGAGCTTCCGCCGAAAATCACCAGCCTCTTCAATCCTTCACCTAACAGGGCGGACAGAATCCTGGTTCCTGCCATCTACGCCGTGCAGAAACCCTCACTGAGCCCCTTCCACAGGGCCTGCTCATCCATGGCGGCATCGATGGCCGCCCTGGTCTCGGACTTCCGCATTCCTTTAGCTATGGCAGCCAAGAGCTGAAGGTGGACGTCATTGAGGTCTGCGGGAGAGACAATGAGAAACACGTAGTGTGTCGGATGGCCGTCCGGAGCATCCCAGTCGATACCTCCGACGGATCTCCCGAACATGAGCACAGGCTCTCGCAGCCCCTCGACCCGTACATGAGGGACCGCCAGGCCATGAGCCAAAGCGGTACTGAAATCCGCCTCTCGGTGCGCCATTGCAGCCAAGACCGATGCGCGGGCGGCATCGCCCAAACGGTCGCCTGCCTTCGCGAGCAGTTCCTCGATAACGCCAAGACGAGTCGCCGCGCGCACATGGGCCACTACGGATGCGGGGTGGATGTAGTCGGCGACACACACCGGCGCACGGCGTTTCAGCGCCCGGTGCATCCAGGGCCCCAGAATTACAGAGGAACCTAAGGCACCCAGGGCGATCGCCACGAATACCGGGGCGGTGATCAGCCCGGTCTCCAGCGCCAGAAGTGCGACGACTATCTCCATCATTCCGCCGGGGGTGTGGGCGATGCTGATGACGTCTCGGTCACGTCTCCTGACCCGCGCCAATGTGGCCCCGATCCATGCGCCCGCATATCGCCCTGCAATGCCAATAGAGGTGACGAGGAGCACGAGTCCCAGATCGAAGTTGGCGGCGAAGTCAATCTTCAGACCAATATTGGCGAAGAAGAGCGGCACGAAGATGGCATGCACCATCTGCTCGATGGTGATGCGCGTCTCCTGCGAGAGAGCTCGCGATTCGCCCATGACAATGCCGGCTATGAAGAACCCGAACAGCGCATGAATGCCAAGGCCCTGCGTCAATGCACCGAGGAATAGGCCCAGAATGCAGGCGAAGGTCAATGAGGTACCCGGTTCAGGAAATCCTCGACGCTGCAGCGTGCCGAGAACCGCGGTGGAGAGACGCCGCCCGAAGGTCAGCGCCGCGACGCACACACCGATGGTACCTGCCAGAATCACAAGGACTGATCCCGCGGTGTGCGTGGCTTGGGTGAACAGGCCAAGAACGATGGTGAAGACAACCCAGCCCAAGGTATCATTCACTGCCAGAGCAGACATGATGAGCAGCCCCAGATCGGCCCGAAGAATGTCAAAATCATGGAGGATGCGAGCGGAGACCGGCATGGCACTGATGGTCATGGCCGTGGCCATGAAGCATGCAAAGATGAGCCTCTGATCCACGTCGACGAGGTACTTCGCCGGCAGCAGCAGGGCGGGTATAAACGCCAGCGCCATGGGGATGACGATATCCGACAATGCGATGACCAGAGCCGAACCCCGCTGACGCCATGCTATGGAGAAATCGATCTCCAGCCCCGTGGCCAGCAAGAGAAAGAGCACACCGATCCAGGACACCGTCTCGAGCATGGTCTGCTGGACGAGATCGGTGGGGAAGAGCATGCCGTGCACCGAAGGCGCACACCTCCCCAAGACCGTGGGGCCCAGTATGACGCCCACCAGAAGCTCGGCGGTCAGTGGCGGCTGATTCCGCTGCCTGAACAGTTCACCCAGACCCCTAGTCAGCAGCAAGAGGATGAAGACCTGAACCAGAAACAGAAGGATGTGTTGCTCACTCAGGTAGTGCATTCCGGCTCGCCTCCTCCTTGGCGGGCTGCCCAAACGCCTGCCTCGGGCATCCATCCATGGCCCAACACGGTAACGCTATACAATGCTCACGGCGTCCCGGCTGCGCAAGTGCGCCGTGCACTCGACCCATGGTCATTGCGGCCGCGCGTTGCTGCGGTTCGCGACTCGGCGGGGCGAACCGGGCGGCAGTCACTCACCCCGCGAGCGCGGTCTTCACGATCTTCGTCGGCTGCGACCGTTCCTCGCGGGCCGTGCGGATTGACCGCCCCATCGTCCTTTGTGCGCGGCAGTTCTCAGGAGCACGAGTACCGGGTCTCTCCTGAGGGACGCCGTATGAGCTGCACAGACTGTCATCGAGCCGTACATTGGGCCGTGCGAAACGTCTCATGCAGTGGGAGCGGTACAGCCGGCCACGCAGTACACCTTGGCCGTGGGAACTCAACCATGCACACAGCCGCCGCGATGATACTCTCGGCATGCCTTTCTCTCCCCCTTGTGGTGCGTGCTGTCTCGGTGCATCGGTGTCGGACACGCAAAACCATGGCGCCATGAGTACTGGGCCCGTACTGGTTCTTGGCCTCGATGGGGCCGGGTGGCCCGTGATCGAACCGTTGATCGCTTCTGGCTCAATGCCCTTTCTGGCCCGTCTCGTGACGACCGGCGTCCGGGGAGACCTGCGCAGCCCCTGGCCGGGCTCAACCTTCCCTTCGTGGACGAGCATCATGACCGGCGTATCCCCCGGCGTTCACGGCATGTTGGACTTCACTGCCTTTGATCCGCCAACCTATTCCGTGCGGTTCATTGAGTCCTCATCGCGACGCACTCCGGCGATCTGGGAACTGGCGCACCGTGCGGGCAGGGTCTGTGCAGTGCTGGGCGTACCCGGCACCTTCCCTCCCGACACGGCGGTCGACCTTATGGTGGCAGGGTTTGATACGCCGGTCACCACCAGCACTGAGCCCTCGTTCATCCATCCGCCCTCGTGGCGGAAGAGGCTGGCGGCTGCGGGCGGTTTCCCACTGACCCCTGTGCAAGAGCTGCGGATCGGCCCGGGCTGGCACCGTAAGGCCTGGCAAGCACTGCAGGGCAGCATCGAGGGCAAGACTCGCATCGCCGAACTCGTGCTGCGCGAACTGCGCCCCGACCTCTTCGTCATGGTGTTCGGAGAATCCGACACCGTCTGCCATCACTTCTGGCCTTTCGCCGATTCCGAAAGCCCGCGAAGGCGAGAGGGTGAGACTGCCGGTCTCGATGCCGCCATCAGGGACATATACTCTCGGTTGGATACGGCCTTGGAGCGGATAGTAAGTGCCGCTTCTGATCCAGAGCTGGTTATGGTGGTGTCTGATCACGGCTTCGGCGGTGCCGGAATCGACGCCATCCATATCAACCGGTTCCTTGCCCAGCGAGGATTCCTCCGTTTCGGGGCGAAGTCGCAGCCGTCCCCCCGTGTCCCTTCCGTCCTCCAGGCCGCATCCCTGCTGCCCAGAGGTACGCAGCAGCGGCTGTTCCGCCGGGCCAAGGGGCTCGCCGGACGCCTGGAAAGCCGGAGGAGATTGGGAGGTATCGTCTGGGACGAAACAACGGCGTTCTCCGAAGAGCTCCCCTACGCTCCGGCCGTTCGTCTCAACGTGCGCGGCCGCGAAGGTCGCGGAACGGTGGCTCCCTCCCGGTATGAGTCGGTACGCGATGAGATTGCCCAAGCCTTGGAGAACTGGAGGGACAGAGAAACCGGCGCCATGGTGGTCCGGAGGGTGCTGCGGCGGGAAGAGGCCTACCAGGGGCCTGCAGTATCCGCCATGCCCGACCTCCTACTCGATCTTGCCATACCGGGCGGCTACACCTACGTGGTTGCATCATCGGGGGGGAGCATGGGCCCGGTCCAGGTTCGCCTTGACCCCCGCGTTTTGGGCGCAAAGGGGTGGGGAATGAATGGCACCCACCGAAGGGAAGGAATCTTCGTGGCAACAGGAGGAAGCCTCACGGCGGGACGAATCGCGGGGACGATCCATTCCGAGCAGGTCGCTGCCTCGATACTGGCATCCCTTGCCGTGCCCGTGCCGGCTTCCATGAGTCTGCCTCCCGCCGAACTGCCTCATGCCCCGAGAGATGGCAAGAAGGGTGCACCCTCGCCTCGAATCCATGCCGATGAGACCTCGTGGGAGTGGGACAGGTTACGGCGTTTGAAAGAACTGGGCTACCTTGACTGAGACCACGGGAGGCGCGCAGCGATCCATTCTTATGATCGCTCCCTGCCCATTCCCTACGAGCCAAGGTTCTCAGACCCTCATTCGGCAGCTGGCCACGGGGCTTGCACACCGGGGGCATCAGATCCATCTGGCGACCTACCACCACAGCGAGTATCCAGCCCGGGTCCCGTTCCAGATCCACAGGACGGCCCGACTTCCAGGCGGCGGGCGCCTGCGAGCGGGTCCCAGCATCAGCAAAATCTGGCTGGACATACTCCTGTGGAGGAAGTGCCTGGTCGTCGGTCGCCTGGAGCAGACTGACGTGGTCCACGGCCACAATTACGAAGGTGCGCTCATCGGCGCTTTGGTGGCGCGACGACTGGGCATTCCGCTGGTGTATCACACGCACAATGTGCTGCACGAGGAGCTTCCTACCTACTACCGTAACCCGCTCATCCGCAGTATCGCGGGACGGGCGGGGATGATGCTTGACCGTCGGATTCCGGCGTGCGCCGATGCCGTGATTGCCCTCAACGACACGCTGCGGTACGAGCTGGAGTCATTGGGTGTCCGTGCAGCCGCGATCAGAGTCGTGCCGCCCGGCGTATGGCCCGACGAGTGGCAACTTGTGGAGGAGCCCCCGCAGACCGCGTCAATCGTCTACACGGGAAACCTCGACAACTACCAGAACCTCTCCGTCTTGATCGATAGCATGGCTCTGGTCACCCGACAGATGCCCGCCGCCACTCTCACCATCGTGAGCCATCACCGTAGCGTAGAGCTGGAGGCTCTGGCCCGCGACCGCGGGCTCAGCGGATCGGTAGATTTCGTGTTGGCCCATGGATTCCATGCTGTCCAGCGCTGGATACTCCGCTCTGCAGTCGCGGTGTGCACCAGGTTGCCCAGTTGCGGCTATCCCATCAAGCTGGTGAACTACCTCGCGGCTGGCCGTGCCGTCGTGGCAAGCCGGGCATGCGCCAATGGCATCATCCACGGGAAGACCGGGTTGATAGTGGATCAGTCTGAGCCTGAAGCTTTCGCCGAAGCCATTCTTCTGCTTCTCCGCGACCGTGACCTGGCGACCCGGTTGGGTGCGGCCGCCCGGGACTTCGCACTGAAGACCCTGTCGTGGGCGAGAGCCCTGGATCAGGTCGAAGATGTCTACGCGAATCTGCCCCGGATTGCAGCCGGTTGCACCAGCGCACGGAAGGGATAGATTGCGGGCTCCTTTTCCAAGAGCAGGCAAAGAAGCCCTGCGAGCGATTGCTCAAACACGAGGCGACGGAGCGCAAAATGGGTCTCATGCGATACTTGAGCGAGTCAAGAGTAAGGCTCGAACTAGAGACGACCATGCCCTCCGAGGAGGAACGCGAGGGAATCCCCCGGGATCGGTGGCTTCCCACCCTGAAGGAGCGCGTCATTCGTGAGCTCTGCGACCTCCTGCTGACCTCAACCGACATCCGCAACCAGAACAAGCTCTTCCTTGATCTGCACAATCGTGAGAAGCAGTGGTCGACCGCGCTGGGTCACGGCGTCGCCTTTCCCCATGTCCGCACGATGCATACCCGAACGCTGGTGTTCGCCATAGGTCGAAGCACCCCGGGGTTGGACTACGACTCCCCCGACGGAGAACCGGTGCATGTGTTCTTCTCCATGGTGGCTCCCCCCTATGAGGATCAGATCTACCGGAGATTCGCCAAGCAATTGGCCATCGCCGTCACCTACGGTAGTCTGGTGGAACGCGTACTCGAGGTGAAGACCCCGGGCGAGATGATGCGCCTGGTCGACGACTTGGTGTGACGCCGCACTGCGGGAGCAGATCTCAAGGCTCCGTGTTCAGGGTTCAGTGCGGCCTCTGAGGACGCCGGGCTCCCTCAGAATTCTCAGGGTTGAGAGTACAGCCGGCAGTTGGCTCTCGGCT
>JAFGKV010000170.1 GCA_016928395.1 Candidatus Fermentibacterota bacterium | reverse complement strand
TAGGGCACAGAGGAAGGCATTTCACCACAAAGGCTCAAAGGGCTCTGTCGAGTGAGGAGATAGGAGTGAGGAGATAGGAGTGAGGAGTGAGGAGTGAGGAGATGGGTGACGGTTTGCACCCTGAGCCCGACTATCTACTGGATTCTGACTCCTGGATTCTGGATACTGGATTCCGGATACTGCCCCGCGTCTCTTCACTTCGAGAATCGCGAAGCCATCCATCATTCCATCCATCCGTATTTTCTACTGGTGGAATATTCCAGCGCTGGGATATCGTAGCATCCCAGATATCCCCACGGTTCATCATCGCAGGTCGCGGGCGGGAATGCCGCGTGCTCATGGAACGACGGGAGGGCACAAGTCCCTCCCCTACGGAAACCGATGTCAACCCATCCCCGTAGGGGCGACCGCCCCTGGTCGCCCGAACAACGGGAGGGCACAGGTCCCTCCCCCCACGGAAACCGATGTCAACCCATCCCCGTAGGGGCGACCGCCGGGAACTTTTTACTCGCCTCGGGCTAACGCATCACGACAAGGCGCACCGACGAGGAGGCGCTCCCCGCCCGTGCCGTGCACACGTAGACGCCGCCGGCAACGCGAGCGCCGCCATCGTCTCGGCAATCCCACTTCAGGGGATGCAGGCCCGACCCACCCACACGACCCTCCGCCACACCGCGCACCCGTCTCCCCACGAGATCGTACGCCGCCACCGTCACCGCGTCCTCCCGGGGCGCCCTCACCACCATCCGCGCCTCCCCCACCGCCGGCATCCGTCCCACAAGGTCGATGCGGAGCACCTCCACCGACTGCACACCTTCCTCCACCCCGACCCCTCCCTCCAGATACGCATACTTCAGATCCAGACACGAGGCATCGTGATACGCGATGTGCACGCCGCAGTCCCCATCCACCGCCACCGAACTGTGCATCCCCACATCTCCCAGCGTGTCCACCCGCGCCACGCGCCACCCCCCACCGCTGCGCCACGCATACTTCAGATCACCCCGCGCCCGGTCATAGTAGCTGATGCACGCCTCGCCCCTGCCGTTCAACGCCAGCGCGCAGTGGCTCCCCACGTCTCCCTCATCGTCCACCACCTCGATCCGCCACTCCCCTCCGCTGCCCCACGCATACTTCAAGCGCTCGTTCGTGTAGTCGTAGTACGCGATATGAGGCCGCTCTCCCTCATCCAGCTCCAGCGACGTGTACCCGCCCACATACCCCAGGCTGTCCACCGTCTGGATGATCCAGGTTCCTCCCTCCCGCCTGGCATACTGCAGATCCTGTTTCGAGTAGTCGTAGAAGCTCACACACGGCTCACCCTGCCCATCCAACTTCAACGATGTGTACCATCCCCGGCCGGGGTCTCCCACGGCCTCCTCCTGCCAGCCCGCGGCATTCTTCCACACGTACCGTAGCCGGTCATCTCCCCAGTGGGTGATATGAGGCAAGCCCGCCTCATCCAGAGCCAAGGAGATCTTGAGTCTCACATCGCCGTACGCCGAGGACCCGTAGGCTACGCTGCAGGTGTGCCAGCCTTCTTCCTCATACCGCGCGTAGCGTAGCGAGTCGCTGGAACCATAGGCAATTCGCGGGCTTCCCCCGTCATCGAGCGCAATGGCAGCGGAAACCCCTACCCTCCTCCGCACGTCCACGGCGTCTATCTCCCAGCCGCTTGACCCCAACCGCGCCCGCTCTATGGAGCTGAAGTACGTACCGCTGCTGTAGAGACGATGGCTGTAGATGAGATGCGGCCGCTCTCCCGCGCCGAGGGCCAACGAGGCCGTCATCCAATCCGGGCTCATCCAATTCACGATCTCAGAAACCCACCCGCCTGCGCTCTTCCACGCGTAGCGTGCACGGTTCCCCCAGACGTAGCCGACCCGAGGATTGTCTTCCCCGTCCACCACCAGCGAGCAACCCCGTCCTCCCTCCTCGTCCACCACCTCGATGTGCCACCCGTCGCTCCCTCGCCACGCATACTTCAGATCCCAGCTCTCCCCTCCTCCGTAGCTGATGTGCGGCCGGCCCGAGGAGTCCAAGGCCAGCGACGTGTACAACCCTACCCACCCCCCGCTCTCCACCACCTCCGCATGCCATCCCGATCCGTCTCGCCATACGTAGTGCAGACTGCCGTTCCCGTAGTGGCTGATGTGAGGATATCCCGACGCGTCCACCGCAATCCCCGTGTACGATCCCACCGATCCCGAATCCGCCACCGTCTCGATCACCCAGCCCGACCCCTCCAGCCTGGCATACCGCAGCGTGTAGTCCGCCTGATAGCTGATATGAGGCGAGCCCGCACCGTCCAACGCGATGCAGCACCACCACCCCGCTCTTCCCTCATCGTCCACGGTCTCGACATGCCAAACCCCGTCGTACCACGCATGCTTCAGCGCCCCACGAAGCTCGTCATGGTACGCGATGTGCGGCCTGTCCTCTCCATCCAGCGCCACCGCCGCGTACCGTCCCACTGCCGGCGAAGGATCCGCGGTCTCGTAGTGCCAGCCCTCCTCGTCTTCCCACGCATAGTACAGATGATCACCCCCATACGCGATCCGCGCACACCCGTCCGACGCAACTGCCAGGCTGCGCGAGGTCAAATCGGCGAACCAGCGGGGTGAGTCAACATACTGGATCATCCAGTCACTCTCGGCCCGTGCGTGTCCAGCAGTCGACCAGACGACAAGAAGACTCGCCACGCTCATAAGGCAACGCATCCAGACCTCCACCTACGCCACGCGCCGCGCGCGGGGCACCATACCCGTCACTCCCGGAGGCCAGAGCTTGAGCGCCTGCCCCGATTGGGCAGCCGGGGCTGCTCCTGCAATCCGCTCCTGCGCCTATCTCATCTCTCGCTGCGTCTCGCTCTCCGCCGGCCTTCCTACCCCGTCGGAGGGTGACTGATCGTGATACTGAAGCTCCAAGCGCGGTTTCACCTGGCGCATGACCTCAGTGGACACGTCTGCGTCCTGCGCGGTGACATCGGGCTCGATCAAGAACAAGATGAATCCGTTCTGTTTCTCCGCACCTGCAAGCTGGGCCATGACGACGTTCGTCATGTTCAACCGGAGAGCCCGATCAATCTCCGGCGTCAAGCAGTCGTAGTCTCCGAGTGGATATGAGCAATCCCCTCCCGGAGACGTCCATTCACTGCCTGGCTGCGGACCATCCCATGTCGCATCCGCATTCCATTGAGCCATCACGGGCGCCACATACGCGCACACCGATCCCTCCTCAGGAACGTACGTAATCCCATCCAGATAGAGGTAGGCCTGCGTGATCGCGACGCCAACCGGAACCTGAGTCCAATCGAAGCGGAAAAGGAGCCGGGCATCCATCTGTCCGTCATCTGTAAGACCTGAGATAATCACCGACTCCGTCGGAAACATGGTGGCCATATCAGCGGCGCCACTCCCGACATGCGCGGCAAGAGCCGCAATGACCAGCGCGAGTCCCGTGCTCGTCTTCATGGTGAGCCCCTTTCGAATGTGCCCCAACCTTCTCGGCGTGACAGGCGTCTCAAGGTGAGTGGGCCGGCTCATCTGTACACCCCCGGGGTTCGCAGGAACACGACCGTGTCTGACAGCATGTGTGGGCCAATCCGCGTTCGTGCGACGTATGTTCCACTCGGTGCAAGGGCGCCGTTTCCGTCACGACCGTCCCACTGAAGACGATGGCTGCCTGCTCTCGGGTTTTGCACTACGAGCTTCCGCAGAGCCCTCCCCGCCAGATCAACGATTTCGATTGCCACGAGACCCGCCGACTGGTCCTCGGGAAGAGCGAGCTCGAGCTCAGCGACATCGCTGAATGGATTCGGGCCGACCACCCTCACGGCGTAGACCTCCGGCACGAGCGCAGGCGCGCCGTCACCCTGGCTGCAGTCTCCAGGCGAAGCATCAATGGCCCAGCTCCAGCTTCCACACAGTCCTGACGGATTCGCGCTCCAGTCCCAGCAATTGCGTTCAGCGTACAGCGTCCCCCCGGGCGGAGTGGTCGCCTTCCCCTCGTACTGGAGATGGCAGCAGTTCTCGGAGAACTCATTGCGGCCGTACTCACCCCACACGTCATGCCCGAGATCGGCCAGGCTCCCTGCTTTCACGCTCCCACCATACCACTGATTCTGAATCGAATTGCTGCGGATCCGGGGACAATTGACCGGCTGCCCGAGGGCGAAAATGCCGCTATTGTCCAGCGCAATCATGCAGTTGAATCCGCCAGGGCCATTGAAGCAGTTGTTCGAGACCGTGACCAGGCTGTTCCCTGACCGGCAGTCTACGCCGTGGTAGAGCTGGTCGCCCCCTGGCGCGTCGAGCCAACCGAACGTGCACCCTATCACGCTCCCGGAACATCCCCCGGAAAACGCCACGCCGATGTCTACTCCGGGGCGACTGCTGGTGAAGGTGCACCAATCCTTGACATCCAGCGTGCCCACGCTGGCCATCTCGACACCTCGCCAGTAGTCGCTGAAGGTGCACCCGGACACCTGGATGTCGCTGCCGCCGGAGCAGCCGTTGATCTGGATGCCCCACTCGCACCCCTGGAAACTCGAACCGGCAACGGTAGCCTGGGCCGTCCCTCCCGACCACTGGACACCCGCGTTCGCACAGCCGGCGATGGTGCAGCCGGAGAGGGAGAGCATCCCTGAATTGGAAAACCGCACCGCCTCTCTGGCCCCCGCTACGGTGCAGGCGGAGAGCTCAATCTCCGCGCCCGCATCCGTGGCCACGATCCCTCCCCAATGCCCCGATATCCCAGGGTTGCATCCTATCCATACATCGCCGAGGATCAGCCTCGCCGCCAAAGGAACCACGAACTCGCACAGGCTAGGTTCGGTCCCGTAGTTCGTATGGCCAAAGGCCCCCGAGTTGTCCACATAGAACCACGTGCACCCGGGAGAGCCCGTGAGCGTCAGCTCATGATCGGGCTCCACCGCGATGTCCCCGTTCACCCGGAAGCTGCCGCGCGCTCTCTGGATACCCTGCTGCACTCCCCGGTAGTCCGTGCAGTAGACGATGGCACCCTCATAGGGGATCTTGTTCAGGCCAGAGGCCGTGAGCCACAGCGTCCCGTCCTCCTGCGGGGCAGGAGAGATCAACAGATTCCCAGAACCCGGCCCGGTTTGCAGCGTGCGGGCGACCAGATCCTCCTCGCCCCCGTGCTCGAGCACCAGCGTCACACTCACGTGGTCGTCCGCCCCTATCCCGCCTATTTCGAACGGCACCGCAATGCTCGCAAGACCATAGTGACCTATGTGCGTCGGATGCGTCACCGCGATCGGCGCCGGCGGCAGGGTGCGCACCTGCATCGAGCAGTCGCCGTGGATGGCCCAGCACTGCGGGGTATGAAGGTAGCGGATCCGATGCCGTGGCTCCGAGTAGGTTTCCAGCCACGTGAACTGGTCGAGCATGTGGGCAAGGCCCGCGAAGTAGGCCGCTCCGATTGTCCCAGCCGGAGGCGAGTTGGGCGATTGCCCGAGCATTACCTTCACCGCCTCCACAAGAGCGAACAGCGGAGGAGTCCAGGAGATGTCTGTTGTCGCTCCCAAGAACCCCACTGCGCCGGCCGGATTCGCTGGCGAGCCCGCGCACATCCACGCTTTCGCGAAGCTGGGCTGAGCCTGGATCCAGTTTGCCACTTGACACGCGACGGAGAATACGAACGGGAGTCTCCCGTAGTTCTGTAGGAGACCAATGTGATTGGTGCCGAACACCGCATAGGTCGGAGGCGCACCCGGCAGCGCATTGTGGAAGAGCCATCCGTTGGGGGTGCCGTGCCCGATCACGGTGAGCCACGAGCGGCCCTCATTCACCCGCGTCGCGACTCCCTCCGGGGTGACAGGGCAAGTCGGGTCAGTGTCTCGATAGTAGTACGGATCGGGAATCCAGTAGTCACCGTTGTTCAAGAAGTAGTAGCTCTCGAAGTCAGACATGGTCCGCTGCGCCCAGACCCAGTCAGGGTCCCCGTTGCAGTGGTGAGGCCCACCAGGCTGATTGAACGGCGGCCCGTCACACTCCCAGCTCGCAATGGCGGTGATACCCGTGAGCCACGGCAAAGGGCCGGGCTCGAAGGGGGGGTTACGTTCATACTGGATCAGGCCCGAGACCTGCCTGTCGAGTTCCGACTCGCTGCCTGCGGGAAACCGCGAGAGCAGCAGGTCAGCGTAGTGGTCGCTACCATCGAGATAGGCGTACTGGTTGTCGGCCGGGTGATTGACTGGAGGCAGCTCCGCAACGTCGTCCCACGGAGCCGCAACGCAGTATGGCGGAGCCGGATCCCACGCCCCATCGCCAACCAGCACGACGAAACAGAGGGCGGGGATCTCGCTTGTCCACTTCTCCCGGATGAAGTCCTGGATCTGCTCCCAGGAGCCCCCAGCTTCCGAGGAGGTGAACAGGTGCACCCGGTGTCCCCTCCGTTGCTTCCAGTCAACGAACCGTCGCAGCGGGCTCCCCGGAGCCTGGCTGAACCCATCTCCCGCGATCACCAGCATCTCCCCCGTCTCCGGCAACAGATCGTACCGGCTTCCGCCTGCGGCGTAGTTGACGAAGTGCGCCCTGTAGCCGGCGATCATTCCTGGATCCGCGCGGCCTGATCGCGGGGAGAGCTTCACGTTCACGGTATCTATCCCCGCCTCGTATGCGCGCACGATCATCCTCTTGCGGATCAGGAGCCTGCCTGTGCGGGGATCGTGCGAGAACGGATGCGCATGAACGGCGATTCCTCTGAAGTCACGGAACACATAGGGTGTGCCCAGTCCGGCAGCCATGGCAGGAAACACGCCCCCTTCTTCATAGAGCTTCGAGAACCGAAACGGGATCGTGTCCGGATCCTCTGACCTCATGATGATGCCCCGCGAGGGCAGCACAGGAGGAATGATCATCTCCTCCGTCTCGTCTTCCGTCACCTCCAGAGCCATCCGTGCCATGTCAGGGATGATGATGCTGCGGCTCACCTTCGGCAGCGCCGGATACTCGAACTTCTCGATGCATGCCTCGCCCGGGAGCACAACCCAGGAGTAGGCAGCCCCGTTCATGACCGTATCTGCCAGCCAGAAGCCGGGGATGCTGATCTCGAGTACCGTTTCATCCTCCCGTTCCGACACAACCACCACGCCGGGGCCGCTCCCCGGCGGGCCGCCAAGGCTTACCCACATAGGTTCGGCTGCCGTACCATGACACCAGGTCATCGCCACGGCAACTACGAATGGCCACGATCTCTCCGTCATCTCACGCCTCCTTCCGATACGAGCGCACCGGATCGGCCACACGACAAACTCTCTGCTTTCATGGTCTCGTCGCACCCGCGGGCGGATCGCTCACCTCCTTGTGTCCCCATGTCGCTCAGCCCGGGCGGAGGGGAGCATGTAGAGGGTCGTGATAGCCTGATCGACGTCACGAAGTGTCTGGAGCACCGCAACGCGGTCTGCTCCTGAACACGAGGGAAAGTGGGAGCCACCGTCGCATCCGTTGAGGCCTCCCATAGCCCAGATCGACCGACCCTCCAAATCGAAACACCCCCAGCCCGGATACCATCCGTCTCCTACCCTCATCCACCCGCTGGCGTAGATGTTGCCCTCCCCGTCGTAGCTCAGACACCCGAAGCCGAAGTCAGACGTCGGGTTCTCCCAGATGACATTCCCCTCCGGGTCATACTTCACCAGCCACCCTCCCGAAACGTAGATGTTGTCATCCCCATCAACGCAGATGTCACTCGGCTCGTCATCATACGGCCCTCCATAGGTCCGCACCCAGAGCTCCTCCCCCTCCGGGTCGTACTTGACGATCCACGAGTCATACCAGCCTCCCACAAGGTCAAACCCTCCCACGATCACGTTCCCCTGCCCGTCCGCCCCACACGCGGTTCCCCCAAGCGCCCAATCATCCCGCCGCCATAGGATCTCACCTGCGGGGCTCAGCTTCACCGTCGCAATGCTCCACCACCTGCCCACCACGAAGATGTTCCCGAAACGGTCACAGCAGATCCGCGCGGGGTAGATCTCGCGTCCCAAGCTGGTGATCCATTGGATCTCCCCCTCAGACGTCAGCTTCACCACTACACTGTCAATCAGCCCCACAATGGCATCCTCTGGGGCGACGGTCATCCCCAGTGTGTTGTACGACTCGATTTCCTTCCGCCACAACCGATTACCATCCCGATCATGCTTGATGAGGGCCGTGTGCCCGTGGTCCCTCTCCCTGGCCATCGTGATGACGTTCCCCTGGCTGTCAGTCGCCAGCCACACAGACGTGGCCCGATCCTCGACTCTGACCCATAGCAACTCCGGAAGCGCGCCCTGGGCCCAAGCCGAATCCTGCGAGAAGACGAGGGAGGAAGCCAGGACGACGAGATACGCCAGAATGCGAATGCCCGCCGAACTGGGCGCCGCCGGCCCAGCAGCAGTACTGTGCAGATTCCTCATGGTTGCCTCTCCTAGTCCACGATCGCCAGAGCGGCAGCACGCCCCACCCGCCGCCCTCGCGCCACCACCACGTAGGGCCCCGCAACCTGCCGCCCTCCCGCTGCCCCCCTCTCCCATACCATGCTGTGCCACCCCTCAGCCATGAACCCCCGCCACACAGTCCCCACTCGCCTTCCCAGGGCATTGTACACCCGCACTTCCACCTCATCCCTCTCGGGCAGGAACACCTCCACCTCCACTCGCCCTCGCTTCGAAGGATTCCCCCGCACCCACATCGCCAACTCACCCCCAAGAGGGCTCGGCCCGGCACCTACCGCCCCAAAGAATGCGTACACCCTGGGAGGCCATTCCCCTGGCGCCCCCACCAGCACGATCGGGGTTCCTCCCCCCTCCCTCCTCAGCCCCACCACCGCCTCCCCAAAGTGCCCCACCCGCGTGGGGTTCGGCGGCGCCAACGCGCACACCAGCGCCCCCGTCGCCCCGCTGAACACGTACGCACGCCCCGCCTCGCAGGGCTCCCCCTCTCCCTGCTCCCACGGCGCACCCACCACCACGTCCCCTATCCCATCCCCATCGATGTCGTCCGTCCTGCTCACCGATGAGCCAAACCGCCCGTTCTCCTGCTCGTTCGGAGACCACAATGCATGAATGAGCGCCCCACTCGCCCCGCTGAACACATACGCACGCCCCGCGCACGGCGGCGACTGCCCGGGATCCTCCCACGGCGCCCCCACCACCAGGTCGCACACTCCGTCGCCGTCCACGTCATCAACAGCCGCCACCACCGAACCGAACCGCCCGCTGGGCTCCGCATTCGGTGACTCAAGCACCCTCTCCCTCTCCCCAGTCGCCCCATCGAAGATGTGCACCACGCCCGCGTCCTTGATTCCCATGGAACTCTCCTCCGCCGGCGCGCCCACCACCACCTCACCTCTCCCGTCTCCATTGAGATCCACGCCCCCGCACACCGCACTCCCGAACAGCCCGTAATACTCAGGCGAAGGCGACACGAACTCCCGGATCATGCCCCCATCTGCCCCTGACATCACGTAGGCCTTCCCCACCTCCAGCACCCCCTCCAGATCCACATACGGCGTGCTCACCACCACATCAGCCACTCCGTCACCATTCATGTCTCCCGCGTCGCTCACCGCCCACCCGAACCGCACTCGCTGCTGCTGATCCGGCGGCACGAGAGTCAACACCACTTCCCGTGTCACCGGGTTGAACAGATACACCCTGCCTGTGCTCAACGACGTGTTCGTGCTGTCCGCAGCCTCGCTGATCGACCCGATGATCACTTCCCCCACGCCATCCCCATCGACATCCCCCGCCCTCCCCACCGTCCACCCGAATCCCCACGGCTGAACCGGAAACAGGAAGGTTCCCAACGCCCTCCCGCTTGCCCCGCTGTACAAGACCACGCCGGGGGATCCGTACCGGAGGCCCACCACCACGTCGCCCGTCCCGTCTCCGTCCACATCTCCCACCTCCGCCAAGGATCTGCCGAACTGGCTCATCCCTGGGCCGCTCAGTTGGTACAGCGGCGTCATGTCGGGATCCGCGGACAGCCCAAAGCCGCCCACCACAAGCATCGTCGCAGCGCCAAGGCAGGAATAGAACGACGATATCTTCATCAGTGGATCCTCCTCTCATGCACGGCGGCTCTTCCCCGGCCAAGGGCGGGATGCCCCCTGGGTAGATCTGCGGGTGCCGCGGTAGTGTCGGCGAATGAGTGCGGATACGGCGAGATGAGAACGAGATGAAGGGATGGGCCGAGCCCCAATGGTGACGCCACCGACCAGACCGTGCACCCATCCCACACGATCTTCTGCCAGCGCGATTCCGCAGGGGCACAATAGGCCAGCAGCACCGCCACAAGGATAGTCAGGATCGCTCGGGTCGCCATTCTCGCACCCTCGCTGCATAGTACGCCGTGGGATCTCTCATGCGCAAGGTGACCCATAGCTGCGCGGGCGTCAAGCGTGTCGTACGCGCGCTCTCGCACGGAATGAGACTCACCCCCTCGACTTCGCTCAGGGTCTGCGACGCAAAGGGCGCGGAGATCAAGGAAGAAGGCATTTCACCACAAAGGCTCGAAGGGCTCTGTCGAGTGAGGAGATAGGAGTGAGGAGTGAGGAGATGGGTGACGGTTTGCACCCTGAGCCCGACTATCTACTGGATTCTGACTACTGGATTCTGGATTCTGGATTC
>JAFGKV010000169.1 GCA_016928395.1 Candidatus Fermentibacterota bacterium | reverse complement strand
TTTCGAAAGGTCTAACCCCTTGTGGCATAAGGATGTTCACATTTCCAACTGGTGAACTTGGGTTACGAGCCAGTTTCTCGCCAACGTGTATCTGAGTCCCCTTGATCACTTCGTCAAAGAGCGGCTTCGCGTGGGCCCGTATGTCAGGTACATGGACGATTTTGTCGTGTTCAGCGATCGGCGTGAGGAGCTGGCGAGGTGGAGGGCCGCCATCGACAGCATGCTGGACGGTTCGTTGCACCTTCGGCTGAAGCCTGACGGCGTGTGGATCAACCGTCGCGGACACGGGCTCAGCTTCCTGGGGGTGCGGGTGTTCCAGAATCTGCTTCGGGTTCGAGGTGAGAACCGAAGGCGGAGCCTCCGCAGGCTTCGGGCCAGGATAGGAGAGTGGGAACGGGGCGAGATAGGAGAAGAGGCGCTCTCGCGTAGCATTGCCAGCCTGGTCGGCCATCTCCGGTTCTTCGATCAACGGGCGGTGACGGTGTGAAAGAACCCGGACGGAGGAGGCAGCAGGAACTGCATTCGCGGCTGAAGCCGCTCCTACCCTGGGGAATGTGTTGCGCGGGCGATGTAGGAGGGCCTTCAGGCGCGAAGAGGGCGCGCATTCGCGGTTGACACCGGTTGCCTCCGCACCGCTGGATGCGGGGCTCCAACGGAGGAGGTAATGCGAGGCGTGACGTTTATTCGCCTTGATGATGACTGAACAAGGTTCGGAGGCGATGGTGATGCGGACGGTTCCAACCGGGTGCTCCGCGGCGGCAACTGGAACAACAACGCCCAGAACTGCCGCTCGGCCAATCGGAACAACAACTCGCCCGGCAACAGCAACAACAACAACGGGTTCCGTCCCGTCCGAGAACACGGGCATCCAGCAGAGTCGTACCCTTCACGGAGGTCACGAGAGTCCAATGCCCGTTCAGCCTCCGGTACCGGCACCGGGTTCTCCCGGTCGAACAGGATCGTCTCCCCCGCTCTAGTAGGCTCAAGCGCCGAAGGCGCGGGGGAGCGCGCCGCGGGGTTGGCCGCGCGGCGCACCTATCCCATCCGCCTGTCCCGTGCCCCGCGGAGCCGGGACCAAACGTGGATGGCCCGGCGGGGCTGGTAGTCTCGCGGAAGTGAGATCAACGTCCCCCCGGGCAGGCATCTGAGGCGGGGGAGTCGCGGGAATGGCACGCGCAGGCAAGTCATTGACATACGTGGTCATCCCAAGTACCCTGAGCTCCAGACTCGGAAGTTGCTGCCTCCATTGGTGGGCGGCGATGGTCGGCCCTGCGAGTTCGGCACGACGGCAGTCCTTCCATTTACTCAGGTAGCGCGGCATGAGCGTTGAACGAAACCTCGATATCGGGTTTGTGGCCCGGCTGGCCCTGCGGGAGAAGCAGGTGCAGCAGAACTACCGGCCCATCATCGCCGTGCACAAATGGTTTGCCCGCCGGCCGGGCACCCTGTTCCGGTCGCTGCTGCTGGCTGAGTTTGCGGACCGCCATCTGACCGACGCCTACTTCCGCTCCAATGATCTCCGCGGCATCACGGTTGCGGATCCATTCATGGGTGGAGGAACGCCCCTCATTGAGGCCAACCGTCTGGGGTGCAGTGTCGTGGGGTGCGACATCAACCCCATGGCGTACTGGATCGTCCACCGGGAGTTGGACAATCTCGATGTCGCCGGGTATCGCCAGGCTGCGCGACGAGTCGAGGAGAGCCTGTCAGGAGACCTTGGGCGCCTCTATCGGACACGGTGCCTGCGCTGCGGGCGCGATGACGCGGTGACGAAGTACTTCCTTTGGGTCAAGGTTGCGACGTGCGGTTCGTGCCGTCGGGATTTCGACCTCATGCCTGGCTACTTGGTGGCCCAGGACGTTCGCCATCCGCTCAACGTGTTCCTGTGCCCGGAGTGCGGAGGATTGAGCGAGCACAGGGACCGCCAGCGCCCCGGAGCATGCCCGCACTGCGGCGAAGCGCTGCAAAGGCCCGGTCCGGCGGCCCGAAACCGGTGCCCCTGTCCCCATTGCGGGGCGATTCGTTCGTACCCAGACTCGGCCCATGGGCCACCTCGCCACCGCATGTTCGCCATGGAGTATCACTGTGCTGCGTGCCGGCCGGAGCATCAGGGTCGGTTCTTCAAGAGCCCTGACGACGACGATCTCGCCAGATACGCGGAAGCCGAGCGAGTGCTGGAGACTACCGATCGGACCTTCGAGCCGGACGACGAGATCCCGGCGGGGGATGAGACGGATCGGCTGCATCGGTGGGGATACCGTCGCTACCGCGAGATGTTCAACCCTCGACAGCTCTTGGGACTGAACTCACTTGCCCGTCTCATCGTCAATGAGCCGGACGATCTCGTGCGCCGGGCTCTGGCAACGAATCTCTCCGACTTGTTGCGCTATCAGAACATGCTGTGCCGCTATGACACGATGGCGTTGAAGTCCTTGGATATCTTCTCCGTGCACGGCTTCCCCGTGGGGCTTGTCCAGTGTGAATCCAATATCCTGGGCATCCGAGGACGGAACGGGACCCTCGTGGGCAGCGGCGGGTTGGCCAACATCACTGAGAAGTATGCCACGGCCAAGGCATACTGCAGAGAACCATTCGAGATCGTGGAAGACGGCAGGCAGAAGACGGTGATCCCAGTCCGCGGCGAGTGGATCGGCGAAGGCGACGGGCGGGAGATCTCGCTCCACTGCGCGAATGCCGCGGACCTCGAGCTGCCTGCGCAGTCCTTAGACGCCGTGATCACGGATCCTCCGTATTTCGCCAATGTTCAGTACGCGGAGCTGATGGACTTCTGCTATGTCTGGCTGCGGAAGCTCATGGGTTCGGAGGAATCGGTCTTTGCCGTCTCCAGTACCCGCAACGTCGCGGAGCTGACCGGCAACGAGGCCATGGGTCGGGATCTGTGCCATTTCACCGACGGGTTGTCGGCCGTCTTCCGGACGATGTGTGGCGCACTCAAGCCGCGAGCACCCTTCATGTTCACCTATCACCACAACAGCCTGGAGGCATACTTCCCCGTCGCTGTCGCGCTCATGGACGCGGGCTTGGTCTGCTCAGCCTCGCTGCCGTGCCCGGCTGAGATGGGGGGCTCGATTCACATCAGCGGCACCGGTTCATCGATCATTGATACGGTGTTCGTCTGCCGCACGCATGGCACGGTGAGTCGTCGACTCATCGTGGAAGAGCCAAAGAAGGTTGCCGGTCTTGTTGCCGAGGACATCGAGGCCCTGCGGGATGGGGGGGTGAAGCCGACCCAGGGCGACATCAAGTGCGTCACGTACGGGCACCTCATCCGCCTGGCGGTGTGGAGGCTCCGGGGGGCTTGGAAAAGGGATCTCCCCGCGCAGGCGCGGCTTGATCGAGTCGGTGTAGACATAGCGGCCCACACGCCGGTGGAGGCTGTTCTGGAGTGTCTGGGCGGAGCGCTGGACAAGGCGCCCACTTTGCAGCGCATGGCAGCTCGCGAGGCGCCTACCGGATACGGAGATACTGATGAGCTATCCTTTTGAAGCGAGCCTTGACGAACTCCAGGCTGACATCGACGCGCATGTTGACAGGATCTTCGCGGACCTGACCTCCGATTTCCTGGTCATGCCGCGAGGGCCGGGGTTCATCGACTACCCGATCTTTCAGGACGCGTACGAGGTGCTGAAGGCAGAAACCGGCGGGTTCACGAAGCTGACGGCGGAGGCGTGTGCCGCGGCTGTCGCAGCCTCACCGGTTGCGTTCATCGTGCTCCGGAGCATTCTGGGGTTCACACCCTCCGAATGGGCCTATGCGGCCGAGGAGCGAACCGGGGTGCAGGTCACGCAGGGCTTTGCCAGAACCCTAGACAGGCGGGTTCGTCTTGATCCAAGGAAGCCGTTGCGGGCCGAGGGGAATACCCTCAGCGGGCGGAGACTCCGGGCTTTGCTTGAGGTGGCGTGCACCTTGATCGCCGAGGGCGCCCCGGAGGTGGATCCGACGCAGCTCCATCGATTGGACAAGGCAGATACTAAGGGCGGTGCAGCTGGAGTGCGAACCCTTGGCCAACTCGGCGTGCCCTACGCCATGCTCCTCTACGAGCGTTTCCTCGGGCGGCCGTTCGCAGGACACCGCGACTCCGTGAGCGAACTGGTGGGGAACGTGTTGGAGGCGGCGATCGAGGAGGCGCTGGCCACCGCGAGTGTGTCGTTCCGGAAGACAAAGCGGGCAGCCAAGGTTCCCGGGTTCGATCAGGCCCCCGACTTCATGGTTCCTGATGAGTACAGCCCCCGCGTCGTGATCGAGGCCAAGCTGACCGAAGATGACGGCACTGCCCGCGACAAGGTGACACGGGTGCAACACTTGGCACAACTTAGCGCTGAAGGCGCGGCGAACGGGCGCTACCGGTTCGAGGTCATCGCGTGCATCGCGGGAAGAGGCTTCAGAGTTCGCCGCGAAGACATGAAGAAGCTGCTTCTTGCGACGCGTGGGAAGGTGTTCACTCCGGCCACGCTTGGGAGGATGGTCGAGTCGACCCGGTTGAAGGAGTTCCGACCGAAGAGCCGCTAGGTGCGGGGAAGGAGGAATCCCACCTGGCCTCCTTTGGCAAAGGGAGGAAGCGAGAACATTGAACATCGAACGTTGAACATCGAACGTTGAACATCGAACATTGAACATCGAACAAGCAAATCCCCCTCCGTCCCCCTTTGCGAAAGGGGGAAGAGCAAGGGAACATTCAACTTCGAACGTCGAACGGGGAAGAGGCCGAGAGCGTGAGGTGGTGAGATGGAACTGATCGTCGGGCGGACGGATGACAATGACATCGTGTTGGCGCACGGGCATGTGTCGAGGCGCCACGCGAAGTTCACGGTCGAGGGCGAGTCGCTGTGGCTGGAGGATTTGGGGAGCACCAACGGCACGATGGTGAACGGGCGGCGGATTCAGGGAAAGGTACAGCTACGATTCACGGATAGCGTATCGTTCGGAGATATTCCATTTGACCTCGGAGGGCTGCGGCGGCACGTGATGTTCGCACGGACGACTCCGCCGGTTGTCGAGCCGCGCTATCGAACCGAACCGGAGCCTGCGCCGGTCCCGGAATACCGGCCTACTCCGGCGCCCAGGCACTACGAGGAGCCCCCAGCTCAGCGGATCAGCCGGCAGGAGCGGGAGCTGGAGCGGGCCGGATCGCATGCCCAGGTGTCCCCGGGCTATGACGTCGTTCGAGCGCTGAAGGCACAGGAAAGCTACGTCGGAAAGGCATGGGCTACGTTCTTCCTGTACCTCTGCTTCTGGTTCCCCGGTCTCATCATGAACCTCGTGTTCCTGAGCGATGCGAACAAGACAGGGCGCCTTGTTGGCACGAACCCGAGTGGGCATGGATGCCTGGTGTTCCTGCTCTGGATCTTTGTCATTCTGCCGTTGATCGCCATCGGGGTGCTGGTGGTTGGCGGAGGCAGCCTGCTGTCAGGCATGCCAGGGATGTTGGGGTTCTGACCCGATGATGGGAGTGCATCCGAGCAAGATCCCACCCGGACTCTCTTTGCGAAAGGGAGGAAGCGAGAACGTTGAACATTCAACGTCGAACATCGAACATCGAAGGACGGGATTTCCCTCGACTTCGCTTCTGGAGAGGGGGTTCGCGGTTGACACCGCTCCTACATTTGCGAAGGGAGAGGGAGAGGGGAACATTGAACCTCGAACGGAGCAACCGAGCGGAATCCCAGCCGGCCCTTTTGCGAAAGGGAGGAAGCGAGAACGTCGAACATTGAGCGTTGAAGGTTGAAGGAGGAACATCGAACGTCGAACGTC
>JAFGKV010000168.1 GCA_016928395.1 Candidatus Fermentibacterota bacterium | reverse complement strand
TGGCGGATCAGGCCGGAGGATGCGGCGCGGATTCGGGTTCAACTCGTCCAGAAGGCGGTCTCTCCGGGGGAGTTCGTGGTCGTAGACTCCCTGGCTCCAACCGCTACCTCCATGGTCGTGAACGGCCTGCCCAACGGCATCACCCATCAGTATCGCATCGTCTTGATCGACGTCGTGGGCCGGTCAATTCCCAGCGTGCCCACCGATCCGGTGGCGGCGTGCCCGCAGTGGTTCAACCGCGAGAAGGCCAATCTCCTGGTCATTGCGCTGCTCCTGTCCACTGCGGTCCTCATCTTCATCGAACGCGCCAAGCGGGGTCAGCAGCTCTTCATCCGGCGCATTGCGGGGCTTGAGGCGGTGTCCGAAGCAGTGGGGCGGGCCACGGAGATGGGCCGCGCTGTGCTGTTCGTGCCCGGCATCAATGACATGGATGATGTCCAGACGCTGGCAGGGCTTTCCATCCTGCAGACCATCGCCCGCACCACGGCCGAGTATGATACGCCTTTGAATGTGCCGGTTTCCCGCTCGCTGGTCTTGAGTGCCGCCCGGGAGACGGTGAAAGAAGCCTACCTTGCCGCAGGCAGGCCCGATGCGTATCGCGAAGACTGCGTGCACTACATCACCGACGCCCAGTTCGGTTATGTCGCCGCCGTTGACGGGATCATGGTTCGGGAAAGGCCGGCAACGGCCTTCTATCTGGGGGCCTTTTTCGCCGAGAGCCTCATTCTGGCCGAGACGGGCAACTCCATCGGCGCGATTCAGGTTGCCGGCACGGCCATGCCTGCGCAGCTTCCGTTCTTTGTCGCCGCGTGCGACTATACGCTGATCGGCGAAGAGCTGTTCGCCGCCAGCGCATATCTCTCGCAGGAGCCCCGCATGCTGGGCAGCCTCAAGGGGCAAGACGTCGGCAAGCTGCTGGCCATCCTGTTCATCGCCGCCGGAGCCATTGCGGAAACCGCCGCATCGCTGGCCGGCGGAACCGGTCCCGCCACCACGGTCGCTGCATTCCTCCACCGCCTCTTCGCCATGAACTTCTGAAGGGTCCCGCCTGGGTACGTTCCACCGGCAAGGGTATGGCGCACCTGACGGCTCACCCCGGCACCCATTCACACGGAGGCACGCATGAAGGCATTGCTCCCCATCGTTCTGGCATTGATGGCGACAGCCCACCCCGCTCTGGCGCACACCATCTACGTGGATGCCGCCAACACCTCAGGTATCGAAGACGGGACCGACGAGCACCCGTTCAACACCATCAGGGAGGGGATCGCCTCGGCGTCCGTCGGGGACACAGTCATGGCGAGAGCCGGGATCTACTATCCTGACGAGTCCTGGAACGATCACCACAACCTCCTCTTGATGAAGGCAGGGGTTACCCTCAGGGGGGAAGGGCGAGACGCGACCATCCTCGAGGGCAAGGTTGTGGACACACAGCAGAGCAATCTCCCGATCGTGGTAGAGGATCTGGCCTTCGACGAGTTCCACTTCTGGCGCGGCCCCCAGGAAGGCCCTTTCGACCAGCAGAACATCGTTCGGCGCTGCGGGGGTGGCGTGATCGGGATAGGACACGCAGGAGGGGTCGGCGAGGAAGATCCACCGCCGGTCCATCGCGTTCTCATCGAGGACAACGACCTCGGTACGGAGGGCATCATCCAGTTCGGGCAAGGGTCAGGAACGGCGAATGACACGGTGCGAAATAATGTCTGCGGGTACATCTTGATACTATCGGGCTATGGCTATACCTACCTTGTTGATAACAACGACGTGCAGTATGGAATCAAAGATGCCTCTGGAGCTAGCATCACCACTACCATCTGCAATAACATGATTCATAATGGCCCGATAATTGACCAGAGCGGAAGCAAGGAATATGAGGATCAGATCTGGGAGAATAACATAATCAACTGTAATGAGAACGCTCCTTTGCTGATTGCGGAGGGCATCACCTCTGCAGTATACGCATACGCCGGATCGGCGACACTACGAAACAACATTATCACGTGCACCGGCAATGTGTCCGGCATACGCGCGTCGTCCGGGGCGCCGTTCCATGTCATCGATAACACGATTACCGTCGATGAAGTCATGATGCCGAGTTCTGATCCGGAGGAAGGCATCGTTGGTCTGTGGAACTACTCCGGCTGGGGATTTGTCACTGGAAACACTATATCGGGCGGTGACGCGGGGTACTACAGCGCGGCAGGCACGGCGGAGTTCGCCAACAACACAGTCACGCGTTCGTGCACGGGGTTCTATTCCTGCGGTGCTGAAGAGGTGCATCACAATACGATCACGGAGTGCTCCGGAGACGGCATGGTCCTTCACGGATTGCGGGGCCCGATCCATCACAACACGATTCGTGACAACGGGGGCGCCGGGATACGGGTGGAGTTTCCGCGCATCGATCTGGGGGGTGGCGAGTTCGACTGCCCCGGCAACAACATCATCATGGGCAACGGCAACTACGACCTTCTTATCGAGGCTATCAGCGGCCAGTATCCCGTGCTGTTCGCCAAGTACAACATCTGGGACCATGCGGATTCGGCAGAAATCGCGACCTACGATATCTACGACGGGAGTGATGCCGAAGGGCTCCTCCTCGTTGATTTCATGCCCTTTGACATTCTGGGCATCGGGGATCTTCCGCTCCCGGGCGACGTGCTGCAGCTCTTCCCGATCCCGGCAACCACGACACTTCGCCTCCAGCCCCCCGCCGGCCTCCGCATGCCTGCCATGATGGAGCTGTTCAACCTGGACGGCGCGCGGGTCGCGCGGGAGACGATCCCTCCCTTCGCGGACACGGTCACCCTGGAGGTAGGCCACCTGCCTTCAGGAGTCTACATCTGCCGACTGCAGGACGACAACCATACCTGGCCCAAGCGAGTCGTGATCGCCCAGTAGCCACCGCTCCCTTACCATCCCCACGGATTCGCCCCCACCGATCTGCACGGGACGCTCGATCTCCATGAGCTGTGCCCCCGTTGCGCCAAGCGACACAAGGACGGCTTGACGCATCCCGCCCAGGGGGTTTCTTGTCCTTCGATCTGCCGAAGAGCAACGTCCATCGTGGGGCCGTGATGCAATCAACCACATCTTGCCCGCGCCCTTGTCAGGCCTCGGCTCACATGCGAGTCGGGAGCTCAGCGACCTGTAGTACTCCCTTTTTGTCTTCCGCCTCGATTTCCCGCCCGCACAAGGGTCGCTCCTCATGTCCAGCCGAAGCCGGCGCCATGCGATTTGGGCACTATTCTCATAGTAGAATAGTGCCGGTGACGGCTGGGTGGGCACCCCTGGCGCCGGACCGACCCACCGAAGGGCTGCTGGAGGAAATCATCGGAGGAGGGGAGGAATGAGGGAGTCGGACAGGTCCGACCCGTCCGACAGGTCCGACGCGTCTGACCGGCCCAACACACCCCACCG
>JAFGKV010000023.1 GCA_016928395.1 Candidatus Fermentibacterota bacterium | reverse complement strand
CTAGTTGACGCGCACAACCCGCGTGTGTGCCGTGCCCAGCACGCTCTCCAGTCGAAGCACGAAGGTTCCACTGCCAGTGCCCGGGTCATCCCACTGGATGCGGTGAGACCCTGCGTCCAGCTGCCCATCGTGCAGCACCGACAGCATCGACCCATCCAAGCGGTATACCGCAAGCCGGCACTGGGATGCAGCCGGCAGACAAAACACGACCGAGGTTCGTGTGGCGAACGGATTCGGAGCCGCCGCCACGAGTCGAAGCCGCGCGGGGATCCCGGTTTCAGCCGCCACGGGGGGCTCGAAGAGCTGGTCAAGGGTGAACGCGGCGGGCTCGTGCAAGTATGCAGGGCTTCCCACCGCGGAGGTTGCCCACTTCAGGAGGGAGAGCGTGGGAGCATACTCGATGACGTGCAGGTTGTTGGACTGGGCACCCGCGTGTACCATCACATCCCAACTTCTTTCAACCGAGACGGCGGTGCTGGCATTCATGGAATCGGCTATTGCGCGGTATCGATTGCAGTAGACCGGGTCGTACAAGACGCGAAAGTGATTCGTAGCAGCCAGATTCTCTCCGGCGATATCATCGTCGACCGTCACATCCCGCGTCACGACACCCCGCTCATTGTTGCACTCGATGATCACCGGTGATGAGGCTGATCCGAATCCCTCCACCGTGTGGATGATGGTTCCGCTGGAGCGATTGCGCCCGTCAACGGCCGCCAGAATGTCGTTGTGGGTATGCACTCCGTCGCCGTCATAGTCGCGGCGCTCGATGCCTGAGCGAACGGAAAACAGAATGGGCTGGAACGGTTCGCCCAGCGCGTAGTTGCACCTGTTGCCGACATTCAGGAACGCCGCCACGCCCGACTCGGCAACGGCCGACAGCCCTCCGATGAACGCGGGGAAAGTCAACGAGATCCAGGGTTGTTCGTCTTCCTCGGAGGGCAGCGACACGATCATCAGATGATTCTGGGCCAGGGTCGAGTGGTTCTCCCAGTCCATGAGGCGGGTGATGACCAATGCGCCCCCCAGCGAGGAGTCGGACTCCGTGCTGGATCCCCAGCTGGAGAGGCTGGAACATCCCAATCCCATGGTCGCCAGGCCCGCATAGCTCTGGCTCAGATCGACGATGGCGTTGCACACCAGAAGGTCCGTGGCATCCATGTCGCGATTGAGCACCGCGCTGTGCAGGCCCAATCCCGAAGCCATGATTCCGTCTACCATAGCCTGAGCCTCGTCTGCATAGGGCGCATCCACCGCGTAGTGACTCAGGTAAAAGGATCGTAGTGAGTTGTATACCGAGGCTTGCCCGTAGCAGACACGCCCCACGATGTAGTCCTCAAACATCTCTTTCACTTTGGGTGCCAGCAGGTAGCCATGGGCATGCGCTCGCTCCTGATGGGTTCCCCACACGGTGAGCACCTCCTTGCCCTCGACCGTGGTGACCACGCCATTCACCTGGGCGCTGCCAGCGGCTGCCATGAGAACCGTCATCAGAATCGCGGAAACGAAGCGTCGCACAGTGACCTCCAGTGAAAATACCGGAATTGTGAGTGAGAGGCGCCGGGAGTTGCGGCATAGCCGACCCGTTGTCAATGGTACGCTAATCGCCGTGACCGGCTGGTACACTTTTGAGACGCCCTTCACAGCTCTTGCGCTGAAGCACTGTTCGGGTGACTATTCGTGGTGCGAATGCGGATGGAATCACTCGATGACTGCCGCGCTCGCACACGTCACCACAGAAAGGATCGTTCCCGTGCTGGTACATGCGTCTCTTCGCCTGCTCCTTCTGACCGGCCTCCTGGCCTCCAGCCTCACCACGCCTGCGCCGGCTACCCCCGACACCCGATGGACTCCGCCTCGCGACAACCCTCGTTTCACGGTGTTCGATATGCCCGACGACGTGATCAGCGGCCGTCTGGGCGTCTCCCCCGAGGAGATGCGCTCCCGCCGTGCCCAGGTTCCTGCCCAGGCCCGAGGCGACACGGGAATCGTCTGCGTGCTCCTATGCCAGTGGGCGAATCATCCTGCCGACACGTCGCTGCATCCCGTTGAGGCATACGAGACCTTGCTGTTCAGCACGGATGAGGTCTGCCCCGGCAGCATGCGGGACTACTTCACCGAGGTATCCTACGGCACCTACTTCGTCACCGGCGATATCCACGGGTGGCTCACCCAGCCTGACTATGCCGTTGATCTCTGGTTCACCGACTTCTTCGCCGCTGCCGATCCCTTCATCGACTTCTCCCGCTACGACCGTGACGGCGACGGCTACACCGATGCCGTGTGGGTCTTCCATGCGGGTCCCGGCCAGGAAGAGACCCACGATCCCGCCGATATCTGGTCATACGCCGTGTGGGGGCTCGGCTATGCCACGGATGATGGCGTCATCATCGATCGGTACTCCTGCAATCCCGAGGAGCACTCCGACGGCTCAATCATCACCATCCGCGTCGCCGCCCATGAGGCGTCCCACGTCTTGGGCTTGCCCGATCTCTACGACTACGACGCCAAGCTCGACGTGACTACCTACTACACCCCCGGCGACCGCAATGATCACCCTTTGGTTGACTGGTGCCTCATGGGCTATGGCGGCTACAACATCATGTCATACGGAACCCGGCAAGATCCTTCCCACCTGTGCGCGTGGAGCAAGGACCAGCTCGGATTCGTGACACCCATTGTCTTGACATCCCCCATGCATCGCATTCCTGTGCCGGAAGTGGAGACCAATCCGGTAGTCTACAAGATCTCCTCCCCCGGCGCGGGTCCACAGGAGTACTTCCTGATCGAGAACCGCAATACCGCGTCGACAGTCGCCAAGTTCGACCATCTCGATTCCGACTTCTCGGCCTACTTCGATTGGTTCACCCCCGGGCAGAACCAGAAAGACCCTGGCCTGCTGATCCTCCACGTGGACAATGCGGTATCCAGCAACTCGGCCGGTCCCGGCAACCCCCACTACAAGGTCATCGTGGAGGATGCCGGGTATGATCCGGCCCGCCCGTGGGATGGCGTGAGCGAGTTCTCGGAGTGGTGGTATCCCTACGAGTTCCGCATCGGCGCCACCTTCGCTGCCGAGGATACCGGTCAGACGGCGTTTACCCCCGTGTCCTACCCAAGCTCCGCCTGGTATGGGAGCCCCAGCGGCGTCTGGATCACCAACATCAGCGCCTCCGGGCCCCTGATGACCTTCGATCTCGGTTTCGGCAATGCCTGGCCTGCCATTACGGCCCATGTCCCTTCATCGCTGGACACGGCTCTGGCGATGGGAGAGGTTCTGGTGTTCTCGGTGACCGCCGTGGATCCCAACGGCGATGCACTCTCGTATGAGTGGACCGCCTATGGCGGCCTGACCCAGGATTGTGTCGACTCGACCTTTTCCTATACTCCGCCGTTCGAGGGTGCCAGAGACACGATCCGCGTGGTGGCAAGCGATGGAGAACTATCCGATTCCCTGGCCTGGGTCGTGCAATGCGGTGCCGTATCAGGCGATCCATCGTTCCCCGTGCCGACCCAGGCTACGCTGTCTGCCGCGCCGACGCCGTTCGGCACTTCCGTGACCCTCACGTGCGCCATACCCACCGCCGGCCCGGCCCGCGTGACGATCCATGACCTGGCGGGAAATCTGGTATCCGTCATCGCGGAGGGATATATGACCGCGGGAGTCAGCTCCTGGACTTGGCGGGCTACAGGCCCCACGGGAGGCGCCGTCCCTCGGGGCGCCTATCTGGTGCGGCTCCTCGGCGAGGGGTTCACGGCCCGGAGTCTGATCGTGTACACGCGGTAACACCACCGGTTCCGCGGACGCCAGCCGGCTCATGTCCCGCGCAGTGCGGCGGAAAATCCTCGCCGGGCATCTGAGAGTGTATCGCCGAAACGACTCATGCCGCGCCGCATGGGCCGTCGATCGGTTTCACCGCCCGTTCCGGCACGATGCAGGCTGTCGGGCTAGATGACATTATCCTCCTCCAGCTCCATGAGGCGTTCCCGCATTCGGCCATCCGTGGTGAGCGTGGTGAGCTCAAGGCAGTTGCTCATGGGCCAGTAGAGCGGCGCGAGCCTCTGGCGATATGGTTCGAGGCTCTGCACGAGCATGGCGGGCAGGCCCTCGGCCCAGGGAAGCCGCCGGGCATCGGTGTCCAGCGCGGCCAGCTCGGCACGGAGCGCCTCGGCCCACGAATCTCCCGACGGAATGCCCTCGACGGCGCGGCGCAGCATACTCTGATAGGTAGTTCGATACACCTGGTCGAGGTCGCTCGAATCCTCATCATCAGAAAACGACATTCGGTGGCTCCCGCCGCCTGCATGAATCGACACTCCCCGGGGGCAATCGGAGGGTGAGTGCCCCAGCCACGCGTAGTAGGTTGTTGCATACAGGAAGTAGTACTCACCGAATCCCATCTCAGCTTTGAGCAGCGCCCGGTTACGAGCCTCGATGAGACGCCCGATGGTGGATACGGCCTTGACGCCACTGCCGATCGCCTTCAACCCCTCGACGAAACCCTTGGGGCGCGTGCCATGCTTAAGCAAGGAATCCGCGCCGGCCCAGCCCTTCATGACCTCGCCCATGGCGTCCCTGACCTCGACAAACGCGTCGAGACGAGTGGGCGGGAGAGCGCCGGAGCGGGGCGCATAGTCCTTGACGGCACCGAACTGCGACTGCACCTGCTCCTGGAGGTCGGCGATCTCCTTGACATCGCGCACGGCTCCCCGGGCCAGGAGAAACCCGCCGAACCCTAGCCCGGCCGCACCTATGATGATGACCAGGCAACCGATCCCGCAACCGGCCGCCCATTTCCACGCTGATCCTGCCATATCACACCTCGCGTGTTGTGTCCTCTCGCATGTTCATGGCGCCCGCAACATACCGTGCAGACGCCATCTCCGCAGGCACCCACGGCATCCTCGCCCCACACCCGAGGACTGCCCGAACGGCAGCCGCTACTTGACGACCTTGGATCGCCGCATGGGGAAGTCGACTGCCATCGCCGTGCCGCCGCGATCACCCTCGATGCGGGCGGCCACCGCGCCGGCCCCGAGGCGCCGATAGAGCACTCGCTGGGGAAAGTCATGCTCCGGGTTGGCGAACACGGCCGTGGAGTCGGTGATCTCGACCGCGGCGAACTCTGTCGGCTCCTGCGTGTCAAAACGCCCGGTCCGCAGCCCGTGCGGTCAGTCAACGCGGGAGATGATTTCATCGTGCTTCACCGGGCCATGAATCGTTCTGTGGATGGCTCGCCCGCTCACCAACTTGACAGTATGCTGCGTCCCCAGGCCGGCCAGACTCAGACGGCACTTTCTCAGCGTCCCTGTGCAGCCACTCCACCAGAGAGCCCTACTCTCGTCTACGTCCCCGCTCTGCGGCCTTGTCCTGGCATGCCGCCTAACCTTGGTCTCTCTCCTACTCTCCGCAAGTTGACATCTTACCTACGTGCCTAGACCGGCCCTAGCACCTTCGGCCGCCCCGTCGAGCACCGAGCCCTGCGCCCTCTCCTCCCACACCCTCGCAATCTCGATGATGACCTCCACCGCCTTCTCCATGTCCTGCGCGGAGACCCACTCGAGACGCGAGTGTACACCGTGCTCGCCGGCGAACACGTTCGGGGTGGGCAGGCCCATGAAGGAGAGCCGGGAGCCGTCCGTACCGCCGCGGATGGCAGTCTCATGCACGGTCAACCCTGCGCGCCGGATGGCCTCGCGCGCGTTCTCGACTACCTGGGGATACCTGTCGATCACTTCCTTCATGTTGCGGTACGACTCATCGACTGCGGTCGTCACCGACGCGCCGGCCCATTCGGCAACGGTCTCCTGCGCCAACCGCTCGATCAGTTCCTCTTTCTCCTTCAACCCAGGCGTGGCGAAGTCGCGGATCAGGATCTTGATGGAGGTCTTGTCCACCGAAGCCTCGACCACGTACGGGTGTACGAAGCCTTCGCGGCCCTCGGTGGTCTCGGGCGAGAGCCGGTCTCTTGGCAGGCGGTTCACGAAATCGGCGGCCACCTTTATGGCATTGACCATAACCCCCTTGGCGAACCCCGGGTGAGTGTTGAACCCCTGGAAGGTGACGGTCATCGCGTCAGCCGAGAAAGTCTCGCATTCGAGGTGCCCGCGCGACTCGCCGTCCATGGTGTAGGCGGCACACGCGCCGAATCTCTCCACGTCGAAGTACTTCGTCCCTCTGCCGACTTCCTCGTCAGGGGTGAACCCGATGCGGATGGCGCCGTGGGGCACCTCGGGGTGCTGCATGAGGTACTCGGCGGCCGCAACGATCTCGGCCACGCCGGCCTTGTTATCGGCGCCAAGCAGGGTGGCGCCCGAGGCAGTGATGATGTCGTTGCCCGTCTGTTCGCGCAGTGCCGGAATCTCCCGGGTGCAAAGTACTGCCGACGGATCGTCGGGCAGCAGGATGTCCTCACCCTGCCAGTGGTGATGGATGATGGGTTTCACATTGGCGCCGCTGGTCTCGGGCGAGGTATCCACGTGGGCGATAAAACCGATCACCGGCACCCCGGCCTTCGCGCTGGTGGCGGGCACGGTGGCGAACACATACCCGTGCTCATCTCGGACGGCGTCCGTGAGTCCAATCTCGCGCAGCTCCTCCACCAGCGTGTCCAGCAGCACCAGTTGCCCAGTAGTGCTCGGGTAGGTCGGGGAGTTCTCGTCAGACTGGGTATCGAAGGTCACGTAGCGGAGAAAGCGCTCGACTGCGCTGGTCTTCAGGGTGGTCTCACTCATACGACGGCTCCTCGCTTCTCGGTGCAGGCGTGCATGGCGCGGGGCTGGCTCCCCCCTGGGCGCCCACAATTACCTTTACCCGGCCGACGGTGCCGCTCTCCAGCCGCACCTTGATGCCGTGGGGGTGGAAGGCCGATTTCGTAAGCAGATTGCGGACGACCCCTTCGGTAAGGGCGCCGCTTCGCTGATCCTCTTTCCGGACCACCTTCACCCGCATGCCGGGTGCGATGTCGGACCGATTGTTACCGTTCATGGGTACGTCCTCTCCATACTGTCATCTCCCGGGGCCTGTCCGCCTTCGCCCCATACTGCTCCCCTGCACCCGAATCGGAATAGAAACGCGAGCAACTAGGGTCAGGGCTTGACTCGTGACAGTCCCGTTGTGATCGAGGGCCGTCGATTCGATTGGACTCTCGGAGAGGGCATTGGACCACAAGGCCTCCGAGTGTCAGCAGAACGGG
>JAFGKV010000167.1 GCA_016928395.1 Candidatus Fermentibacterota bacterium | reverse complement strand
GCAGCACTGCCAAAGCGGCCTGGATGAGGAGGCGGGCGTCGGCGGTGGTTTTGGTTTGGGAGAGGATAGACCAGATCTGACGAGGCCGGAGGTAGAACTGACGCATTGCCCGGCGTTGCCACCGCTTCATCTCCTCGCCCGTTCGTCCCTCGGGCACGAACAGAGGGTCGTAGGAAGAGAATCCCACCATGGAGCTGGCCCGGGACCAATCATGGCTTGCCATGAGGCCCATCTCCTCGGCGATCTGGCACAGCTCGGTGCCGGGGTATGGCGTTGCCAGGCTAAATTTTGCGAAATCCGCCCTCAATGACTTCGCGAAATCCACGGTGGCCTTGGTATCCGCTTCCGTCTCGGTGGGCAGCCCCAGAATCAGGGTCATACGCACACGGATCCCCGCGTCATGGGCCCACCCCACTGCGTTTCTGCTCTGTTCGACGGTGATACCTTTCTTGATCAGGGTAAGTATCCGGGGGACGCCGCTTTCGACACCGAAGGAGATGAGGCGGCACCCGGAGGCCCGCATGAGGCCAAGCACTTCCCGGTCAACCTCGTCCACCCGGGCATTGCACGCCCAGATGAGCCTGCGCGCCAAGCCGGATTCCCGCAGCAGGTCACAGGTGCGAACCAGCCTCGATCGGTTGACGGTGAAGTTGTCGTCAAGAAACACCACCTCTTCCGCACCGTAGGTGCGCACCAGGTCCTCCACATCGGTCAGGATGCGCTCAGGGCTGTGAAAGCGGTAACGCCGACCGGACAGCAGGCGGGCGGAACAGAAGATGCATTGGTAAGGGCACCCCCGGGACGTGATAAGTGACTGGATCTTCTTGGGATTCGCCAGGGTGATTTCAGGGGCTGGGCGATAGCGCTCATTCTTGAGCAGGTGGCGCGCCGGCGGGGGGATCGTGTCCAGCGAATCGATGAGCGGGATATCCGCCGCATGGGACACGGCGCCGTCTCTCCTGATGCTGGTGCCCGCTATCGTCTCTACCGACACATCTCGAATCAGGTTCTGGCAGAGCTGCACGATGATCGGTTCTGCTTCTCCACGAACCACCACATCGATCCCGGGGATGTCGAGGATTTCCTCAGGGAGTACGGTGGGGTGAATGCCGCCGGCGACGATTCGAGCGTTCGGCAGCTCTCTTCGGACCAGATCCACCACTGCCCGTGTCTGCGCCAGCATCGGGCTGTACACCGTGATGCCTATGACGGCAGGCTTCAGCGTTCTCAATTCGGTCTCCAGCGAGGCCAACCCGGCAGGTTCGACCTGACCGTCCCAGATGGCCGCGGACATGCCGGCAGCTTCAAGCATTGACGCCAGGTACGCGGACCCCACGGGCAGCAGCGACGGCCCGACCTTGGCCAGCTTTCCGAAATGGGCCTCCAGGTCGAAACTGGGATTCACAAGCAGGACCGAATCGTTCATGCATTCACCTGGGTAGTGTGTGATTGCCCGGACACCCATCGCCGCACGCGGGGTTACGCCAATGTGCTCTCCACGCCGCAGCCTTGCTCGGCCAGCACAAGGAAGGGATATTGGCGGCATTCGCAAGAGAACCGGTCGAACGCTGCGCGCGGTTGATGGTTCAGGAAGAGAGCATCAAACCCAGTCGGATGGAAGAACGATTGATTTGGCAGTCAACAGCCCTGACAGGGAAAGCGGAGCACGGAATTGGACAGACCGCCTGCATCTGGGCCTCAGATCCGGAAAGGCGTTGGTCGAGACACGCTCGGCATCACCTTTATCCCGTCGTTCCCCATCGAAGGGGAAAGGTCTCCTCATACGGTCGCACTGTCCGCAGTGAACTCCTCGCGACGCGAGCAACAATGAACGGAGCATAAGAGCCGCATGATTATCTCTACACTCTGTCTGGCGATGGCTCTGTCATCGATTCCGGTGGATGAGGCGCCGGTGGGAGCCCGTGGTTGGGGGCTAACCGTGTTTCAGGGTACCCGCCCTGACACCTTCGGGGTTGAGGTCATCGGCACCCTTCGAGGCAGCGTTGTGGGAGAGTCTCGGGTTCTCGTCCGCCTCACGGGAGAGCTGGCCGAGAGTACCGGCGTGGCCGCAGGCATGAGCGGGAGCCCGGTGTACGTCGGAGACAGGTTGCTGGGTGCGCTGGCGTCTACTTTCGCCAATGTTACCGAGCCCGTGGGGATGGTGACTCCCATCGCCGCCATGCTCCGGCCCGACTCAACGTGGACTGTGCCGCCCGGCGGTCTCCCCCTTCCCATGACGGGCAGTTCCCTGGGTTTCGAGACCGATGCGCTAAGGACGCTGTCCACGGGGCTTCCTGCAGACATCAGTTTCACCGGTGGCAGCCGTGGGGACGCGCCTGCCGGCCTCGAACCGGGCCACGTGGCCGCCGCCGTTCTGGTGGACGGAGACTGGTCTCTCTCCATCCTCGGTACGGTCACCTGGCGTTCAGGCGACCAGGTGGCGGCATTCGGGCATCAGCTCTTCGGATTCGGCCCGGTGGAGTTGCCCCTGGCGTCGGGGTCGGTGATCGCCACCGTCGCGAATAGGGCTCTCCCCTTCAAGATGACCAATGCGGGGTCGGTGGTGGGGTCCGTCACCTATGATGGCCCCAATGGCGTTCTGGGGTATGTAGGGCGAATGGCGCCGACCTTGCCCCTGACTATTGCCCCACCGCGCCCCAATGCGCCGGCTCTCAATCTCCGCCTCGCCATCCATCCTCTGCTGACGCCCCTTCTGCTGCGGGTATGCGTGCAGAACTGCGGGGGGCTATGGGGAGGCGCCGGAGTGACCGCCACATCGGCCCGCATGACCGTGCGCTTCGCCGATGGGTCCTCCCGCGACGTGGAACGGGCAGCCTCGGGCTCGGGAGCCTTTTCCCAGCTCTCCGAGGAACTGGCGCGGCTGATTGACGGGGTGCTGAACTGCCCTCTGGGCCGGGTCGCTCCCGAGTCGGTCTCCATCTCCTTCTCGGCGCCACCCGACCACGGCGTGTACTATCTCGAGAGCGTCGCCGTGAATGGGGGGCGGGGTTTCGCGGACGAGGAACGCTCTGTCACTGTACGTTTTCTCAGGCGTGAGGGCGGGCCGGTGGTGCGCACGGTGCACATGGCCCTTCCTCCCGGCACCGCCGAACGCAGGCTTCTGCTTCAGGCGGGGGATGCGGCGTCCGTGGCACAGTGGGAACGAGAGCGCGCAGCCTTGTCCTATATGCCAAACTCCGTGGAGCACTACCTCGACGTGCTGTTCTCCATCCGGAGACCCGACCGCTTCTATCTACGAATCCTGACCGATGACAGGGGCTGGAGCCGTCGGGGGGGCGAGGTGACGCGCCTACCCCCTTCTATGACCAGAATTCTGGGCCGATCACCCCAGCGGGGGCTGCATGACCTGACAACCGTGTCGGTGGTCTCCACGGCTGAGATCACACTCGACGGCCCCGTGTATGGCAGCGCCATCATTGATCTTGCTGCACCCAAGGAAGGGCTTGTACCATGAAAGGTTCCCTGATTCTCGCCTTCTTCATAGCCAGTTCGTCTCTGGCGGCGCCCCCTCGATATAGCACCTTTGCGTCATACTCCGAGTGGGCCTTTGGCACAGCATCCGGCGTGGAGATATGGTCGCCGGGAGGAATCACCCGGGCCGGGCGCCTGGACTCATTAACCGTAGGTGACGAGCACTATGTCTGGGATCTGGCGCCGACGAAGGACGGAGGCCTGCTTCTGGGCACGGGCGGTAACGGCAGGGTGTACAGGTTCGACGGAAAAGAGCTTCACCTCCTTCTCGACTCGCCCCAGAGTGACATCCTCTCGGTGCTGGAAGACGGCGAGGGCAATGTGTGGGCCGGGTCTTCACCCGACGGTATGATTTACCGGATCGGGCCAAAGGGGACACCGGTAGAGAAGTTCTCCACCGGCCAGAATGCGGTGTGGTGTCTCGCCAGAAGCGGCGCGGACATCGTGGCGGGAACCGGGCCGGAAGGCCGGATCTTCTCCTGCCGGCCGGGAAAGACCATCCGAGAGGTGGCCAAGACCTCCCTGACCCATGTGTTGTCGGTTCTTCCCATGTCAGACGACGAGATTCTGGTCTGTGGTGACACCCCGTGCGCGATCCAGCGCATTACGCCCGATGGGGTGGTGTTCACGGTGGCGAGGCTTGACTACGACGAGGCTCGCAGTTTGACGAAGCTGGGCCCGGATTCCATCGGCGTCTTGGCGGTGGGCGCGTCGTCGACCGGGCATTCGGGGAGCGTCATGCTGACGGGTTCTCTCGCGGGGCCGTTCTCGGAGCTGTGGGAATGCCCCGATTCACTGGCGCTTGACATGGTGTCTGGGCCGGATGGCCTCACCGTGGCGGGCGGATGGCCTGGCCGGGCCTACACGGTGGCAGACGACATCACCTATCAACGTCTTGTAGAGGTTGCCCGAGACCAGGTACTGTCGTGCACAGCACTGGGTTCGCGGCTGTACTTGGGCGCGGGCAGCCCTGCGGCTTTGTACTGGCTGGATGAACGCAGGGTCGAATCGGGATTCTGGTGCTCCCCGGTGGTGGACGGGGGAACTGTGTCGCAATGGGGCACCGTGGCCTGGATGGGCAGAGGCGGCGGCCTCACCCTGCGCGGTCGTACCGGCAATCTGGGAGACCCCGACACCGGATGGAGTGAGTGGGTTGTGGGGAAGGCATCGGGCGAATGTTGGGAACTGGCCATGCCCGATGCTCGATTCGCCCAGTTCGAGGTGACGCTGAAGACTGGAGATGGGCGCCAGGCTCCGCTGGAGTGGCTGCAGGTCAACTACCAGCCGCGTAATCGAGACCCGGTTATTGTGTCGTTTGACCTTCTGCCTCCAGGGAAGAAACCTCCCGGCGTGATGGGCGGATCCCCGGGAACCGGGCGAACCAGTGATCGCCCCGGCGGGCGGGAAGGTGACTATGATCGCTACGCGTTCTGGAACGCGTCTGATCCTGATGACGACGATCTCGAATATAGCGTGAGCTTCTGCTCCTACCCCACGGGCCAGTGGATCGGGCTTGGTGAGGGAGTGCGCGAGAGCCACGTGATGGTTCCCCAGGGCACACTGGCGGAAGGATGGTACCGATTCCGGCTTGTCGTCTCGGATAGGAGGGGCAATCCCCCCCAGCGAGCCCGCACCGCGTCCGCTAGTATCGGCCCTGTGCTGGTGGATGACACACCACCTATTCTCATGGAGGCGTCCTGGAAGAGCGACGGGGTGACTCATACCCTGCAGGTGGATACGCAGGATGGGGCCAGCGGCGTTGCGCAGGCGTCGGTCTCCGTGGACGGGCAAAGATGGGTGGTGATGGAACCGGCCGATGGAGTGGCCGACTCCCCGCGAGAGGTCTTCCACGCGCGGCTTCCAGGCCCCGAGGGCAGCGTATCGGTTCGGCTCGTGGATCGGGAGGGGAACAGCTCCACCGTGAGTGTGCCGACACCGCGGTAAACCGACGGACCGCCGGTGCGTCTGGAACCAGGGATAGAGGAATCGACGGATGATGCCGTGCTCCTGGAGATGGCGCGACGGGGAAACGGTCCTGCGTTTGACCTGTTCGTCACGAGGCACCGGGCACGGATCATTCGTGTGGCCAGAGGAATGGTCTCCGACCAGGAGGATGCCGTGGAATTGGCACAGGAGGCATTCATCAAGGCCCATGGTTCTCTTACCCGGTTTCGGGGTGACTGTTCACCGCGAACCTGGCTTGATCGGATCATCGTCAATCTCTGCGTTGACTGGCAGCGACGCCAGCGTGTCCGCCGGAAGCTCTTCGTGCTTCCCCGGGGAGGGGAGGACTACGAGCCTTCCCCTGAAGGCTCGGCCGCCGAAACGTCGTGGCAGTCGGATCCTGAACGGGTTGCCGACAGCGCGCGGATAGGGAACACCGTGAAGAGAGTGTTGGCCGGGTTGCCGGCAACGCAGCGGATGGCGTTTGTGCTGCGCCACTATGAGGGGTATGACACGGCGGAGCTCGCCGCGGCATTGAAGTGCGCGGAGGGAACCGCCAAGGTGCATCTTCACCGGGCGACCCAGCGAATGCGCAAGGCCTTGGCGCCGTTTGTCAGGGCCGAGGACTAGGAGGACTGGATCGTGGCAATGGGCACGGACAACGGCTGTCTCGGGGAGGTCGCGCTGGCTATGCTGGCCCATGGGCTCGCTGACGAGGCATCCGACGACGCCGCGGCCCATCTTTCGGCGTGCCGGCATTGCGCTGCCCGCCTGGAGGAGATGCGGCGCGCTGTGGATCTTGTTCCTGTGCCGCCACTGGAAGACCCCGGCGACGATTTTAACCGAGCGATCTGGAAGCGGATTGGTCGCCGAAAGGTGAGGCGGCGAAGGGCCTTGGCTCTTGCCTCCATGCTGTCCGCCGCCGCAGCCGTCTTGGTGTTCACGCTCCCCGGCGGCCGCGGCAGGGTCGATGAGGCTGACCTGGTAGAGAAGCTCGATCTCTACCAGCATTTCGAGCTTATCGAGTATCTCGATGTCGTGGAGACCCTAGATGCGCTGCTGGGCGTGGGAACCTCCGAGGGATGAGCGGGAGGAGGTGGATGGTGCTCCTGATGGTAATGACCGTCGCTAGCGGTCTCGCCGAGGGTGAGTCGATGCAGGAATCGCCTCAGGATTCATCCGTGCTCTCTGACTCCACTCGGGTGATGAACGATGTCCCTGCTGAGTTACTTGAGAACATCGATCTTCTCCTGGATTTGGAGATGCTGGAGTTTGTAAGCCAATTCGGAGACACCGACATCGCCGGTCTCCTTCCTGAAGACGCGGAGCCCGACTCGGCGCCGACTATGGAGAACTGACGTGACGACCCAGCACCGACTGCGGCCGATGGTCGCTCTGGCATGCACCATAGTACTATGCGGAGCATGGCCCGCCTCGTCGAGTCAGCAGGCCTCGCCTTCCCCCGAGGAGCGGTGGGAGGCATTCTCACCGGAACAGCGGAGCCGACTGCGGGACGCCTATGAGAGATGGAAGAGCCTCCCGCCAGAGGACCAGGCTCGCCTTCGAAGGAATCTCCAGCGCTGGAATGGGATGCCCGGCGAGGAACGAGACAGGATCATCGCGGCCAAGAAGCGGATCGATGCCATGTCTGCGGCCCGCAGGAGAGCCCTGCTGCAGAACTGGGTTCGATGGCGCGCCCTTCCCGAAGCACGGCGGGCGACCATCGTGCGCACATGGCAGCAGCTCTCGGCTATGCCGTCCGACGAACGAGCCCGCTTCCTCGATGACCTTCGCAGATGGAAGGAGCTTTCCCCGGCAGAGCGTCGTCGCCTGCGCCGTCTGTGGCACGAGACGATTCGGCGGGGACGCCGTCGTTGAGTTCGCCTTCGATTTCGCTCATCATACCTGTCCGAAACGCGGCCCATCTCCTGCCCGGGTGCGTGGCCAGCATCCGAGGGATGGACTATTCTGCACAGAAGCTGGAGTTGCTCGTTGTCGACAACGGGTCGACGGATGACAGCTCGTCGGTCGCGAGGGAACTGGGCGCAACGGTGCTCAGTGAGTCACAGCCAGGGCCGTATGCGGCACGCAACTGCGGCGCTGCCGCGGCCAGGGGGGATATCCTGGCCTTCACCGATGCCGACTGCGTGCTGGATCCCGGGTGGGCCACGGCGGTGGAGCAGGCCATGGGGAGATACGATGCCGCGTGTGGGCTCAGCCTCGGCGCATCGGGCGGCCTCATCGCGGGGCTCATCCAGCAACGGTATGAGGCCAACCTGCGGGGTCGCGCCGGAGCCATTCCTCCGCGCCCGGTCTTCGATACGCGCAATGCCGCGGTGACCCGCGCAATGTTTGAACGCGTCAAAGGATTCGATGCGCGACTGGATGACTTCTCGGATGATCTGTTCGGCATCGCCGTGGTGCAGGCGGGGGGCAGGCTTGCCCTGCGCGAGGACATGGTGGTGACCCATATCCACCCGGAGACCCTGCGTGGTGTCTGGAGACGCCAGGTCCGCCATGGGCGCGCCATCCCTCAGGTTCTGGCGTTCTACCCGCCCGAGGTGACGCGGCATTTCCCCGGCATCACCCGCCACCGGTGGCTCCATGGCCGGCACATCGGCTGCCGCCTGGGTCGTGCGGCCGTGGCCGGGGGAACCTTCCTGGCTGGCTTTGCACTTGGTGCTGCGCTCCGTCTGACGCTGCGCGTTGGGTCGCTTCATTTGTCTCGACGTCTTTTCGATCTGTTCAACCGCTTCGGCACCGTATACGGAATGGCGACAGCGCCTCCCATCTCGTAGGCGCGCCTCGGGCCGTCCCCGCGCGGCTGATCGGTCTGGTTCATGGTCAGAATGTCTCTCCGAACAAGAAATGGGAGCTATTCTAAGGTTAGAATAGCTCCCCATGCGCGGGGCATGGGCTCGGGATGACCGTGCGAAAGGCCGCCGGGAGAGGGCCACACTCCAGCACTGCCCGGGGTGAGGGGGCGCTCCCGCGGCGCTGCCCCGCCCGCTCCTTCTTCCGCGCGGGTCTATCGGTCCGAGATCACCCGCTGGGTCGCGACGGAGGAGTCGGTCCCCGCGCGGCAGACAGAGTGACCGGAGGAATCCTGCCCGCCGGTGGTGCTGCGGTCGTCCCACCGCGAGTAGTGTCGCGCTGGCTCCTTCCTCACGTTGTGCCTATGGCAGTTCATACACAGAATCGCCCGCAGTGTTGGACGGCTCGGAGCGATTCCCGGCCTCATCGGCGGCGATGATACGATAGAAGTACTGCTCCCCAGGCGTGGCGCCGGCATCAGGATCTGTCCACTCGGATGCCGGCGGATTGCCCATCAGACTGTGCAGTTCGCCGCCGAGTACTGGCAGGAATTGTGCGACCAACGAACGGTAGATGTCATACTTCGTCACGCCCACATTGTCACCCGGATTGCTCCAGGTAAGCCAGATGCCGCCCGTCACCCCAGGTTCAGCCGACAGGTCTCCGACGCATCCGGGTGGTTCAGTGTCAGGTGGGGTGGTTTCCAAGTCACCTGTGATCACCAACGCGAATGGCTGCGGCCCCGTCGGCACATTGGCGCCCGTGACCTGGATGGTCCACTGGCCGGCGCTCGGGCTGTCGCGATGGACCACCTCGACATTGTTCAGGGCATCGGCGCTGCCGCCGGTCGTGCTCTGATTGTCGCTGAACACATTACCCAAATAGACACTCCCCACGGGATCGGTGACCGTGAGGTTTAGATTGTTCACCAACGCGGGATTGGCCGGAGGCGCTCCGGCCGGATCGGTCCACACCAGAGCGAACCGTACCGGCTGCCCGGCGCCGATAGGCACCTGGCGGGTGTAGGTGCTGCCGGTGGAGAGCCCCGCAGTATTGTCGACCACGTCGAGCCCGATATCGTCTCCGCTGAAGAAGAGGGCATTCTCCAGCAAGACGCGACCCCAGCCCTGGTTGTTGTCAGGGTAGGAGAGCCCCGACTGGGTCATTCGCTGGCCGCTGGCCACCAGCGTCGCCTTTATCAGTGCTGCAGACGGCGTGAAGGCGCTGCCGGGAGACGGCGAGCCCCCGGGGTAGAAGCCCTCCATGAAGTACTGGCGAATCAACGCGGCGCAGCCCGCTACGGCGGGCGTCGCCATGCTGGTGCCCTGCCAGATGTCTCCCACTATCGCGCAGGTCTGGCTCGACGACGGGCTGTTGTCACACGACCAGATGTGGGGTGAAGACCCATTGACGCCGCAGGCAGGGGCGCAGACGTCGGGTTTGCGCCGATCATCGTAGCAGGGGCCGCGGCTGCTGGAGGAATACATGTTGTCCTGTGTCGCCGCCTGCTGGGTACCGCCGACGCTCGCGCAGTTCTTCGCCGTAGCGGGATAGCCGATGGAGCCGGCATCGGGCCCGGCATTGCCCATGGCGAAGAGGATCAGGAAGTCGGGGTTGGACCACATGAAGGAATCAATATCCTCGCAGAAGTCGATGTACTGGTTGTCCTGGCCGCCCCAGCTATTGGTGTGAATCCGGGCCCCGGTGGCGTAGGCATCGGTATAGGCGGTGGTGAGCTCCGACGGCACCGCGATGGATCCCGTCGTGCAGGCCCACGAATCGTCAGCACCTACGTCCTGAAACACAAGGCGGGAGTTGTAGGCAATGCCGTTGTACGCGCTATTGCCGCCGGTGATGTCATTTCCCAGCAGGGTGCCCGCAACATGGCTCCCGTGGCCGTTATCGCAGCCGTCATAGGCGACGCCTCCACCATAGGCTGTGTAGCTCTGGATCTTGCGATGGGAGGCCCCTATGGGATTGCCATCGGGATCACGGAAGAAGCAACTCTGATAGTCAACCCCGGAATCCATCTCGGCGATGAGCTGGTTCTCGCCGTGGAGGCCATGGCTCCACACGCTGGTAGTGCCACTCTGGTTTGACTGCACCACCCACCGCGTGGTGTTGTTGTGGAGGAAGTATTCGCCTTGCTCCATCACGAACAAGACCTCGGGAATCCGAGCGATGTCCGGCAGTTTCTCCGGTGGCATGCGCAGCAGCACGCGCTTGTTTACCCAGCGCACGACATCCTGGATCTCCCCGCCCAACGCCTGCAGAGCGGCGGCTGCGGCGTCGGCGTCCACATGATCGTACACGCGAACGATCAGCCACAGCCAGGGATCCGCGATGCGATCCGGGTGGTTGAACTCATGGGCGCCGATGGCCGGATCCAACTTGTAGGCAGGGTGATACAGCCCCACCCACCGCACAGTGCGGAGCGCCCGAGCAGCGGAGGCCGCCTCGGGCGTCATGCGCACGAGAAAGGCGTAGTCGGGGACATAGTGCAGAATCTCGATCCCGCGTGCTGTCAGCGTGGCCTTGTGATCATCGGCCACCGGCCCATCCAGTTGGACGAGGTAGTACCCGAGGCCTCCGGGAGCCGGCTCATCGCCTCGCAGGGGGAGCTCGATCTGCGGCTCGGTGATGAGCGGATCGAACTGATGGGTCCGCAACAGAATCTCCAGGGGCGGGGACGCCGAGGAGGAGACCGCCGCAAGGGAGATGAGGATACAACCGACAAGGGTCATGATGCCTCCGTGCCTCTGAAGGTGAAAGACCGAGACCGGCCCTTCTGGGCCGGACACAGCCTGATGAGTTTACACGAAACGAACTGTGTCACAGGATGTCAAGCGTGGGTTCGGGTGGGCGATGCCGGGATGGCGGGGGTTGGAGGCGGTCGTCCGGAGGGATTGTGCAACCCCTCCGGACACTGCGAAACCGGCGCGCCCCGGGTGCGTGAACCCCACGCCGGGGGTACGTCGGATGGCCTACCTCAAGAAGACGGCCTTGCCCGAGGCGGCATCCGAACCCGAGGACACCCGATAGAAGTAGGTCCCGGAGGATACCGGGCTGCCCTCATCGCGACACCCATCCCACGAGAGTACATGACTTCCGGGATCGAGTTCACCCATGTCTCTCACGAAAACCTGATGTCCAGCAAGGTCGTACATTGCCAGCCGCAGCGGCTCTCGTCTCATGACGGCAATCCGGAAGATCACGGGGTCGCCGTGCTCCACGGCAACCGACAGCGCAGCCGGCAGGGCCTGCATTACGTCGACCTGGATGGGGCCGTGGGTCGTGGTTCTGCCGTCAGACGCCACATCGACGAGTGTGTAGTAGTAGCGCGCCGAGGCCAGCGGCTCATCTCGATACGAGTACTCCCGTGGGCTCTGGGTTGTCCCGGCCCCGGGGATGAGCTCGCTGTTCACCCTCACAAAGACATCATCTGCGGACACAGCCCTGAGGAGGTAGAATCCGAGATTCTCGGATTCGGATGCCGTGGACCAGCGCAGGACGGCGGCCCCCGGCGCACCCTCGCCAGAGAAGCTCGCCAGCTCCACGGGCACGGCAGCCATGGCGGCCGCGGCATCGAGCTTTCCCCACCCGTAGGCGGGATCCCAGCCCGCTGCACCGGCATCGCGGGCGGTGGTGGTAAGCAATATCTTGATTTGGGCTGCGGTCAGCGCGGGGTTGCTCTCCAGGAGGAGGGCCGCGGCCCCGGCTACATGGGGGGTGGACATACTGGTTCCCTGCATGTGGACATGCACGCCGTCGGTGGCGATGAACACGGGGTTGTACGACCCCGCCGCGCCGGAGGACAGTACCGAGGCGATCACGCCGCCCGGGGCCGAAAGCTCGGGCTTCTGGCGTCCGTCGGCCGTGGGGCCGTTGCTGCTGAAGCCGGAGATCTGGCCGGGCGTCTCACCGTAGGAATACCAGTTTCCATTGATGCTTTGCCACGGGTCTTTGGTGCAGTAGGAACCCACGGTGATCACGTTCTGGGCCGTGCCCGGCATGCCGATGTTGTTCGAAAGGTCTATGTGGCTTGTGAGGGCCACCGGGCGATTGCGCTCAAACCAGACATCGAAGAAGCCTCCCTGGGGCAGGGCATTGGCCGCGGCCAGGCGGAACTGCCACGCTCCTTGCTGCACGCCGAGACTCGAGTTCTGGACATAAATCTGGAAGTAGCCCGTGTGGGAGACCGAGTGATCGGGATTGCCCCAGATCCACATCTGATCGCCGTGGGCATTGGTGGGAGTGACCCACCCGCCGGTGGTCGGCCCGTAGGGCCCATACCACGCGGCCTCGCCTGGGGGAAGCACTTCGAAGGTGAATTGATCGCCCAGCGCATACCAGATCTCGAAGGGGAGCGAGGCGTTGGCTGAGGACACGTTGAAGGATACGGTCACGGGAGTGCCGACGCCGACGGTTCCGCTGCCGTGAAGGTTGGAGGTCTGCCAGTTGCCGGCGGCAACCACGACCGCCACGTCCGTGGCCGAGACGAAGTTGTCAACGCCCTGCTCGAAGAGGGTCGTCCCATCATGGGGGCCCATGGTCACGCTCTGACTCCAGCTTACCACCAGGGGCATGGCCAGGCTGGTTGCCTTGCCATGCAGGTAGTTCAAACCGTCGAGGGAGTAGGCCGTGGTTGCCGTCCACCCTTCGCGGCCGCCGTAGTTGAACATGTCGTCACTTCGATTGGCAACCATGATGATGTTGGCATCGGGCGCCATGCCGACATAGCCCGAGGCAGATGAGCTGCCGTCACCGGCGGCGATACCCGCGCAGTGCGAGCCGTGGGCTCCTGGATCGGTCATCGTGCATGCACCGGCATCGATCTGGGCTTTGGTCCACTCGGTGCCATAGGTGTAGCCCGAGGGAGGAGACCCACTTCCGTACTGATCCCAGATAGAGAGCACCCGACTGTTGTTCGGCGCAACCTCGAAGTCGTCGTGGACCGGATCGATGCCGCTGTCGAGAAGGCCGACGATGACGCCGGCACCCGTGTAAGGAGGCGAACCGCCGTGCACGGCGGCGCCGCCGCACTCAACGGTGCTCACATCCAGGGCATTGTCGAGCCAATACGAGGCCTCCACCGCCTCCACCTGGGGAAGAAGCGCCAGATCCTCCAGACGATCAAGGCTCAGACGCAGCGTGACGATATCACCGAGGCGCGTTCCCACCGCGGCTCCCACCGATTCCAGGGCAGCCCTGGATGCATTCGTCTTCACCACTAGCGGCACTACGACATCGTGGGCTCCCGTGCCATGGATGGCGATGCTCGAACCGAGCAGGGGCGTCTGGCCTACAGGGTCGTGGGCCAGAAGCACCAGCCGTGGATCCAGTTTCCGCATGGCCTCGGCGGAGAGCGGCGCGGAAACCGCGGAAGTCACGCACATGGGGAGGACAAGGCACACGAAGAACAATCGCCAGCGCATCAGGACCTCCTTGTGGCCAGGGTGAAAGGACTACTGCATGGCTCTTCGTGGACAATGAACCGATGCGGGATGGCATGTCAACGGCTACGGCGCGCCCACGTCCTGTGTCTCTACGGAATCCTCCACTCCCAGGGATCGGGCAAGCCGGAGCGACACCAGCCGTCCCCCCCACGCATCGGGGCCCTGGGCGTATACCCGGAGGTAGTCGGTGGTGAAGCCTGTCAGCAGCCCGGTCGCACGGTCGCGGCGACGTTCGATGAGCACTTCCACCTCTCCGCCGGGGTGAGCCGCACGGTACTCGGCGCGGCGCTTCGCACCCAGATCTCGCAGGAGCTTGGCCCGCTCCTTGATTGTCTCTGGGGAGTGCTGGCCGTCAAACCCCGCCGCCGCTGTGCCCGGCCGGGTGGAGAATGGAAATACGTGGAGGTAGGTAAGGGCCGAGTTCTCCACGAAGCGACAGGTTTCGGCGAAATCCTCCCCGGTCTCGCCAGGGAATCCCGCGATGATATCGGCACCGATGCCGAATTGACCCGACGCCTCGCGCAGCCGCCAGGTTAACTCGCACAGGCGTGCCGGTTCCACGTGACGGCCCATGCGACGCAAGACCGCGGGACTGGCGCTTTGCACCGGAAGGTGAAGATGGCGGCATAGCTTTGGGTGTGTTGTGACGAGATCGAGAAGCCTCTCGTCGACATCCACAGGATAGAGGGAGCTGAGACGAACCCTGAAGTGACCGGGCAGTGCGAGGATCTTCTCTAGCAGGGTACAGAAGCTGCGGCCCAGGCCCCGGTCGATCCCCCAGCTTCCCATGTCCACCCCCGTCAGCACCAGTTCCTCGAAGCCCTGGGCGAGAAACACCCCTGCCTGCTCCATTACCCTTGTAGCGGGGACACTGACAGCCGGCCCCCGGGCCTGCCATACGCGACAGAATGTGCAGCGCTGATTGCAGCCCGTTTGTATCTTCAGGAAGGCGCGGCTCAACCTGGTTTTTCGGCGCACGATCCAGGGGTCGGAATCCGACAGATCATCTGGATTGTCGGGCGCCTCCGTGAGCACCTGGGGAAGGGCATGCAGCCGCGCCCGTGGGATGACTTTGGTCACGCCAGGCAAACCCCGGAGGGTATCCCCATCCAGTTCAGCGTAGCAGCCCGTGACGACGATTTGCCCTCCGGGGCTGAACTGCCGGGCCCGGCTTATGAGGTGACGGCTCTTGAAGTCGCTGCGGCTCGTCACCGTGCAGGTGTGTACGATGGTGAGATCAGCGGATTCTCCGAACGGGACGATGCAGCATCCCCCTCGGGCGAAGCCCTCCGCCATCTCCTCCATCTCCACGAAGTTCAGCTTGCATCCCAGCGTGGTGAGAGCCACGCGTGTGGGCTCGCCGTGCGAGCGATCTACGGCTAACGGTTCGTGGTTCACAGTTGGCTCACTCCGTGAGATGATCAGGGTTCAGGATTCAGGCCGGCGTGGCTCCACGAGCAGTCCACGGTGTGCGGTTCATGGACCATCGCAACGACCCCCCATCCCTCCCTACAGCCCTCCTCCCACACTCCCTTCTTGATCTTTCTGGGAAAGCCCCCAATTTAGTGGCTTACACTCACATCCGCATGGTCCCTGGGGGTGGTCGGGCAACCGCTACGACCTGAGAGAATACCCCACGAACCTGATCTGGGTAATGCCAGCGTAGGGAACGGGAAATCATCGAGCATGATGGCGGCCGCTCCCGCGCTTGTGCCACGCGGTCTCCTACCGGAGGTGCTCGATGCTACGCACTGTCGCCCTTCTGCTCTTTTCCGCCACGCTTCACGCTCAATCGCCGGGATTCGTCGTCGGCACGGTCGTTGATCACGAGACCGGGGCCCCTATTCCCGATGCATCAGTCAGTGCGCCCTACGTCGGAGTCGGGTCGGTCACAGATTCTCTGGGGCACTACAGGATCGGGCCGCTCCCCGCCGGATACTACGTCATCGAGGCCACGCATATCGCCTATCGAGGCGCCCGGGTCACCGTGGCGGTCTCCATGGGTGATCTTGCGGTCGAGTTCAGGTTGAAGCCCAAGGTCTTGGAGGCCCAGGAGATCGTCATTAGCGCGAACCGCGCCATATCAGGAGTCACTCCGGTTACCTTTACCAATGTGGCCCGTTCCGACCTGCGGCGCGAGCACACAGTGAAAGACACTCCCACCCTGCTCCAGGACGAGGTCGCGGGGGTCTACGCGTATTCAGATGCAGGCAACGGGGTCGGCTACACCTACTTGACGATTCGCGGGTTCGATCAGAAGCGTATCAATGTCATGATCAATGGTGTGCCCCTCAATGATCCGGAGGACCATCAGGTCTACTGGGTCGACATGCCCGACCTGCTGAGCAGCACCCAGGATGTACAGGTGCAGCGCGGGGTAGGCACCGCTCTGGTGGGGCAGTATGGCTTGGGAGGCTCGGTGAATCTCGTTACTACCGCTCTTCCTGCAGAGCCGGGTATGATCGTTCGGGGAGGTCTGGGGAGCTGGGGAACCCGGGCGTTTTCGTTTCAACTCTCGTCCACGGCCCAGGGTACCCGCTCGATGCAGGCCCGGTTCTCCAGGGTGATCTCCAACGGGTATCGTGACCGGACCTCCTCTGATCTCTGGTCCTACTTCTTCACCAGCCAGACATCAAGAGGGCTGATAGACGCTCGATTCGTGGCCTTTGGCGGCCCCATCAAGACCCACGCGGGTTGGTATGCCGCCCATGAGGACAGCCTGTCGACGAACCGCCGTTTCAACCCCGTGGTCTACGCCAATGAGATCGACTCATTCAATCAGCCCCGCTATGAGGCTCATCTGGACTATCATGCGCCGGACGGGCTGGATGTGGGGACCACCTTGTTCTATGTTCGAGGCCGTGGCTACTACGAGCAGTACAAATCGGACCGACTTCTCAGAGACTATGGGATAGTACCCGCCGATGACGAGACCAGCCGTGGCGAAGTCGTTCGGCAGAAGCACGTGAAGAAGGATCACCTTGGCATGCTCCCCAGGATCTCGCGGGTGTTCGGGCCGTTGGAGGCTGCGGTGGGAGGGGAACTATCGTACTTCTGGAGTACCCACCGGGGCGAGGTGCTCTGGACCGACTACGCAGACTCGGCCAGGGGTGACTACTACCGCTATGGGGGCCGCAAGTGGAATGCTTCTGGGTATCTCCACGGCCTGACTCATTTCGGATCCCGAGTGGATCTGCTTACCGATGTGGCGCTCCAATGGAAGCGATACTCTTTCCGCCAGGAGGAAGAAGGCAACTTCGCCGCCGAGGAGTTGAACCGGTTTACCGTCGGGCATGCATTCTTGAGCCCTCGCACCGGGGTCACGGTTCGCCCCTCCGACGGTATTCACCTCTATGGCAATGTCTCCTATGCCCAGCGCGAACCATCTGACGCCGAGTACTTCGATGTGTGGGAGGGACCGGATGATCTCTTCTCCGATCCGTTATTCGCCCGGGCGGATACGGTGCGCGATACCTGGGGAGACGCGCGCTGGACAGAGTGGAAAGATCCCAGCGTGGATCCCGAGCGACTCCTGGACTACGAAATGGGTATCCACGTTGACCGGTGGGGCCTTCTGGCGGGCTGCGCGCTCTACCTGATGCGCTTCGATGATGAGATCATCCCCTACGGCCGGTTTGACGAGGACCGAGGCTCACCGGTCACAGGCAACGCGCCCCGCACGGAGCATCGGGGGGTGGAGCTGGACATGTCCCTGCCCTGGGTCGCTCTTCCCGATGGTGGGGAGATCTCCCTGCGCGCCACCGCCTCATTCAGCGACAATGTGATAAAGGAGTTCACGAGTCACGAGGATTGGACGCCTGAAGGCGAGGATCTTTCAGGCAATCCCATCCCGCTTTTCCCAAACCGGCTTCTTGGCTTCAGGGTCGGGTACCGGTGGGGGAGCGCGGAGCTGGGCGGCAGACTGCGGCATGTGGGGAAGCAGTACCTTGACACGAGCGCGAATGAGGATCGGATCATCAAGCCCTACAGCATTGCGGACGCATGGGTCATGGTGGGCCCCATTCAGATCGGCCGAGCGGGTCGGGTACGGGTGAGTCTTAGGGTGGAGAATCTGGCGAACAGGAACTACGAGACCTCCGGCTACTACGACGCGTGGGAAGGGGCACGGTACTTCTGGGTTGGGTCGGAACGTACTTTCCACGGAGGAATCACACTGGAGCTGTAGCAGGTGGTGTTTCGACCGCAGACACACTGGGCAATGACAGGGGCGAGGGTAGAGGCTGCAGCCAATCGGCAGTCGGCAATCGGCAGTCGGCAGTCGGCAGTTGCCAGTCGGCAGTTGGCGGTCGGCGGTCGGCAGTCGGCAGTCAGCAGTCAGCAGTTGCCAGTCGGCCCAGCGAGACTGATAAACGTGGACGTGTGTGAGAGAGCATGGGAGACTCGTGCTCGAATGCCCGGCTCGTCGATTACGATTTCGATACCGATAGTGATGCCCGCCCCGGACTCCACCTCCAACGAGGCAACGGTGCCCCGCTCATCTCCGTAGGGGCCCGACTCCGTCCCGCATCCAGCGGTGCGGGAGCACCTGCCCGCCCGTGGGGTTGAGGGCGACCGAGAGGACAGGATACTGACCATGGAAGGCTTCTTCGTCGGTGCATACGCCGTGTTTCTCGTGGTGGCAGCCGCGGCGTTTCGACAGCAGGACAAGGCGGAGGATTACCTCCTGGCGGGACGGCGGGTTACCCTGCCGGTATTCGTGGCCAGCCTGGTCTCAACGTGGTACGGGGGCATCCTCGGGGTGGGGGAATACAGCTACAAGCATGGCCTGAGCAACTGGCTGGTGTTTGGCGTGCCCTACTACTTGGCCGCGTTGCTGTTCGCCGTCTTCATCGCCGCCAGGGCGCGCCGTACGGGGCATTTTACTATCCCCGATCAGCTTCTGCGATCCTACGGTCGAGTACCCGCGCTCATCGGCTCGGCGGTGGTCTTCGTCATGACGGCGCCGGCGGCCTATGTCCTTCAGATGGGAATACTCCTACACATCGTGTTCGAGTGGCCGCTGGCACCCTCGCTGCTTCTCGGAACCGTGTTCTCGATCATCTATGTCTTCCGAGGCGGGCTCAAGGGCGATTTGATCACCGATGTTGTGCAGTTCGCCCTCATGTTCGCAGGCTTTGGCCTTTTGGTGGGATATGCGTTCCACCGCGGCGGGATAGGCTTTCTGGTTGCCAGTGTGCCGGCTCAGCACTTCACTTGGCACGGCGGGAAGTCACCGTGGTACATCCTGGGTTGGTACTTCATAGCCCTGGGCGCGCTGGTGGAACCGGCATTCTACCAGCGCTGCTATGCCGCCAGAGACGAACGGGTGGCGAGGCGCGGGATCGTCATCTCGGTCGTGTTCTGGATGGTGTTCGATTTCCTGACCACCACCGCGGGGATCTATGCCCGGGCTCTGCTGCCCAACCTTGCGGACCCGGTCGCCGCTTTTCCCGCTCTGGGGCAACTCCTGTTGCCGCCATGGGCGCGCGGGCTGTTCATGCTGGCGATGCTGGCCGTGGTAATGTCGACGGTGGATTCCTATCTGTTTCTGGGCGGCATTACGCTGGGGCGTGATATCGTGTGGAGGCTGCGGGGCGGCACTGACGAATCGGTGGTCAATCGGTACACAAGGGCCGCCTTGGTCGCCACCGGCGGGCTGGCGGTATGCCTTGCCCTCTGGCTCAGATCGGTGGTGGATATCTGGCATCACCTGGGGTCGGTGGGAACACCCGCGCTGCTGTTGCCGCTGGCCCTGAGTTTTTCAGAACGATTTCGGCCCGGAGGAGGCAACGCCGCCCTGATGATGGCCGGAGGTGGGGGAGTGGCGCTGCTGTGGCTTGTGTGGCCGAACTTGCCCTGGGGTCATGGCGTCTACCCTGGGGGCATCGAGCCCATTTTCCCCGGACTGGTGGTGTCAGCGATCCTGTATGGGGGAGGACGGTTCGGGAGACGGCCAGGCTAAAGCAGCTCTTGGGGATTCCCAGGGTAGAGGCGATCGCGATCAGCCTGCCATTGCGACGAGCCGGCCAATCCAGTTCAGCATGATTCGCGGGACAGTCGCGCACTGCGGCCGGGAACAGCGCGACCCCCGGCGTGGGAGTGCGCACTTGCAGCACAGGTGCGGCAGCGATATTCTCCTCTGATGCGACATGCACATACCGCCCTGCTCTTCATTGCCCTGCTCCTCGCCCGATGCGGTCGCCACCCACACCCAGCCTCGGTGTGGGTACAGGCCGAGCGGGGAACTATCCATATCCAGACAGACTTGTTCGCTTCGATGGACAAGGTCGTCGAGTGGCCGAACAATGCCGCCCCCGTGCAGCGTTCCAACGCCGTGATCGGCGGCATAGCTCGCAACGGCATCTACATGCAGGCGCCGTCGCGGGCACGGTTCCCGGTGTTCGTGCACCCCTCTGCCCGACTGTCGACATGGTTCGCTTTGCTCCCCGCATCGTGGGAGGGCAGTACCGATGGTGCGGAGTTTCGCGTTTCGGTAGTAACTGAGGACGCGGAAGACGTCGTGATGCTGGGAGCGACCACGCTGAATCCGAGGGTGTGGGGCAAGGATCGGGCCTGGTTTCTGCGCGAATACGATCTTTCACCCTGGGTGGGATCTCGGATCCTGGTTGAGCTGGCCGTGGATCCTGGCCCGGCCGGCGACAGCTACCGGGATTGGTGCATCTGGGGCGATCCCGTGGTGGTCTCGCCGCCGTTTGCCACGCCGCCGACAACACCCGAGGAAGTCAGCCTACTCATCGAATCGGGAGCCCTCCGCCTCGACTGGTCTCTGGCCACTGCCGGGGCTCTCCCCGCCACGGCGGACTCGTCGCTCGATCTGGCCGGCGTGCGTCGGGAAGGCGTGCATGCCCGTCCTCCATGGGAGCTTGCGCTGAACATTGTTCCAGGCTCTAGGGCGCGTTTCACAGCCTCACTGGGCATGGCGGAGTCCTGCTGGACCAAGAGCGATGGCGTGATGTACCGGATCCTCGCACAAGCGCCGGGGCAAGCCCCGGTCACCCTGTTCGAATACCTGCTGAACCCCAAGGTGAACCGATGTGACAGAGCCTGGGTCGACATCATGGTGGATGTGTCCCAGTTCTCAGATAGGCCGGTTGTTCTTACTCTCGCGACCACAGGGGGACCCGCTGATCATCTGTACTGCGATTCCGTCGTGCTTGCCCACCCTCGGATCATCGCAGCACGATACCATCCCACCACATCCGCCCGTCAGCAATGACTCCTTGCCTTGGCCTGTCGGCTGGCATGCGATGCACCGGGCTGCCGTCGTCATTGCCGCTGTGTCTCAAATATAGGACGTGTCATATATGTGACATGTCCTATACCAGGCCTGACGTCGAATTGGTTTGGGGCGGCTGACGGCGTTCAGCGAGGGGCGACGCACGACCGGGTTTCGGCGCAGCTATGCGGACCGTGAGTTCTCGCCTGATGTCTGCGCCCATGACCGGCGCATGGACGATGCTCTGGCCGCGGCCTATTGCGACATCTTTGAAGGAGCGTATATCGAGTCTCTTGGATGCGTGTACGAGTTCGAGGAGTCGAAGCGGTACCATGAGGACTTGAACGATTATGACTATGCCAACAGGGTCGCATGGCTTCGACTGAGCCTCATCCGGCCCTGGGAGAAGGCGGCCGTCTCCGGCTCGGTAAGGCGCGCCTCGGGCAGCGGGCATCGTCGCGGGGGAATCGGGAGTTGACCTACCGCCGCCGGGAGGTGCTTCCCCACGCCTTCGTGGAACTGGCTCGGTCTTTCGGTATCCTCGAACTGGGGTGCATGAGCTCGGCATATCGGTGGGACTATGAGACGGATATTCGCGAAGGAGGCGGGGACAGATCGGGCTACATCGACACGATCAAACTCGGCTATGCGTATGCCTTCAGCCCTACATCCCGTCTTCAGCTCTCCATCAGTCACGTAGCGGCCATCGAGGAGTTCGGAGGAGGCAATGCGCAGTTCACTATGCTGTTCTAACGGCCCCGGCGTTTCAGTGAAGACGCCTCAGGAAGGCGCCGGGGATCGCCGCGTGTTCCTCGGGTTCTCCTCATCCCGACCGGGAAAAACGGCGAGGCTCAGGCTCTTCGTCGGGCGCTGCCTCGCGGCAACGCTCACCACGGTGACCGTCCTCGGCGCGGTGGCAGCAGTTCAGGGGTGTCGCTGGTCGGAACCGGGGCACGTAGTCCGCAGAACCGTGGTGTTCGAGGGAATCACGAGAAGCTACCTGCTCTTCTGTCCCCCCGAGGCGAAGCCGGCTCCCGCTCTCGTGTTCAACCTGCACGGGTATGGAAGCTCGGCCGCTCAGCAGATGCACTACAGCGCCATGAACGCGGTAGCCGATACCGCTGGGTTCATCGTGGTCTACCCCGAGGCCGTGGAGGCGCGGTGGAACAGCGGGATATCGGATGGGCCCGGCTGGCCTACGCCGGACGTGGACGATGTCGCGTTCATCTCCGCACTCATCGATACACTTCACCGTGCCCGTGGCGTGGACCTCTCGCGGGTCTACGTATGTGGTATGTCCAACGGCGGATTCATGAGCCTGAGGATCGCGTGCAGACTGGGTGACAGAATTGCCGCCGCAGCGTCCGTTACCGGGGTCATTTCCAGGCGCACGGCCGGAAGCTGCACGGCCCAAAGGGCGGTACCGGTGCTCTTGGTGCACGGCACCGATGACCGGACCGTTCCGCACGATGGCGCGCCAGGGTGGCTGTCAGCGGACGCAACGGCGCGGTTCTGGGCCGGGCTCCATGGCGCCGTCCGCGGCGACACGGCCTCTATTGCGGATAGCGATCCCTCCGATGGATCCACAGTGGTGAGGATTTCGTACCGCGACTCATCGGATGAGGAGACCGTCGTGTTTCTCAAGGTTGTTGGAGGCGGCCACGCCTGGCCTCGATCGGGGCTAGAGCTTCCCGGCCTTGGCGTCACCAATCGCGACATCAGCGCCAGCGAGGAGATCTGGCGCTTCTTTCGCGCCCGGCGCATGCCCCCTTCTGCCAGCCCGTAGTGTCCCGAGCGCGGGTCACCCTTGAGGGAGGAGCGGCCTGTCGCACGCGACGCTGGTGAGAGCCGCGAACCGCAACGAAGAGCACACGGACAGGTGCGAATACCGGCGAGTTTCCCGCGGAATCCCGGGCTCTGAACCCCATCACGAGAGTGAGTGCGATGGAGGTTGACTCCGCGGAAGATTGAGCCTCTAATAAGGGGCTCTACTGAACAAGGAGGTCTTCGTGAATCGGACGATATCTGGTGTACCCGCGAAGAATCAGGCGTTGGTCACCTGGATTGAGGATATGGCGACGCTGTGTCAGCCGGATGCCATCCATTGGTGTGACGGATCACCGAAAGAGTACGGCCAGCTTCTGCGCGGTATGGTGCACTCGGGCACCGCGATATGGCTTGATGACCAGAAGCGGCCGAACAGTGTCCTGGTGCGGTCGGACCCCGGCGATGTGGCCAGAGTTGAGGATCGAACCTTCATTTGCTCCCCCGCCCAGGACGATGCCGGGCCTACAAACAACTGGAAGGCCCCCGACGAGATGCACGG
>JAFGKV010000166.1 GCA_016928395.1 Candidatus Fermentibacterota bacterium | reverse complement strand
GCACCGCGGTGAGCTTGATGGCGGGGATGGAGTAACCGCCGAACGAGTCCAAGAGGCCCAGCTGCGCGAGATAGCGCACGGTGTAGATGGAGAACGTGAGGGCATACATGCTTCCCGCGACGGTGGCCGCGAACCACTCCATCCATCCCGCCATGAAGCTCGTGCCCTTGCCGAAGGCCAGGCGAGCGAAATTGTAAGCGCCTCCGGCCCGCGGTATCGCCGAGGACAGCTCGGCATAGGACATGACCGTCAAGACGGCCAGGAGCCCATTCAAGGCGAAGGTGAGAAGCACACCCCCCGGGCCGGCGTGAAAGATGCTGTTGCCGATTCCCAGAAACACCCCGGCACCAATCATCATGCCGAGACCCATCATGGTAAGATGGAACAGCGAAAGCTCCCGGGACAACTCGGAGCCGGCCTGGCGATCATCGGCCATTGTCGAGATCCTTCACTATCTCTCGGACGGTCGAGAGACGCCTGGTCGTGATCCGGGCTATGATGCTGCGGCTCCTGAGCACCAGGTAGACCGTCAGCGAGAGGGCGCTGCAAAGGATCACCAGCCCCAGGATCGCATCACTGCTCATGGCTGACACCGTTGCATCACGTTCATTGGCAGTGCACTTTCGAAACAGGCCAGTGGACAAGAACGGACAGCAAGACCGAATAGTCTAGAGTTCTCGGCACGAGGCACCAACTCATTTCTGAAGGGTTCCCCTGCATTGCGGCCAGACGCCGCTGCGCGTCGCGGGGTTTCCGTTGAGCGACGAGCCGCTATCTTGTGCGGCATAGCGCGATCAGAGGGGGCTTCCCGCCGGCATGCCGCCGTGTGCCCGGCGTTCTCCTATGAGGATTGATCGACGAGACTTCCTCTCTTCCATTGAGGTGTCGCATCGTGTCCCGTACAGTCCGCACCCGCATCGCTCCCAGCCCCACCGGCGATCCCCACGTGGGTACCGCCTACGCGGCCTTGTTTAACTATGCCTTCGCCCACACGCATGGGGGCCAATTCATCCTCCGGATCGAGGATACCGATCGGACCCGGTCCAATCAGGCCAGTGAGGCCATGATCTTCGAGGCCCTGCACTGGCTGGGTCTCACGTGGGACGAGGGCCCCGATGTCGGTGGTCCCTGTGGCCCCTACCGCCAGAGCGAGCGCAGCGAGATCTATCGCGAGCATGTAAAACGCCTGATCAACGCTGGCCATGCCTATCCGTGCTTCTGCTCCAAAGAACGACTCGATAAAGTCAGGGCGCGGCAGCAGGCTGAGGGCTCGACAACCGTGGGATACGATGGCCACTGCCGCGCCATGGCCCCGGCCGACGCCGCCCTCCGCAGGGGCGAGCCCCACGTCGTCCGCCTGGCCATGCCCCGGGAGGGGCAGATCGTGGTCAAGGACCTGCTGCGGGGAGAAATCGCGTTTGAAGCCGCGGGCATCGATGACCAGGTTCTGCTCAAGAGCGATGGATTCCCTACCTATCATCTGGCCAATGTGGTAGACGATCACCTTATGGAGATCTCCCATGTCATCCGCGCCGAGGAGTGGCTTTCGTCGCTGCCCAAGCATGTGCAGCTCTACCGGGCCTTCGGCTGGGAACCTCCCGTGTTCTGTCACTTGCCGCTGCTTCGCAACGCCGACCGCTCCAAGATCTCGAAGCGCAAGAACCCGGTCAGCCTGAACTACTACCGCCGGGCGGGCTACCTGCCCGAAGCGCTCCTGAACTACCTGGCCCTGATGGGCTGGGCCATGCCCGACGAGCGGGAGGAGTTCTCTCTGGAGGAATTTGCCCGACTCCTCGAACTGGAACGCATAACCCTGGGCGGCCCCATCTTCGACCTGGAGAAACTCTCGTGGCTGAACGGCAAGTATATCCGGGGGTTGACGGTAGTACAGCTCCTCGAGCGCCTTCGGGCCGGTCTCCTCGGTGACGACTACCTTCTGCAGGTGCTCCCTTTGATTCAGGAACGGATCGAAACGCTGGAGGATTTCCTCGACTATGGGCGCTTCTTCTTCGTGGGCGACGTCGCCTATGATGACCAGGCCCTGAAGAAGCTCGTGCCCAAGGGTCGCACGCCGCAGGACACCGCGAAGGTCCTGAAGACGCTCCTGGATGAGCATCTGGATCCCTTGCTGGACTGGCAACCCGAGCGGCTCGAGAGCATACTGCGCTCATTCTGCGAAGCGGCCGGCTGGTCACCCAATGAGCTGTTCATGTCGGTACGCGTCGCGGTGACCGGGCGGGCCGCTTCACCGCCGCTGTTCGACACCATGGCGGTCTTGGGCAAGGAAGTGTGCCGGCGGCGGATCCGCCGGGCGGCTGGCGCCCTGAAGAGCATAAAATGATCGCGGCCTTGTGGCTGCGCTGAGAGAGGTGACGGGATGACAGAGAATGAACGAGCCGAGGCAGGTGAACCCGAACGCCCCCGTGACTTCATCCGAGAGATCGTAGAGGGGGATATCCGCGCCGGCAAGAACGGCGGCAGGGTACACACGCGATTCCCTCCGGAGCCCAACGGCTACCTGCACATAGGCCACGCCAAGGCCATCAGCATCGACTTCGGCATCGCCGAGGAGTATGGCGGTCTCTGCAACCTCCGGTTCGACGACACAAATCCGGTGAAGGAAGAGACCGAGTATGTCGAAGGCATGAAGCATGACATCCGGTGGTTGGGCTATGACTGGGGTGACCGGCTGTTCTTCGCCTCCGACTACTACGAGCAGCTCTACACGTGGGCCGTGGAGCTGATCAGGAAGGGCAAGGCCTATGTCTGCGACTTGAGCCCCGACGAGGTGCGGGAGTACCGGGGCACCCTGACCGAGCCCGGCAGGGAAAGCCCATACCGGAACCGCTCGGTGGAGGAGAACCTGGCTCTCTTCGGGCGAATGCGGAACGGCGCGTTCCCTGATGGGTCCCGGACTCTGCGCGCCAAGATCGACATGGCGGCCTCCAACGTGAACATGCGGGATCCGATAATGTACCGGATCCTCCACGCCACTCATCATCGCACGGGAGATGCGTGGTGCATCTACCCGACGTATGACTGGGCCCATGGCCAGAGCGACTCCATGGAGGGTATCACGCACTCTCTGTGCGATCTGGCGTATGAGATCCACCGGCCGCTATACGACTGGTTCCTGGAGGCGCTGGGAGCGCATCACCCACAGCAAATCGAGTTCGCCCGGCTGAACCTGACCCATACGGTCCTCAGCAAGCGCAAGCTGATCCGAATCGTTCGAGACGGCATAGTGAAGGGATGGGACGATCCCCGGATGCCGACGCTGTGCGGCCTCCGCCGTCGGGGCTACACGCCCGAAGCTATTCGCACGTTCTGCGAACGCATCGGCGTAGCCAAGCGCGACAGTGTAGTGGACGCAGGGCTTCTGGAGCATTGCCTGCGAGAAGACCTGAACAGACGGGCGCCCCGGGTCATGGCAGTGCTTCGGCCCCTACGGGTCGTTATTGAGAACTATCCCGAGGGCATCGTGGAGCAGGTAGAGGCCCTCAACAACCCGGAGGACCCCGCCCAGGGAACCCGGCTCTTGCCGTTCTCCCGGGTTCTCTACATTGAGCAGGAGGACTTCCGCGAGGATCCTCCAAAGAAGTTCTACCGGCTGGCGCCGGGCCGGGAGGTGCGCCTGAAGCATGCATACTTCATCAGATGCGTCGACGTCGTGAAAGATCACGCGGGGGAGATTCGCGAGCTGCGCTGCACGTATGATCCGCAGACTATGGGCGGCTCCTCACCCGATGGCAGGGAGATCAAGGGAACCCTGCACTGGGTATCGGCCGATCATGCTCTGCACGCCGAGGTCCGCCTGTACAGCCATCTTTTCTCTGAGCCCGATCCCGCCAAGTTGGAAGGAGAGGACCTTACTCAGTTCCTCAATCCCACGTCGCTCCAAGTGCTCTCCGACTGCCGCGTGGAGGCTTCACTGGCAGATGCAGGGCCCCTGCAGAGCTACCAGTTCCTCAGACAGGGCTACTTCTGCACTGATCCAGAGAGCCGTCCGAATGCTCTGGTGTTCAACCGGTCGGTTGCGCTACGGGATTCGTGGGCCAAACTGGAGAAGGCCGGAGGCTGACGCCCGCCGTCACGAGGAGATACTGCAGTTCGGGCCTTTCCTCGTCCTCAAAGTCGCACTGGTCGATGGGAGAGGGGAGACAGACAAAAGGGCACAGGGTTGGGGGTTCAGTCGGGCCTGTGAGGGCGCGGGGCGCACTCACGTTTTTCGGGGGTGGAAGTGTGGTCGGCATCTGCGTGTGGCGCCTTCAGGCGCGAAGGGAGAGGTCACCCTCGGGAACGATCCGCACTCCACCGTCGACGGTTCAGTGTCCATCCAGTGTTCCAGTCACCCGGCCTTCCATTGTTCCACTATCCCAGGCTCGCCGCTTTGGAGCTCGCCCATGCCATCCTGGGGTTCTCTCACCTACATGCTCCACTCCGTGGGCTTGACCGACTGGCGTTTGAACTCTCCGGAGGCCCGGCGGCTCAACCTGGCAACAATCATGAGGTAGGCCAGCAGACCGTAGAAGGCGCCCACCAGCACCCAAAACAGAATCGCCGGTAGCGGTTGGCCCTGTTGTGCCGTGTAAAGAAAGGCTGCCAGGCCGGTGGAATCCGTGTTCCGCAAGTGAATCTTCGCGATCCATGCCACGAGGATAATCAGGAAGATCCAGATGTAGTTGCGGGTCAGTCGGCGCCCGATGGCTTCGCGCCGGTTGATCTTGAAGGATGGGAGCAGCAGATCCTCGGAAAGAGTTCGCCGCCAGTCTCCCTCCAATAGGCGGCTGTCACGCATCAGCACCGGGACGAGGAAGTGGGCCTCTAACATCCTTACCCGCGCCCGGAAGGCATCGTAGTAGCGATAGCGCCTGCCCTCGATGGAGAGCAGTAGGAAAATCACGAAGTTCGCCATGAGGAACACAATGTGAGGTACATCGCCGCGGCTCAACCCCACGCTCATCAGGGCAGTGGCGCTGGCTACGGCCCAGTTGGTGGTGGTATCCAACCGTTCCCGCCACGACATGATGCGCCCCAACTCGCCACGGTAGAAGTGAACCATGGTCGTGTAGTAGAGGTGATCGGGGAGTCGGGAGTCTTCCATGGCGTGGTCACTCATCGGCGCGTGAGCCGGCTTTGCCTTTCCCCGGCGGAGGAAGGCCTCGGTCAGTGCCTTCGGATGAAAAGACGCGGCACATGCCGCTCAATTAGAACCAAAGGGGCGGTATGGTCAATCCGGCCTCGCCCGAGGTGCATCGGACACGGTCCGTCTCGACCTGCGGTCATACGGTCCACCCGCGTGCTTTGGTGCTTGCCCACAGGGCGTGGTGGGCCCATCTTTAGAGCAGTCTCTTGAAGTCACTTGATGGACAGAAGCGTGAAGGAGGCCGACCATGGAGCCAACCCATCGGCCGGGTGTATACTTCAATACCAGCGTTGCCAAAGTCACCCTTGTGAAAATCCCTGACAAACCAGGCATCGCAGCCGACATCTTTGGTGCCTTGGGCGCCAGGAACGTCAATGTCGAACTCGTGGTGAACACCTCAGTGGAGCCCGGCCTCGCTGACGTGGCGTTTGTTGTCGCGGACGTGACAGTTCCCGTCGTGACGGAGGTCATGCAGAAACTGGTGCAACAGCTCGGCGGCAAAGACGTCGAGGTTGACCATGATGTCGCCACGCTCTCCGTGCGCGCCGCAGACATGGGGCCACGCATCTCCCCGGGGGTTATCTTCTCCGCTTTGGCCAAGGAGCGCATCAACATCGAGATGATCAGTTCCTCCCTCTGGGGCATCACCTGCGTGATACGGAAGGACCGGCTGAACGACGCCACGCAGGCCATCGAACGGCTGCACGCCGAGTAGCCCGGCACCCTGCGAAACACGCATTCCGTCATGAAAGGCCTTTCGCTTGGGCTGCTCCTTGTGTCGTTCGCTCTGGGTGCGAATGCGTCAGAGAATGCCCCGGTTCCGACCGTCATTCCCGACTCGGTGCTGAGCCTGCCTTCCGATTCCCTCCGGGCCATAGCGGGAGCCTGGCGCATTGACATCTACCGCGACTGGCTTCGGCTGCAGTTGAGCAAGGGGGGGGTGCCGGTACGTGACTACCTGTGCTCCGTGGGCAATGACAGCATCGGCAAGGCAACTCCCACGGGCAGGTTCCGTATCATCGGCAAGATCAAGGATCCCCCCATGTACTGGAAGAACGGCACAAGGATACCACCTGGTGACTGGCGCAACTCATACGGGCCGAGATGGATGTCGCTGGGGGAAGAGCCCAGGGGAACCTATCGGCGCTATGGCATCCACGGCACCAATGTGGAGGATTCCGTCGGCAAGTTCATCTCTTCGGGATGCATTCGCCTCCATAACGACAGTGTGATTGAGCTCTTTGACCTCGTCCCCGAGGGGACGCCGGTATTCATCCACTGAGCTCTATCGACATCGTCTCCCGCTCGCCCGAGGAGACGCACAAGCTCGGCAAACGCCTGGCAGGCGTCCTCGGCGACGATGACGTCGTGTTCCTTTCTGGTCCCCTGGGTTCGGGAAAAACTGTGGTGGCCAAAGGCATCGCCGAAGGGCTGCGCGTGGCGGAGGGAAGGGATGTCTTGAGCCCAAGCTTCACCCTCGTGCGGTCCTACAGTGGGGAACGTGAGCTTCATCACGTTGATCTCTACCGCGTCAGCACCTCTTCGGATGCCGGGGAACTCGTTGCCATGGCCCCCCACGGCATTCTGGTCATCGAGTGGCCGGAGCGGGGCGAAGGGTTCCTCCCGGAACCAACGTGGACCGTGGCGATCGAGTTCATGGACAGTCATCGCCGCCTCACCATTGCCGGGCCGGATTCCCTGCTGCGCATGGTCCAGACATGATGCTGCTTGCCCTTGACACCTCGACCAAATGGATGACCGCGGCTCTCTTGTCTGACGCGGGCCTGGTGGTTGAGCACACCGCCCTGTTGGACCGGCGCATGCTCGCGCAGTGCCCAGCTCGCCTGGAGACGATACTGCTCCAGGCCTGCGTGACCTCCGAAGAACTGACGGCGTGCGCTGCTGGCCTCGGACCGGGATCATACACGGGCCTGCGCATCGGGCTCAGCATCATGCAGGGGATCGCCTTCGCCCGGCAGATCCCGCTCCACGGTGTCGCCAGCTCGGCGGTCCTGGCCTCGGCCGCCGGTGAACGCCCTCTGGTGTACCTGCTGCAGGAGTCGGGCCGCCGCACTGGTCACGCCGCCTTCTCGGCATATGATACTACCGTGTTTCCACCCAGAGAACTGCTCGCACCGCGACTGATCCAGCCGGCTGAGCTTCCAGAACTCTGGCGGGGGCATGGAATCGTCATCGGCGATGCCGCGGCCCGGGTCATGGGTCTTCTGCCTGAGATCGAGGGGAGTCTGACTACCGATCCCGAGCTCTCTATCCCACGGGCCGCGACTCTGGCCCGCATCGCCACGCATCGGTGGAACGCCGGCGACCCCGGGGATCCGGCTGCAATCCAGGGTATCTACCTCGCGACACCGCCATTGCCGCAACGGAAGGCAGTTGCAGGCTGACCCGGCCCTACGAAAGGAACGAGGGTTCAGGGTTCAGGGTTCGCCTCGCCCAGCATCCGCGGGTGCGGCGACAACCGACGCTTGGTCCCGCACCTCTGGATGCGGGATCAGTCGCGAAGGAGCAAATCCCACCCAACCTCCCTTTGCCAAAGGGAGGGGCTGGTCGCCAGTCCTGAACCCCGAGCCCTGAACCCTGTGCACTCCGAGCAAAGCGAGGTGAACCGAGAACCAGTGACCCGCCACGCCCTGACGGTCGACGTCGAGGATTGGTTTCACCCGCTCCTCGTCCGGGAAGGCGCCGATCCCTCACGATCTCTCATCCGGGAGCCGACCGAACGGCTCCTGGGCCTGCTGGACGAACGAGGAATCCGGGCGACCTTCTTCGTGGTCGGCGAAGTCGCCGAACGGCATCCGGACCTGATAGCGCGGATCGCGAAGGGGGGCCACGAGATCGGCTGTCATACCCACGGCCACGTCGCCCTGTGCGAGCTTTCTCCAGAGGAATTCAACGACGAATTGGATAGTTCGGAACGGGCCATCGCGGAAGCATGCGGCGTCCGACCCCGATGCTTCCGCGGCCCCAGCTTCGGCCTCCGTCCCGAAACGCAATGGGTGGGCAAGATCCTCGCCCGGCGAGGGTACCGGATCGACAGCAGCCTCCTGCCGTCGCGCGTCGCCATGGCGGGCTGGGCCCGGGCGCCGCGTACTCCCTTCGAGCTGGCGCCGGGCCTCTGGGAGATCCCCGCCAGCACCTCCCCCAGGCTCCGAATGCCCTATGGCGGCAGCGTCTATCTTCGGGCATGGCCCCGGTGCGTCATCCGCCACTGGGTCCGGGCCAATGCGCGCCGCGGCCTGCCTTCCATGTTCTATGTGCACCCCTGGGAGTTGCTGCCCACGCTCCCCCACACCCCGGGCGCAGAGCCGGGGCGATGGATCACCCTCTGGCGGCAGCCGCGCTTCGCCGCCACCCTCCAATGGCTGCTGGATACCTTTCCTTTCGGTTCTCTGAGCGACACTTTTGCCGCCTTGATCGGCACGTAGCGGCTTCCGACACTCCATGGGCTACGCCTGCATCCCGGCAGACGCATCTGCCCCCGCGACGTCACGGCCGGCTGGATCACCCCCATGAACCGTAGGGGAGGGCGTCTCTGCCCTCCCGCGGCAATGAGCTGATTCCCGCCTTTGGCTCGACAAGGATTCCGAGCAGGCGCAAGCAAGGTCAGCGCCTTGCCCCAAGGGGACATCACAAGCTGCGATCTGGTCCGCAGACGACGGCCGGTGCCGACCCCAAGGCGCCAGCCCTCAGGGTCTCAGCAGCTCCGCTGGGCCGGGGATGACTTCGATCTGGCGCATGTAGTCTTCGAATTCCTTCGAACACACATCGATATCCAGAAGCCCCTTCCGCAGTGCCCAGGCTCCCCACGTCTTGAAGGGGTCGCCGGAGTAGAACCTGACGACTTGCAAGTCGAAGTCCAACCAGTAGTTGAACACATTGGTTCGGCCGACCGCGGGGAGCATGCCCCAGAGACCGAAGCAAATCATCGGGCTTCCGTCCAGCTCGTCGATGCGCAGGCTTCCCACGTGGAATCGAGGCGAACCCATGGCCTCCTCCAATTCAGCGAGCCGCGGAAACACCACATAGCTTTGCCATTGAGGATCTGGAGGGTTTGTCGGCCCTTCGAAGCCCTTGCCGCGAATGCGGCGAGGATCCAGGATCACCAGCACAGCCTGGTTCAGTCTGTTGTTGGTGGCGCCAAAGAGAATCTCGCTGTACCCATCGCCATCGATGTCGGTGAACAATGGGGACTCCTTGTGTTTCGGGTGCAGCTGGATACTCAGGTGGCCAGGATGCCAGAAGCTGGACACATAGCTGCCATCGCGCCGTAGCAGCGCGAGTTGTCCGGCATAGTGCGGGTTGTGCGCGAAGACCCCGTCCGCGCCGAAGCGGTTCCGCAGTGGGTACGGCAGAGTCTCATCCGCGGCAGGGCCTCCGGCGAAGCGCCAAAGCGTCTTTCCGTGCCCATCGAAGCAAAAGATCGAACCTCGGGCGGAATCAGCGCATCCTGTTCCATAGAAGAACTCGGGCCTGCCATCGTCATCAATATCGTTGACTACGGTCCATGACAGGGAGGTTCGCGCGATTGGGAGCAGGCGCAGCTTTCTGTTCAACGAATTGCGGAGCTCGATGTGGGAGCTGTCCGCCGTCACGAATGCGGCAGTGGGCATTCGGTCAAGCCAGGAGGAGAGCCGCGGCGCCGCATAGGCCAGGGCCAGGAGAAGGATGGTGACGGCGATCGTGCCCGCGATGCCCAACGGTCTGCTTGCTCTCTTCACCACCGAGACGCCCCGCACCGCCAGGCTTCTGGGTTTGATCTCCCCGGGTCCTCCGCCGGCGGTGAGGTCGAGCAGGCCGGCGATGGGGCGCAGGGCCAGCGGCCTGGCCCGGGAGATGCCCGAGAGGGCGGCCCGCAGCCGTTCATCATCCGCCGCGGGGAATGCCATGCCCGCACAACGGGATGCCATGACCCTGGTCAGCTTCTCGGCCAGCCCGGTCACGGAGTGGAGCGCGCCGTGGTCATCGACATCGCCCGTCCACACGATGCCTGCCTCCCACCGAGCCGTGGCCCCCAGGTTGAGTCTCTCGGCCACGGCACGGGTGAGCGCCACAACGAGCGGCAGCAGGAGGGACCGGCCGTGTACCTCACCCACCGGCCCCGGCGCCAAGAGCGTGACATCCACGTGGGCCTCGGCCTTGCGCGCCTTGTCCCGGGCACCGGGCCCAAGCAGAGACACCGCCCGATCCAGAGCCTCACGGACGAGGCCCTTGAG
>JAFGKV010000165.1 GCA_016928395.1 Candidatus Fermentibacterota bacterium | reverse complement strand
CTAGGCAAGAGCGAGCATACACGGTCGGTGTGAGGCGGGCATATGCCGTTGTGGCGTATGCCCGCTTTCGCGTTCCCCCGACTGCCAGTCTCCAAAGCCGGAATTGCCCGGAGGGAGCGATGCAACGACGGAAGAGAGGGAACTGACGTGGGAGATCAGCAATCGAATCGCACGCTGCAGACCCTCGCTTCGCAAGGCCTTGACACACGGCCCGGGTCTTGCTACCAATCTGAGACGTGTGGAACATGTCGCTTCGGTCTCGACCATGTCGACATTCCCCATGCCTAAATGGCCCATGGAATCGAAACTGACTTCTGCATTCCCTGAAGTCATGCCAGGAGGAACATGATGATGACCCCGAAGATGGAACAGGCCCTGAACGACCAAATCAATGAGGAGCTATTCTCCTCCTACCTGTATCTGGCCATGGCGGCCTATTACAACTCCCTGGATCTTCCGGGCTTCTCGGCATGGATGAGAGCCCAGGCAAAAGAAGAGGAGACCCATGCGATGAAGCTGTTTGACTTCATCCAGGAGCGAGGTGGCCGGCCAGTGCTGGGCGCCATAGCGGAGCCTACCCGGGAGTGGGGGTCACCTTTGGCAGCCTTCGAGGCTGCGCTGGCCCACGAACAGCACATCACCTCTCGCATTGACGGTCTCGTTGACCTGGCACGCGCGGAAAATGACCATGCCACCGAGTTCTTCCTCCAGTGGTTTGTGAACGAGCAGGTCGAGGAAGAATCAACCGCCGATTCAGTGGTGAAGCGCCTTCGTATGATGGGAGAATCCAAGAACGGTCTCTTCATGATGGACCACAACCTCGGGAAGCGAACCGCATAACACGGAGGAATCCATGAGCGTCAAGTTCAGCGCGGGCGAAGTGTTCCAGATGGCACAAGACATCGAACGCAACGGCGCACGCTTCTACAGGAAGGCTGCCCAGGGATTCACTGGCCAGCCGGCAAGGGAGATGCTGCTGAGTCTCGCCGCGATGGAGGACGACCACCTGGCGACCTTCACCGATATGAAAGACGGTCTGAGCACCCGCGAACAGGAAAGCCCGGTGTTCGATCCCTTCGGCGAATCAGAGATGTATCTCAAAACCATGGCCAGCACCCATGTGTTCGATACGCGCAAGGATCCCTCCGAGAGCCTTACGGGTGAGGAAACGCTGCGGGAAATCCTGAAGACGGCCATAGGCCTGGAGAAAGACTCCATCATCTTCTACCTTGGGCTGAGATCGGCCATCGGTCCCAATCTGGGCAAGGAGCGGCTCGACGACATCATTGAGGAGGAATTCCGCCATATCGCGCTGCTCAGCGACAAGCTCGGCGAACTCACGCCTTGAGGGGGACATCATGAGCACGGCATTTCGAGCCATGCAGATTGGCGAGCGCACATTCTGGGTTGGAGCGATCGATTGGGGATTGCGTGACTTCCACGGGTACGCCACGTCCCGGGGGTCTACCTATAATGCCTACCTTGTCCTGGGGGACAAGGTGACGCTGATTGACACCGTCAAGGCGCCCTTCAGGGATGAGCTGCTCTCACGCATTCGATCTGTCATAGATCCCTCCCGTATCGACTACATAGTCTCCAATCACGCGGAGATGGACCATAGCGGTTCCCTTCCGTACATCATCGAGGCGGTCAAACCCGAGAGGGTTTTTGCCTCTCCCATGGGCGTGACGGCTCTGAATAGTCACTTTGATCTGGGTGAACAGCTCACGGCGCTCAAGGATGGAGAAACCTTGAGTTTGGGGAACATGTCGCTCGCTGTTCTGGAGACTCGTATGCTCCACTGGCCGGACAGCATGATGACTTTCCTGCCAGACGAGGGCATTCTCTTCTCCCAAGACGGCTTCGGCATGCATCTCGCCACCTCCAGGCTCTTCGCCGACGAAATCGACCCGTGGGTTGTGGAGCACGAAGGGATCAAGTACTACGCGAACATCCTGATGCCTCTGTCCCGGATCGTTGAGAAGGCCCTGGATCGTGTCCGGCAGACCGGATGGAGCATCCGGATCATTGCGCCGGACCATGGTCCTGTCTGGAGGCAGGACGTGGGTACCGTGATGGGGTGGTATCAGAAATGGGCGGCTCAGAAGCCGACGATGAAGGCCGTCGTCTTCTTCGACACCATGTGGAACAGCACCGCGCTCATGGCCCGCGCCATCGCCGAAGGGCTCACCGGGGGGGGAGCCCTGCCCAAGGTGATGCCGCTCTCGGGCAGCCACCGCAGCGACGTGGCCACTGCCCTCCTCGATGCGGGGGCTTTGATCGTGGGAACACCGACCATCAACAGCAACATGTTTCCGACTGTTTCCGACACCCTGACCTATCTGAAAGGCTTGAAGCCCGCGAACAAGATCGGCGCGGCCTTCGGTTCGTTCGGATGGAGCGGCGAGGCAGCGGGCCATGTGGAAACGATCCTCAAGGACATGGGTGTGGAGATTTCGGAGCCGCCCTTCCGGGTGAAATACGTGCCCGGCCCGGAGGAACTGGCGCGCTGCCGTGAGTTCGGCGGGCGTCTGGCAGCCTCGCTGAAGGAGCATGCCGGGGCCTGATATCGGACGCTGCCTGGAATCCGGCATCGCGAGGCCGGTACTGTGACGCTTGGCGGTGTAGGTCTTGATTGCCTCACGGGAAGCCGTGGGGTATCGGCGCTCGGCCATGCTTGATTCGCCATTGGAGTGTGGCGGGCAACACCCCTTCCCTGTTGCGCGTCTCTTTCGTAGACTCCACGCCCCATTCATGGGGAGAGAGAACCTCCCCTTGGTCGAGCCTCCTGCTGGGTGCTTGAGATCGGCGGCACCATCAGTCCCTGAGTGCCAACTGCGGGTCAGCCGACTTCCTCTTCAACCCTTGACTGGGCGGTAAATCCTCCGAACTTCTGTGGGTTTGGCTTTCCCCGCAGATTGTCCCAAGAGGTTCGGATTCCCGCCCACTCCCACTACCACCATCCCCGGCGTGGTGTTCTGGAGGCAGAAACGTGCGTGCAACCATCGGAGTACGAAGAGAAGACAAGAACAGATGGGAGCGAAGAGCCCCCATTGTGCCCTCAGACATACAGACGCTGGCCGCAGAACATGGCATACTCTTCGTGGTGCAGCCGTCGCCGATCCGCGCATGCGCTGCCGAGGAGTACCGTGAAGCCGGTGCTCGTATCGACGAAGATCTCTCGCCATGCAATGTGGTCTTCGCGGTGAAGGAAATCCCCATAGATTTCATCACCGCGGGCAAGACCTATGTCTTCTTTTCCCACGTCATAAAGGGCCAGACCCACAACATGCCGATGCTCGCGCGATTGATGGAGCAGAAGTGCAACCTCATCGACTACGAGAGAATGGTCGACGAAAGCGGAAGGAGGCTGATCTTCTTCGGGAGCTTCGCCGGCAAAGCGGGCATGGTCGACACCCTCTGGGCTCTGGGCAAGCGGCTCAAGTGGGAGGGATGGCACACTCCCCTAGAACGGGTGATGCCCGCCCATCACTACGGCACAACCCTGCGGGCCAAGGAGGAATTGTGCGCCATCGGTTCGACCATACAGGATGGCCTCCCCGAGGCTCTCTGCCCCGTCGTGATAGGCTTCGCAGGGTATGGGAATGTGTCAACAGGGGCACAGGAGATGCTCGCGTGCTTCCCGGTAGAGGAGCTTGCTCCGGCGGAGTTGGCTCGTCTGATAAGGACGCGGGGAGCCCGTGACCGTATCTACAAAGTCGTGTTCCGGGAGGAGCATCTCGTGGAACCGGTGGACGCGTCCCACAGCTTCGAGTTGAACGACTACTTCGGCCACCCGGAGAACTATCGATCTGTATTCGCCAACTATTGGACTTCCCTGACTGTTCTGCTCAACGGCATCTACTGGGACAGCCGATACCCCCGCCTCATCACCAAGGATCAGCTTCAGCGTGAGGTCACCGGCCCAGTGCGACCACGACTCCGAGTTGTCGGGGATGTCAGCTGTGACATAGAAGGATCGGTTGAGTTCACGGTGAAGGCAACAGATCCCGATGAACCCATCTATGTGTACGATCCCATTCATCATGTCACCGTTTTGGGTGTGGCTGGGTGCGGGCCGGTGGTCATGGCGGTGGATAATCTCCCGTGCGAGTTCCCGCGGGAGGCATCAGAGGCGTTCAGCCGCGCGCTGAACCCCTTTGTGCCAGCCTTTGCCGATGCAGACTACGGGTCCTCTTTGGAGGAAAGCGGCCTTCCTATCGAGGTTCGCCGCGCCACAATCCTGTGGCATGGAAAGCTCACGCCGCCTTTCGCCTACCTGGAGCGCCACGTGGCGCGACATCTGAAATCAACATAGTACGCTGCAGTCGCAGGCACTCTCCGAGAAAGGAATCACCATGAAGAATGTACTGGTACTGGGAGCCGGGCTCGTCTCACGACCACTGGTCCGCTACCTTCTGAACTGCGAAGGTGTGACGGTTACGGTAGCCTCCAGGACTGTGTCCAAGGCGGAGGACATCCTGGGCGCACACCCCCGGGGAAGTGCTGT
>JAFGKV010000164.1 GCA_016928395.1 Candidatus Fermentibacterota bacterium | reverse complement strand
CGAACCCCCGGCGGGCGACGGGAGACGGTCGCCCCTACGAGGGCTGGTGCCCATCATGTCCGTAGGGGCGGGACTCTGTGCCCGCCCAGGTGACACGCCGCAGAGCGGCGTGGCTACAATGTAGGAGCGCCGTAAGGCGCGAAGGTGTAGACAATCTGACGTTGAGCCCGACCCGTTCGCGGCGGACGCCGCTCCTACAGGGAAACCGTGGCACCGCGCACCTGCAATGCGCCGTCCTCTCAACCTTGAAAGCCCTGAGTGCCTTGGCACTCAGAGGCCTTACTGAACCCTGAACCCTGCGCACTGCGCACTACGAGCGAAGGCAGACTCACCACAGAGAGGCACAGAGAACACAGAAAATGGAAGGGAGCAGAAGAGTGAACTGGCTGTCTCCTCACTCCTCACTCCTCACCAAAGCTAGGAGGAACCCCAATGCTCATGGGAACCATCAATGACGCGATACTGAATCCGGTGAACGCCGAAGGCGCATCAGGCGCATCCATCTCATGGCTGATCGACAGAGCCAAGGGCGCACCGACCTTTGCCATGCGTCTCATTCGGCTCGAACCCAATGGCCAGACCCCGCGCCATGAACACGCGTGGGAACACGAAGTCTTCGTGATCGACGGCACCGGCAAACTCTGGGCCGAAGGCCACTGGACCGCCCTGGAGCGGGGCTGTTTCGCTCTGGTGAAGCCGGGCGAGGAGCACCAATTCGCGGCCGGCCTCGAAGGCATGCGCTTCCTGTGCCTTGTGCCCCACGGCGCAACCTGATGCCAAGGAACGGTGGATGGCCTTGTTCTTCTGTGGGCCATCCTCGCGTGGCACATCGTGAGAGACGCACGTCGCACGACATGACCCTACGGCCCATTGCGCACCTCGCCGCCTCGCCGACGACGGTGAAAACTCGCGTGGATGCCTTTACACCCGGAGTGCCTTCCGCGCGATAGAGGCGGCGCTATCCTTGGCGGCCACGGATACCGTCAAGAGGCCAATCGATACGAGGGAGAAGCCGATGCCCATCTCAGATCGTGACGCACTGTTCATCCAAAAACGGACGCGATTGCTCCGATCCTGGAAGCCGGCGGGAATACTATCCCTGGTGATCCTCGCCACAACCCTGGCCTGGCTGTTCATCAAGTCCCCGGCTCTAGTCAACCCCATCTTCGTTGTCAACGCCCTGGAAACCGGATCCCTGGAACGGGGCACGGTGGAACTCATGGCCGCCGTGCTTCCTCTGGCCGTGCTGGGGTGCTTCTTCACCACCACGGTGATGATCGGCTTCGGGTTTACTGCCTTGGCCTTGGAGCAGCGGTACATGACTATTGTTCGTGGGCTGACCCAGACAGCGTCATTGCCCCAGGATGCCTCCGATGAGGTCTAGCCCGGGCGGCACCCACGGCCTCGCGGGGTGGTCTCGCGCGGGGCTGGCGGCGATGCTGTTGCAAGCTTTGGCGGGAGAGTCGGCTGCCTACGATGGGCAGTTCATTCAATTCACCATCGCTCCGACCCCGGCGGTGCGGGGGCTGTCTCTCACGGTCAGCGGGTGGGCGGCTCCGTCTGCGGCGGCAAATGAGGTTCACGTGATGCTCGTGCCCCCGGCCACTGCCTTAACCCAGGTTGGCACAGACGGCTCGGTAACCCGGGCTGACGATGGGCGCTTCTCCTGGACCTCAGGGCCGCTGGCCGTTGCGGGCAACTGGATTGCGAGAGTCGAAGCGCCCGGGCTTGACGAGGTGGCCGAAGAGTCATTCGAGGTTGTCGAAACCGCGGCCGCATTCGGGCTCGCTGCCCAGGCTCTTGCCGACGCCGGCCGCACTCAGATGGAGGCCATTCGCCTGTTTCACACTGCCACGGCGGACTACCCGGCAACCCCGGGCCAGGGGGAGGCTTTGCAGCAGGCGGCCGCGGCCCTGCAGGCACTCGACTCCGCCCAAGAACGCATCACTCAGTTCCAGATTGCCATGGAAGCCCTGACCTCCGCGGCTGAGGGGGTTCCCGCGCCTGAAGTACAGGAGGCGCTGGCGCAAGGAGCCCTGCTGCTCGCAACGCATAGCGACGCGGTTCGCCAGGCCCAGGCCGTTGTGGTGGACAGGGTCGCCGATACGAAGTCAACCGCCTTTTGGTGTCAGCACTGGTTCTATCAGTGCGAAGTCGTTAAGGAGACCTTGAACCTCTATCTGAAGGTCGTGACATTGGTGGAGGGGGTCACGGTGTGGTGTCTGAACACCATGAAGAACGCGCTGACCGAGGGTGTTCAGAAGCTCATTGACAGCTACTTGTTCGACCAGTACACCCCCGAGCAGCAGGCGATGATACAGGAATGCAAGCGGAATGGCCTCCTGGCCGTCAGGGAGATCGAAAACGCCTGCGGTGGGTTCCAGGATATTCAGGGGCCGCTGACCACCGCTATCGAGAAATGCACCGAGTGGGTAGTTGACGATGCGCTCAGCAACTGCGAGCGCTACATAGGCCCGCTAGACGGCGACCTCAGGATCGACTACTACTTGGCCGGCGCGCCCTATATGCGAACCCGCTACAAGGTCACGGGCAAGGCCGAGCTATTCTTCGAGAAGCGGCGAGGCCCCGCCGATGTGGTCAGTCTCAAGGGCAAGCTCCGGGGGGACTGCCGGATGTTCATCGGCAGCATGGATCTCCGCCACGTGGTTCAGGGCCTGCCCGGAACCGACTACATTGCGTTCAATATCCCCCGGTACATCCCGCGCAACTACCTTATCGGCGTCGAAGGCGAGGCCCTTCACGACAAGCTCCGGCTTCAGCTCCTCCGCCCCGCATTCACCGATTTCGAACGCGCCATGTACCGATTCTGCATAATCTTGTTCTCGGCATTTCAGCTGGTGCCCTTGCCCGATATCGTGGATGTGCCGGTCCCTGGCGCCGAGTGGTTCTTCACCCGGGTCACGGGCACTGCGGGAGACGACTCGGCCTTTGAGATTCCACTGTCGGTTGAGGGTGCCAAGAGCGTGGCCTCACGAGATTTCCAGCGGGAGATGGACTACCTCGAAACCGACGACTTCAAGGCCTTCCTGAATCTCGACTTCAAGGCCTGCTCTAGCGGCTGCGACTGACGGGGGCTCGCTGCGCGACGCAGGCAACGATCAGACGCCAGGGTTGGAGGGTTCAGTCCATTCGGGCAACGATGTCAACCTGAACTCCTGACATACCACGTGCAACCTATTGTCCTGCAAGGCGATGTGATCCTGCGGGTCTGCACTACTCATTGCGGTTTTCTCAGGCGCGCGCACGCGCGCGCGAGGGACGTTCAAAATAAACTTCGGCGTGCGTTTTCTGGCCGAAAAACCGCAGGCAAAACGGAACCCATGTCAGGAGTTCAGTCAACCCGACCTCGTAGGGGCGACCGCCCCTGGTCGCCCGAAGACCGGGAGGGCAGAGACGCCCTCCCCTACGACCTCACAACAACAACGGGTCGCGTACGGCTTGAACCGCCGGCTCTGAGGCGGATCATGTAGATACCCGAGGGACGCTCAGGGGTTAGGGCCGGACATGTGGCAGGTCGGACGGTGGAGGTATCCTTTCTCGCGAAGGCCCATATGGGGATGACGCACGGTGGGGGAGCTGTGCGGATCAAGGACCCCATGTGTCCAGTTTCAGTCCACGTGCAAGATTCTCAGGATGCTGGGCGACACCCGCGCCTCCCAGGCAGTCCTATCACGCTACTTCGCGAGTGTAGGAGCTGGCGGCAGCCGCGCATGTCGCTGCCTTTCGGACCTCGCGCGTGGCTTCCCGCACAGGCGGATGCGGGGGCAACCGTCGACAGTCGTGCATGATGCGTGCACTGAGGCCGCCCATGCCTGGCCAGGCCTTGCCCCTCTTGACCCTCTTAGAACGAACGTCCCCTCGACTCGCCCCCGACCTCACCGCGGTGTTCCACGCGCGGATGGGGCTCAAGCGTAGACGAGGCGGCCCTTCGGCTGCGGGATCGGCCGACCGAGTCTTTCTGCAGTCTCGATCCATTCCGCGATGATCTGCTCGACATTCGACAGAACTTCCTGGTAGGTTTTTCCGTCCGCCATGCATCCAGGCAGCTCTGGGACCTCAGCCACAAATGCCGAGTCTTCATCGCTCCAGTAGATGAGAATCTCGTACTTGGACTTCATGCTCATTCTCCCAATCTCAGACGGTACTTCAGGATGATGTCCCTGACCTGCTTGACCTGGTACGCCTTGCCATGGCTGCCAACTGGCTGGAGGTTGAGGATCTCTTCGACACCGGTCATCGTGAAGATGTGGTGGTCGCCCTTGATCCGTTCCTCGAAACCCAAGCGAACGAGAAGGTTGCAGAGCGCATCGAAACGAACGTGCGCGTCGGAGCGACGCACGAGAATGTGTTCATACAGCCGTTCATATGTACCCATGGGAGTAATCTACGAGCAAGACGGAGTGATGCCAAGGACACCGCCTACCCGGCCGGCGCAAAGGAGAGTCAACCTCCAGACACCGGATCAGGAGCCGGGCGAGTACGCCGGCAACCGACAGTCGAGCCGCCCCTGGTTAGCGGCATCCTCCCGGGAGGCCAGTTGCTCCCGCACCGCCTGATGTGGGACAGGTCCTTCCCCTACGGCATCCGATGGGCAACCCACCCCCGTAGGGGCGACCGCCCCTGGTCGCCCGAAGATCGGGAGGGCAGAGACGCCCTCCCCTACGGACGGAACAACCGATCTCAACCCAGCCCCGTAGGGGCGAATGCCCTGGTCGCCCGAAACCACGGGAGGGCAGAGACGCCCTCCCCTACGGACAACCGATGTCAACCCACCATCGTAGGGGCGGAGCCTTGCCTTTCTTTAAAGACTACAGTAATATGACCATGGTCTTTGAAATGGAGGATGGCAATGGCTGTCACAGTGTCAAAGTCACGGTTCAAGGCCCGGGCGCTGGAGTATCTCCGCGATGTGGAGCGAACGGGCAACGAGGTGATCATCACTGATCGCGGCAACCCGGTTGCGGTCGTTGCGCCCTATCGCGTTGATGTAAACAAAGCCCTTGCTGGCGTGCGTGGCTCGGTCATCCGCTATGATAGGCCGACCGAACCGGCGATCCCTCCCGAGGAGTGGGAGGCACTGTCGTGATCGTGTTGGACACCCACGCCTGGGTGTGGTGGGCGGCCTCGCCGGAGAAACTCTCGCCCGCGGCCAGAGAAGCCATAGATTCCGAGATCGCCCGTGACGGGCTACGGGTATCCTCCATCAGCGCCTGGGAGGTGGCCATGCTTGTCTCCCGCGGCCGCCTGGTCCTCACCATGGATATTGCGGCGTGGATCGCCAGATCGGAGGGCGTGCCGTTTCTCAGGTTCGTGCCGGTGGACAACCGGATTGCCCTTCGGGCAGTAATGCTGCCCGAACCCGCTCCCCGCGATCCTGCCGACCGCCTCATCATGGCCACCGCCTCTGTCCTCGGGGCACCTCTGGTGACCGCCGACCGAAAGCTTCGTCAGGCCGAAGGCCTGTCGGTCATCTGGTGAATGGATGAATCCTTCGCTTCGCTCGTAGGAGCGACGGCCCCTGGTCGCACGAACAACGGGAGGGCAGAGACGCCCTCCCCTACGAACGGAACGACGGGAGGGCACGGGTCCCTCCCCTACGAAGACGGTGTTGGGCGAACCTGGTGCGATGGGTCGAGCACGGTCAGGTCATGGAAGTAGGTCGCATAGAAGCCTCGATCGCGGCTCAGCAGGCGGTCGGTCTGCACCAGCGCGTGCGCCCCAATCAAGAAGTCGGCAACCATCCGCTGCCTCGATCCCCCTCGGCTCCGATACTGCCGCCACGCGCGTCCCGCTCGAAGGGCCGCGTCTGCGGATGTGGCCACGAAGTTCACGCCCAGGGCAGCCATGGCCGTGCGGAAATCCTCATCATTCGGGAAGGCCGCCGCACATTCCGCCCACACAACCTCGCCCACAGCAACGACTCCCTCGCCGATACATCTTCGCAGCAGCGCCGCTGATGACATGCCGAAGCAAGGATCGTCGAGGAAGACATCCAAGAGCACATTCGTGTCGACCGCCGTGATCACTCGAGCCCTCGCAGCTCGGTCATGATCTCCTCGGTGGTCTTGCCGGTTTTCAGGCACCCGCGCACCGCCTCAACCACGTCGTGCTCGTCAATCCGCACGGCGATAAGTCGCCCGTCTTCTTCCGTGAAATCGAGCACCGACTTCGGCTTGATCCCAAGCTTTTCGCGCATGGGCTTCGGAATCGTCACCTGCCCTCGTTCCGCCACCACACTCTTCATTGAACACCTCCGGTATGCATACTGAGTACGCATCCATACTAATTGTGTATGGAGTCTGTGTCAAGATCCCGAAACTTCGAGGAGGATACAGGCTTTCGGTGGTGCGATGCGAAGCCCGCGTTCGTAGGGGCGACCGCCCCTGGTCGCCCGAAACCACGGGAGCTGTCGCTCGACTGGGAGTCAGGGCTTCGCGGACGAGGTCTGGGCCAGATACTCTTTGAGGTTTAACTCCGGGAAGTGCCGGCGCATGAGCGGCCCGCAATGCTGATCGCAGAAGGCGTTCAGGCGATCGAACTCCATGGTGTGAAGGATTCGCCTCTTCACCGGGGTCTTGAACAGGTGGGATCGCCGCTGGATCAGCGTATCCGCTGGAACGCCGATGAACTCCGCCATCCTTCCAAGACTCTTCGATATCTCATGGGTCCGCACTATCAACAGCCGCTCGGGCGGTACTGCCTGGAGCACCTTCTCGTTGGCCTCGCGCCACAATCTCAGGAAGCCCTCGGCCAGTGAAGCCATCGTAGGCACGAGCTTGTCCCGTGATGCTGCGTCGCCACGCGCGAGGTCGAAGGGAATTCCGAGCCGGCCGCGCAGTCTTCCCGTGAACTCAATCCTTTCTGACCACAGTATGAAGTCGATGACCGAGTTGAGCCACGAGTAGCAGTCTCTGAAGGTGAAGATGAACAGCGCATCCGGGTACTCATCGACCAGGAAATCGACATACTCGAAAGACCAACTCGTCGAATCCATTTCAAGGGCGCCGGAGACATCCCGGTGTCGAAGGAACTCGCGGAACTCATCTCGGGAGATTGTGCCGTGGCAATAGCGGCCGTATTCGTTGCTGGTCTTGAGCAGCATGAACTCGTGCCTGGTACGATAGTCTCCAAAGATGCCCGCGATGGAGGATGTGCCGCTCTTCATCAACCCGACATTGTAGGCCCGAAAGCGCCGAGGCTGGTTGGCATCGAGGAGTTGCCCGAATGTGAACGCCTGGCGCACTTCGAGCCGATCTATGATCCTCAGGAACTCCTCTGAGTCGTCAATCAGCTCGACACGTTCGGCTTCAAGAGCTTCGAGCATCTCTGGGGCGACGCCGGCGTCGTCGGCCAAAGCCCCCAAGGAGATGCCCCGCTCCAGTCGGAGGCGCCTAATTAGGGTTCCCAGCATCGAGCCTCCTCAGGACAGTGGAATCACATCGAACAACCACGGCAGACCGCGCGAAGGACTTGAGATGCATATGAGCTGCCAGGCGGTAGGCTGTCAAGACTTAGGGGTGGCGCGGGAGGGCACGGGTCCGGAACCGATGTCAACCCAGCCTCGTAGGGGCGACCGCCTCTGGTCGCCCGAAACGGGAGGGCAGAGACGCCCTCCCCTACGGATGGAACAACGGGAGGGCACGGGTCCCTCCCCTACGAACGAACAACAACGGGAGGGCACAGGTCCCTCCCCTACAAACAAACAACAACGGGAGGGCAGAGACGCCCTCCCCTACGGAGCCATCCAACGATGCCATACGAATTGGGTGCGTTCGGGTAGACCAGCCCGCTCTGGGTTTGCGACGATGTACTCCGCCACATCCTTCGCCGATTCCTGTTGACGAAGCCCGTGATCATGGAATGACCGTTGCCATACGGAGCCAGAATGACCCCGGGCCCACAGACGCCGAGTTGTCTGGGACTTCCAGGCAGCGATTGCCCGAACAAGATTCCACTCGGACACACCGATGAGAAGATGGACATGATCGGGCATGATTGCGAACGCATAGAGATCCCATCGGCCGGCGAAGTCGCCACTCATGAGAGTCTCCCGGATGACCCTTGCGGTATCGACATCGGAGAGGAGCGGAGCATGGTCACGACAGCAGACCGTCACATGGAAGACCGTGCCGGGTACTGCATACGCCGGGGCATCCAGACGAATTTGCTTCCGACGGGGACAGTGGGCGTTTTCAACCATGACATCATTCTCCTGTGTCCGATGTCACGACATGAAGGTCGAGATGTCAACCATTCCGCCATGGCGCGCGACCGCCTCTGGTCGCCCGAACAACGGGAGGGCAGAGACGCCCTCCCCTACGGATGGAACAACGGGAGGGCAGTTGCTCCCGCACCGGCGGATGCCAAGACAAGGCCCTCCCAAACGGGCAAAACCCACTGACAACTGATGACTGACAACTCCGAGCGAACCGAGGGCACAGGTCCCTCCCCTACGGAGCCGACCACGGAACCGTTGCCTCGTAGGGGCGACCGCCCCTGGTCGCCCGAAGACCGAGAGGGCAGAGACGCCCTCCCCTACGGATGGAACAACGGGAGGGCACGGGTCCCTCCCCTACGGTGGGAACAACGGGAGGGCACAGGTCCCTCCCCTACGGTGATCGCTTTGGCCCCGACTGCACGGGGGGCGGCCGATCGTTTTGCGAAAGGCTATTGACAGCTTTTGGAGATGTGCTATTTTGATATCTGTTCTATAGGGGAGTTACATCTTTTCTCCAACCTTGGAGGAGCGAGATGATCTATCAACGACCTGAACTTCGACCCCTCAATGCCCGCAGTGCCAAGGGCGATTCCCAAGGATGCGCTGCCGGCTCGGGTGCGATAGCCGGAGGAGATTGCAGTTTCGGGGATGGCTACACCGGCCTAGGGGCCTGCGAGAGCGGCGGCGGAGACGGGACCTGGTGCTACACTGGCACCGCCGCTCTGGGTGAGTTTGTGCCAAGTTGCTACGAGGGTCCGGTCCCTACCACGGCCTGCTACGTCGGCAACTCGGCGGACGAGGTTTAGATAGCGCTACGGATGCTCCATCCCCTGAGGCTCCATAAGGCGGAGGTTCAGGACATGGTCCTCCCTGTCGGACCCATGATTTCTCGTGCCCGAAACCACGATAGATGGCCTCGGGAGGCCACGGGTGCCTTTCCTACGGACAAGACGATGGGAGGGCAGACGCCCTCCCCTACGACCGAAAGAGCACCACAGGGCGGGTGCGGATGAGGCCTCCAGCCTCGAGCGTGACAAGGTAGAGGCCTGAGGGGACGCGGAGGCCGGCGTCATTCAGGCCGTGCCAGCGGATGTGGTGCGCTCCGGGTTCAAGGCGCTCCTCCGAAGACAACACATAGATCAGTCTTCCTGATACATCACAGATCTGAAGGGTCACTTCTGCCGCAGCCGGCAACGCAAACTTGATCTCGGTCTCTCCCGTTGAGGGGTTGGGAACCGGCCACGCCAGGGTCAGTGCCGAGGGCCGCGTCTGGCCTGGCCCGGAACCGGCGCCTCGCAGCCTGATGTTGCTGGTATTGCCGTGATCGTGGCGGCTCATTGCCCACGCAATCATACTTGGGGTGTATACGCCAGGTAGATCCCATGCGTGCACCGTGCCCTCCAGGCTCGCGGCAACAAGGTCGAGATCCCCGTCTACATCCAGGTCGTCCAAGGTCGGCACGCCGGTGAAAGAGAACGTGGGGCTCACCTGGATAGGAAATCCCGCCAGCGGCGCCCCCATGCGGTCCCACGCATGCACCGCTCCGGTCTCGGTGGTGACGACTACGTCGAGCTTCCGATCCGAATCCAGATCCGCCAGCGCCGGTGATATGAACGAGACCTTGGCCAGCACGGCCACGGGCCATCCGGGCAACGATGCACCCGTGCGGCGTAGGGCGTGAATCTGGCTCGTTGAAGGCGTATCGCGAACCGGAATCACGATGTCGAGCTGGCCGTCGCCGTCCAGATCGGCGATGGAGGGCTGGCACACGATCATGGGCGCCAACGACTTGGGCCATCCCGCATAGTTCGAACCGTCGCCCTTCAGCACATAGAGATTCCCGTTCGGGGATGCGCCAAGCGTTCCGGCGGGCACGATAATCTCATCAGCGCCGTCGCCGTCCAGGTCGGCGGCAGTGATTCCTCCCTGGGGCAATCCCTCGGTCGCAACCGGCCATGCGCCCTGCATGGGCGACCCGTTGTGATGCCACGCCTTGACACTCCCTGTGGTACCCGTAGGCGGGCCGCAGGCCACCACGATCTCGAGATCGCCGTCGCCATCCAGATCGGCCAGGGCTGGGGCGCAGTAGATGCTGTCGCCGGCTGAAATGGAGGCAAGCTGGGCGCCTGTGCGGCTCAGCACAGAGATCTGGCCGAAGGTGGCGGTGACCACGACCTCCTGCGTGCCGTCATTGTTCAGATCCTCCATCATGGTCGAGAGCCGCAACAGGGAGTTTGACGACAGGCCGATGGCGAAGGGCCACCCCGGCATGGGCGTGCCGTCGCGCCGCCAGGCATAGACGCCGGTGCCGGCGGTTGCCACGATCTCGGGCTGCCCATCACCATCCATGTCGCCCAGGACCGGGGCGCCGACCGCCGACACGCCGGCGCCGACGGACACGGGCCACCCAGCCAGCGGGGTTCCATCATGGTGTACGGCGTGAACCAGGCCATTGCCATCGCCGAACACCAGCTCACGATCTCCGTCGCCATCCAAATCTAACGCCTTGGGAGCGCTCACCATAGCGTCAAACGAACGCGGCCAATGGGGCATGGAGGCAGAGAGGGTCAGCGGAATCTCGGCTGAGGCACCGTAGCCGCCATCGGCACTCATGGAGAGGGTGATGAAAACTTGCTGGCCGTGATACGCATCCGGAGCCACGACAACCACCAGAGCGCCCTGCACAGCCATCGTCTGACCAGTGGCGAGGGAGCCCACGGTCGCGACGGAATCCAGCACCACCACCGACGGGGATGATGAGATCGCGCGAACGACGACATTGGCCGCACCGGCGGT